>NZ_JACSQE010000004.1:0-122707 GCF_014836745.1 Oerskovia gallyi
CCCCGAGGGCGAGATGGGGGGAACACCCCATGTCGCCGAGGGGTCCGCGCACCCTAGCCTCGATGGTGGTGGGCCCCCCCCGGGGGGGGGGGCCCCCCCCCCCCCCCCCCCCCCCCCCGCGTTCCGCCCTCGGTCCCTGGCGTCGTTCCGGGGCCCGAGGGCTCGCTGCTCAACGGTCGACGATCGGCCCGTTCCCGTGGAAGTCGACCCGGGGCGCGTTCCGCACCGCCGGGTTCTCGACCTCGAAGTACTCGGCGCGCTGGAAGCCGAACATCTTCGCGACGACGTTCGCCGGGAACGTCTCGACCTTGGTGTTCAGCGTGCGCACGTTGGCGTTGTAGAACCGGCGGCCGGCCGCGATGCGGTCCTCGGTGTTCGTCAGCTCGTCCTGGAGCCGACCGAAGTTCTCGCTCGCGCGCAGCTGCGGGTAGGCCTCGGCCACCGCGAAGAGCCGCCCCAGGGCCTGGGTGAGCTGGTTCTCCTTGGCCGCCTGGTCCGCCGGACCCGTCGCGGTGCCCGCCGCGGCCGATCGAGCGGCAGCCACCTCCTCGAACACGCCACGCTCGTGCGCGGCATAGCCCTTCACGGTCTCCATGAGGTTCGGGATGAGGTCGTGGCGTCGGTGCAGCTCGACGTCGATCTGGCGCCAGGACTCCTGCACCAGGTTCCGCAGCCGGACGAAGCCGTTGTACTGCGCGACCGCCCAGAACAGGACGATCAGGACGACGATGCCGATGACGATCAAGGCGATGGTGCCGCCTGTCATGCTGCCCCCTTGGGCTGAGCTGGTCGGACCGCTCGCCCGAGCACCGCACGACCGGACCTGACGGACCGGGCGCGAGACGCCGTCGGGCGGCGCGGAAGGTAGGTGCATCGTAGCGGCGCAGCCGCTCGCCGGACCGCACGGCTCACGGCGACGGCGTGCCCCACGGCGGCGCCCCGGCCTCCGGCTCGGGACGCACCTCGCGCGGGCCGCGCGACGCCTGCTGTCCCCGGCACGGCGGGACCGCGCCCCGGTCCAGCCACACGAAGTCCGGGACGGCGTCGACCACCACGGCCAGACGCGAGAGCGTCGGGAGGACGTTGTCGGGGACCGTCCGCCCGCCCGTCCACGCGAGGATCGCGTCCCCCTCGATCCGCAGGAACCGCCGCTCGAAGTCCGCCTCCAGCAACCGGTGCATGGTGCGCGGGTGCAGCACGTCGTGCGCGAACCGCAGGTCGCTCGCCTGGACCCGCCACGCACGGTTGAAGGCGTCCGACTCGAGCTGGACGTCCTGCCCGCCGAACACCTTGGCCAGCCTCGCGCCGAGCCCCTCCGGGGTGAGCTGGAGCGTGGGGAACGAGGCATGCAGCAGCAGCGCGACCACGTGCGCCGAGTGCGTCGTCGACTCCTTGCCCGAACCCGTGGTCCAGCTGAACGTGAACGACAGCGCCGAGCGTCCCTCGTACGGGCCCGTCAGGACCTCGGTCGCCCGTCGCGACCGCCCCTCGTCGAACGGGGTGCCCCGCCACCGGCGAGCCAGCGCAGGGTCGGCACCATGGTGCTCCCAACCGTTCTCCGCAGCCCACCGTTCGAGCAGCGCGACGCGCGCCCGGTGCCCCCACCAGCCGACGAGCACCCCCGCGACCGCGAGCAGCGCCATCCCGACCACGAACCACGAGCCGTCCATCGTTCCCCCCGGGCCGCGTCCGCCGTCAGACGGACCGGTCAGGCCAAGTCGAAGTCGGTCAGGCCGAAGATCGAGTGGTAGGGCACGCCCAGCGCCTCGATCTTCTCGCGCGCGCCCGTGTCGCGGTCCATGATCGTCGCGACGCCCACGACCTCGGCGCCCGCGGCCCGCGCGGCCTCGATCGCCGTGATGGGCGAGCCGCCCGTCGTGGTCGTGTCCTCGACGACGACGACGCGGCGCCCTGCGATCTCCGGGCCCTCGATCTGGCGCTGCATGCCGTGCGCCTTGGCCGCCTTGCGCACCACGAACGCGTCGAGGTCCTGTCCGCGCGAGGCCGCGGCGTGCAGGAGGGCGGTCGCGATCGGGTCCGCCCCCAGCGTCAGGCCACCCACGGCGTCGACCTCGGCCGTGCCCAGCCCGACCTCCTCGAGCTGGTCCAGCAGGACGTGCCCGACGAGCGGGGCCGCACGGTGGTGCAGCGTGACGCGGCGCAGGTCCACGTAGTAGTCGGCCTCCTTGCCGGAGGACAACGTCACCTTCCCGTGCACGATCGCGAGCTCGGCGATCAGGTCGCGAAGCTGCTCGCGAGGCGTCGGGGACAGGTGCGTGGAGGTCTCGGTCATGAGGTCAAGGCTAGCGGTCCGACGCGTCCGCGGGCCGCGGGCTCTCGCCCTCCGGGTGCTCCGGGGCCCGAACGTGAGCGAGGACACCGGCGAGCAGGAGAGCGAGGTCACGCACGTCCTCGACGGGCGCCGTACCGTCCGTCCAGGACAGGATCGCGCGGCCCTCGAAGCGCAGACGGGACCCCACGTACGCGGGGTCCAGGAGCCGTTGGCGCACGGCCTCCGTCAGGAGGTCGTGCGCAGCGAGCTCGTCGGGGGCGCGCACCGTCCAGGTCGAGGCGAACGCCGGGTCGTCGAACACGACCTCACGGCCCACCACGCGCTGGACCGACGGCTGCCGGTACCCCACGGGCACGACCTCGACCGTCGGGACGTCCCACGGGACGTCGAGGGCCACGACCTGGCACTCGACCATCGTGGGGCGCCCGCGTCCTGCCATGGTCGCGGCGGAGCGCCACGCGTACCGGAACGTGACGAGCGGCCGGCCGTCCACGGCCCCGCGGCGAAGGTCCTCGACCCTGCCGCGGTCCTGGACGTCGAACGGGGCCCCCTTCCAGCGGTCGAGCAGGGACTCGTCGGGCGGCGCAGGCTCCCAGCCCAGCTCCCGCACGAGCGCGTCCTGCGCGTCCCGGCGCGCACGCCGGGCGACCACGGCCAGCACGGCCACCGCGACCACGAGCACCAGCAGGACGCTCAGCACGACCAGCCCGACGACGGACTCGCGGCTCATGCGCGCCTCCTGCGTCGCACTCCCCTAGCGCCCCTCGAACGCCCGCACGGCCGCGCGCGGCGCGACCTTCAGCAGCCCCGACGCGAGCCGGTACCGCAGCGACGGCGTCGAGATCACGACGCCGCGGCGCACGTCCGCGAGAGCCGCGGCCACGACGCGGTCGGCGTTCAACCACGCAACCTCGGGGAGCTGTGTGTAGTCGATCCCGGCGCGCTCGTGGAACTCGGTGTGCGTGAGCCCGGGGCACAGCGCGGTGGCCGTGACGCCCGTCCCGCGCAGCTCGACCGCGAGCCCCTCGGTGAAGGTCCGCACCCACGCCTTGGCCGCCGAGTAGGTCCCGCTCGCGGTGAGCGCCGCGACCGACGCGACGTTGAGGATCGCGCCGCGCCCACGCTCGGTCATCTGGCCGGCGGCGGCGTGCGAGAGCACGAGGACCGCGCGCACCATGACGTCGAGCGCCTTGACCTCGGCGTCGACGTCGCCGCCCACGAACCGCTGGTGCACCGCGTAGCCCGCGTTGTTGACGAGCAGGCCCACGGGGCGCTGCCCTGCCTCGTCCTCCTGCGCCACGGCGAGGCGCGCTGCGACGCGCGCGACGTCGTCGGGCACCGAGAGGTCCGCCGGGAGCACCTGGACCCGCACGCCGGCCGCAGCACGGATCTGCTGCGCGACACGCTCGAGGCGTTCCTCGTCGCGCGCGACGAGGACCAGGTCGTGACGGGCCGTGGCCAGCTGCCACGCGAACTCGAGCCCCAGGCCGGCGCTGGCGCCGGTGATCAGTGCAGTCGCCATGGGCCCCAGCCTAGGGGGCGCGGGGCGGTCGCGAGACCCGCACGCCCGACGACGTCGCGCACCGTCCCGCACCCGGGGCGCGGGACGCGTGGGTCACCCCGGATAGCCTGTCGCCATGCGTCTCGCCACCTGGAACATCAACTCGATCCGAGCCCGCGCCGAGCGCGCCGTCGCCTTCCTCGAACGCTCGGGCACCGACGTGCTCGCGCTGCAGGAGACCAAGTGCAAGGACGCCCAGTTCCCGCACGCGGTCTTCGAGGCCGCGGGGTACGAGGTCGCGCACTTCGGGCTGAGCCAGTGGAACGGCGTCGCGATCGCCTCGCGCGTGGGGATCGAGGACGTCGAGACCGGGTTCGCGACCCAGCCCCACTTCGGGGCCGAGCCGCACCTGGAGGCCCGCGCCATCGGGGCGACGTGCGGGGGCGTACGCGTGTGGAGCCTGTACGTGCCGCACGGGCGCGCGCTCGACGACCCCCACTACCCGTACAAGCTCGAGTGGCTGCACAACCTGCGCACCCAGGCCGCAGGCTGGCTCGAGGCGGACCCCGGCGCGCAGGTCGCGCTCGTCGGGGACTGGAACGTCGCGCCGCTCGACACCGACGTGTGGGACCCGGCCGTGTTCGCGGGGCACACGCACACCTCCCCGGCCGAGCGCGAGGCCTTCGCGGCGTTCACGGCGGCCGGGTACACCGAGGTCACGCGCGACTTCTTCCCCGAGGAGCACAAGTACACGTACTGGGACTACCAGCAGCTGCGCTTCCCCAAGAACCAGGGCATGCGGATCGACTACGCCTACCTGTCCCCCGCGCTGCGGGCCCGCGCGACGGGCGTCGAGATCGACCGCGACGAGCGCAAGGGCAAGGGCGCCTCGGACCACGTCCCGGTGATCGTGGACTTCTCGGACTGACTCCCCACGGGTGCCGAGAACGGGGTTGGGGTCGTTCTGAGACCCAGAACGACCCCAACCCCGTGTTCGGCAACGGAGGCTTACTCAGCCCAGCGTCACGACGACCTTGACCTCGGAGCCCGCGGGCTGGACCGGGACCGGCTTGGTCGGGTCGAGGTCCTCGCCGTCGAGCGTCACCGACCGCACACCCTTCGAGACGTGGTCCGGGTTGCGGACCTCGATCTCGTAGACCGCGCCACGCCACTCACGGCGCACCTCGAAGCCGTCCCAGTCCTTGGGGATCGACGGGTCGACGACCAGGCCGTCGAGGGCCAGGCGCACACCGAGGATGTACTTCGTCGCGGCCGTGTACATCCAGCCCGCCGTACCCGTGAGCCACGGGTTCTGCGCCTTGCCGAACCACTCGTGGTCGCGGCCGTACAGGAACTGCACGTACGCGTACGGCTCGGCCCCGCGGACCTCGATGTTGTCGTTCTGGTTGTACGGCAGGATCGCGTCGTAGAACTGCACCGCCTCGTCGCCGCGGCCCAGCATGGCCTCGGCGATGATCGGCCACGCGTTCGGGTGCGAGAAGATCGCCGCGTTCTCCTTGATGCCCGGGTACACGCGCGTCACGAACCCGACCGTGTCGTCGACCTTGGTGAACGCCGGCCAGTTCAGGTGGTTGCCGTACTCCGAGCCCAGGAGCTCGCGCACCGAGTCCATCGACGCCTCGCCGCGCTCCTGCGTCGTGATGCCCGCGATGACGGGCCACGCCTGGTGCTCGAGGAAGATCTTGCCCTCGTCGTTGTCGTTCGAGCCGATCTTCACGCCGTCACGCGTGTACCCACGGATCCACCAGGCGCCGTCCCAGAGCTGGGTGTCGGCGACCTTCGCGATGCGCTCGAGCTCGGCCTCGTACTTGGCGACGTCGGCGGCCGCGCTCTCGTCCCCGGCGACCGCACGGTGCCGTGCGACCTCGAGGAACGCCTGGATGGCCCACGCGTGCAGGAACGTGACCAGCGAGGTCTCGCCGCCGCCCAGGTTGAGGCAGTCGTTCCAGTCCGCACGCAGCCCCAGGGCCACGCCGTTCTGGCCGATCTGCTCGCTCGAGAAGTCGAGCGCGCGCGTCAGGTGCTCGTACACCGTGGCGGGCGTGCCCTCGGCGAACGGGATCTCCTCGTCGAGGAATTCCAGGCGACCGGTCTCCTTGACGTACTCGACGACCGACGGCACGAGCCACAGGTGATCGTCCGAGCACGTGTCCTCGAGCCCGTGGATGAGGTCCTTGGGGTCGGGCGTCGGGACGATCGTGGGCGACGGGACGTCGGGGAGCTTGGGCGCGTCCGGGTCGAACGCCTTGGGCTCGAACAGGTGCAGGCCGTAGCCCGCCTCCGTCTGGGCACGCAGGAGCTCGACGATGCGCTGGTGCGTCTTGGTCGGGTTGGTGTGGATGACGCTCATGACGTCCTGTGCCGTGTCGCGGAAGCCCAGGCCGCTGCGGCCGCCGACCTCGACGAACGACGCGAAGCGCGACCACACGACGCAGGTCTCCGCCTGGAGCAGCGTCCACGAGTTGATCATGGTGTTCATGCCCTCGTGGGGCGTGCGGATGCGCAGCTTGTCCTGCTTGGCCTTCCAGTACGCGGCCAGGCGCGCACGCTCGGCGTCGACGGTCGCGACGTCCGCGTACTTGGCCTGCATCGCGCGGCCGGCCTCGGCGCGCGAGCCGTAGCCGAGCATGTAGACGAGGCGCTTGGTCTCACCCGGCTGCAGCGTGATCTTGTGCTGGAGCGAGCCGCAGTGGTTCTGCGTCGTCGCGCTCTCGTTCGAGCCGTGCCCGCGCTCGATCGCGATCGGGTTGGCCTCGGAGCGGTAGGGGCCGATGAAGTTGTCGCGCAGCGAGTCGTACGACGACGGCGCCTCGCTCGACGCGAAGTAGTGGAACGTCCACGGCTCGTAGTAGGCGTCGTACTCGATGATGCCGTCCTCGTACGACGACCCCGTCGAGTAGAGCGACATCTGCAGGTTCTGGTTGTCGATCGTGATCGTGTGGAAAGAGAACTCCACGTACGACCCGACCGTCAGCTCACGGACCTCGTCGGTCGTGTTCGTCAGGCGCACGTCCCAGATCTCGACGTCGTCGTCCAGGGGGATGAAGATCGTCTGCTGGGCGTCGATGCCCTTGTACTGGGCCTCGAACGTCGAGTAGCTCAGGCCGTGGCGCGTCGTCCAGCGACCGGCACCGCCCGCGGGGTCGATCGGGTCGCCGTCGGCCGCGAGCGGCTTGCCCACCGGCTGCCACGACACCGACCAGAAGTCGCCGTCGGCCTCGTCGCGCAGGTACACGTAGTGCCCCGGACGGTCGAGGGGGACGCCGTTCTGGCGGAACCGCGAGATGCGGCCCGTCTGCGCCGACTTGTAGTACGAGTAGCCGCCGCCGTTGTGCGAGAGCACGGTGCAGAAGTCCTTGGTGCCCAGGTAGTTCGTCCACGAGACGGGGACGTCTGGGCGCTCGATGACGTACTCGTCACGAGCGGTGTCGAAGTGGCCGTAGCGCATCGTCGGGTCGGTTCCTGTCGGTGAGAGGTGCGGGTGGGGTGGGGGTGGGCCGACCCTCCGGGGTCCGAGGACCCCGGAGACTCAGACGCCTGCGGTGACGAAGCCCTTGAGCCAGTCGAGCAGCTCGGCGGCCTTCTCAGGCGAGTCCGCCTCGACGAACATGCGCAGCACGGGCTCGGTCCCGGAGAACCGCAGGAGCGCCCAGTTGTCGTTCTCGAGGACGATCTTGGTGCCGTCGAGGTGCGAGATGCTCACGACCGGGTAGGGGCCGATGCGCGTGAGCGGGTCCGCCTCGAGGCGGCGCGGCACGGCCACCCGCATCTCCGGCGTGGAGTCCACGCCTGCCTCGAGCGTGTAGAGGCGCCCCGTGATCTCGTAGATCATCTCGCGCAGCTCCGAGATCTTCTTGCCCGTGCGGGCCAGCATCTCGACGACCAGGGCGCACGCGAAGATGCCGTCCTTGCCGAGGATCCAGCCACGGACCGTGAGGCCGCCCGAGGACTCGCCGCCGAGCACGGCGCCGATCTCCTCCATGCCGGCCGTGACGTGCTTGAAGCCCACCTTGACCTCGCGGGACTCCTCACCGAAGTGCGCGGCGAGCCGGTCGAGCAGGTGGGTCGTGGCGAGGTTGCGCACGACGCCGCCCTTCTCGCCGCGGAACTCGTGCAGGTACCAGTACAGGAGGAGCAGGAGGTCGTTGGTCGAGATGTACTCGCCCGTCTCGTCGACGATCCCGATGCGGTCCGAGTCACCGTCGGTCGCCATGCCGAGGTCGTAGCGGCCGCCACCCTGCTGGATCATCGAGATCAGGGTCGACAGACGCTGCAGGTCCGGTGCGGGGGCGATGCCACCGAACAGCGGGTTGTGCGACGCGTGGATGAACTCCGAGCGCACGCGCATGTCGTTGAGGATCGTGCCGAGCGTGAGCTGGCTCGTGCCGTACATGGGGTCCACGATCACGCGCAGGTCCGAGCCGCGCACCGCGTCGACGTCGACGATCTTCTCGATCGCGTCGACGTAGGGCTCGGTGAGGACCTTGTCCACGACGAGCCCGGCCTTGCGGGCGACCGCGAGGTCGAGCGTGATGACGTCGTCGACGCTGAGCGCGTTGGCCTCGTCCTGGTAGCGGTCCGTCTCGTCGTCGAGGGGGAGCGAGCCGTCCTGGCGGAACACCTTCATGCCGTTCCACTCGGGCGGGTTGTGGCTCGAGGTGACGATGATGCCGTAGGCCGCGCCGAGGTACGGGGCGGCGAACGTCACGAGGGGCGTGGGGACGTCGTCGGGCAGGAGCGTGACCGGGATGTTGTTGCCCGCGAAGACCTCGGCCGCCGCGATGGCCGACTCGCGCGAGAGGAAGCGGCGGTCGCCGCCGATGACGACGCCCAGGCCGTCGATCCCCTTGCGGACCGTCTCGTTCGCGATCGCCTGGCACAGGCGACGCACGTTGGCGAGCGTGTAGCCCTCGCCGATGATGGCGCGCCACCCGCCGGTGCCGAACACGATCTTGGTGTCGGTGTTCTTCTTGGGCATGAACAGGCGCTTGAGGAGGATGTCCGCGGCCTCCTGGAGCTCCTCGGGGGTGTTGATGCCCCGGACCTCGTCGGTGTCGTAGATCCGGTACGACGAGATGCTCTTGTGCTTGGCGATGACGCGGCGGGCGAGCTCGGTGAGCCGGTGCTCGCCTCCGGCGACCATGGCCTCGAGCTCGGAGAACAGCAGGTCGGGGGCTGCGACGTAGGCGCCCACGTTGACCTCGATGGGCTCCCCGTCGGGGTGCGCGTCGGCGGGCCGGTCCTCCTCCTCGAGGATGGCCGTGATCTCGCCGTCGTGGCGGACGATGCGCCCGTAGGTCGGGAGGTCCTCGGTCACGACGGCCGCGAGCAGCGACAGGTCGGCGGCCTTGAGCGTGTGGCGCGTCAGGAGCCCGAGGAGGGACTCGGACCGCAGGAGCGGGGTGTCGGCGTAAGCCACGAGGACCTCGCTCGCGGGACGCCCGAGCGCCTCGACCGCGGCACGGGCCGCGAGCACGGCACCGCCCGTCCCGGGCAGGTCTTGCTGCTCGACGTACCGCAGCCCCTCGCCGAGCAGTCCCCGCACCGTCGTGTCGCCGGGGGCCACGACGACCACGATGCGGTCGTCGGCGACGACCTTGCGGACGTTCGCGACGGCGAGCTCGACCACCGTCGCGTCTCCGAGCGGGCGCGTGATGAGCTCGCGCGAGGCGTCGTCGTGGCCTGCGGCGAGGACCACCGCCGCTCGATCGTTCGTGGTGGCGGGAGCCTGTGCGGCCTGTGGCAGGGTCATGACGTCCTCACTGCTCGGTGATGCGTCGTGCGCGGCCCGTGCAGACCACGCTCGGTAGGGCACCAGAGAGGCGAGCGAAAAAAGCACGACTCCTTCCAAATCCCTCGTGCGAGGGTCCGCGGAAGCCCGGTACCACCACCGATCATAGACGCGCCAACGGCCCTCCCGAAGGCCTCCGGGGGCTTTGGGGTGGAATCCTCACAAAATATTCGTCCGGAACCCGCGCGCACCGACGAGGCCGTGCCCAGTGGGGGGTCTCGGCAGCGGTCGCGGGTCATGGCTACGGTTCTCCCATGACGTCACCTCCACCGCAGGGCTCGGACACCCCGGACCAGGATCCGTTCGCGCCACCGGTCCCCCCGTACTCGCCCGGCGGAGCGTCACGCCAACCCCCGCTCGTGCCGTACCGCCTCCCGACCGGGTCGGACGACGCCCCCGCCCCGGCGGACCCGTACGCGCCCCCGGCCCCGGGGTTCCCGACGACGCCTCCGCCCGCGGGCAACCCGGCCTACGGTCCGTACGGGGCCCCCGGGACCCCTGTCTACGGGAGCCCGCCGGGGGCGTACGGGACCGATCCGTCCGCCCTCTCGTACCCGCCGGGCTACCCCGGCGCGTACGGCCCCGGCCACCCGACCGGCTACGGCCCGCAGCCGGGCTGGCCGACCCCGTCGTGGGACGCCTCGTTCGCTCCCCCGCCACGGCAGAACGGCCTGGCGCTCGCGTCGATGATCACGTCGCTCGTGGGCCTGGCCTTCTGCATGGTGCCCGGGGTCGTCGGGCTGATCCTGGGCATCGTGGCGCTGCAGCAGATCTCGCGCGACGGGACGACCGGCCGCGGGTTCGCGATCACGGGCATCGCGGTGGGCGCCGTCGCGACCGCCCTCGTGGTGCTGTGGCTCTTCGCGATGATGGGGTCCTGGTGAGCAGCCCGCCCTCCCCGCACGAGTACGACCCGGACGTCTACTACGCACCCGGCTGGCAGCCCCCTGCCCCGCGGACCGAACCGCTGGCCGTCGCCGCCGTGGCGACGGGGCTGCTGCTCGGCCCGGTCGGTGTCGGGGTCGGGGCGGCCGCGCTCGCGCGCATCCGGCGGGACGGGACCCGTGGCGTGGGCCTCGCCTGGGCGGGCATCGCCCTGGGGGTCGCGGTGACGCTGACGGCGGTCGCGGTGCTCGTCGCGCTGTTCGTCGGCAAGGCCGCGACGGCACCGCTGCCCACCGACGTGAGCGAGCCCCGGTCCGCGCACGCGCGCCAGCTCGTCCTGGGGAACTGCCTGGCCGAGCTGCCCGACGACGGCGAGGTCGCCACGGTGCGGGTCGTACCCTGCGCGGACCCGCACGAGGCACAGGTCGTCGCGCGGACCGACTTCGCCGCGGACGCGGGGTGGCCGGGGCAGGACGTGGCTGACGCCCGGGTGTCCCGGGTGTGCTCGCCCGCGGTGCTGTCGGCGGACGCGCCCACGGACGGCGTCGAGCTGGTCGTGTGGTCGCCGTCCGAGGCGTCCTGGGCGCGGGGCGACCGGACCGGGCTGTGCGTGGCGAGCACCGCGGCACTCACCGAGGGCTCCCTGATCGGCTGACGCCCCGGGGAGGAGACCCACCCGTGTGCCCGGCGAGGTCAGTCCTCGGGCACCGGGTCCTCGTCCACGTGGATCAGCGCGAGGTAGGAGCGCAGGCCGGCCACCATGTCGACGGGCGGACGCGGCGTCCCGCGCTCGATCAGGAACTGCACCTGCAGCCCGTCCATGACGGCGACGAGGGCCCTGGACACTGCGGTGACGTCGATCCCGGGCCGCAGTCGTCCCTCCGCGGCGCGACGGGAGACCTCGTCCCGGATGCGCGCCAGGACACCGTCGTAGCGTCGCTGGAAGTACGCGTGGGCCGGGTGGTCGGGCGACGTCGCCTCGGCCGAGAGGATGCAGAAGAGCTCGACGATGCCCGGCCGGGCCGCGTTGCGCTCGACGACCCGCACGAGCGACTCGAAGTAGTCGAGCCCTTCCTCGCGGTCCTGGGCGAACAGGGCGAAGTCCGCCTCGTCACGACGTTCGAGCACCGCCTGGAGCAGCATCTCCTTGGTGGGGAAGTGGTGGAGCAGACCCGGGTGCGAGATCCCCACGCGCGAGGAGATCTCGCGCAGCGAGGCCGAGTGGTAGCCGACCTCGCCGAAGAGCCCCGTCGCGGCCTCGATGATCTCGTCGCGCTTGGCGCGCCCCTTCGCATAGCCGCGAGGCGCTGCGCCGGTTCCCGGGCCGGGGCCGTCGCGGCGGGCGTCCCCCCGGGAGGCTGGCTCCGCCGTCGGGCGGGCCGGGCCGCTGGCGTGCAGGTCTGACGTCGTGCTGGGCATGTGCCCTCCCCCATGAAGTGTGATTCCCCGCGAGCGTAGCGCCGCCGACGGCGGCGACCCGTCGCGTTCCACTCTCGACGCCGGGTGACTCAGGGACCACCGCCCCGAGGCCGTGTCGGTGTGAGCGCTCTCAGGGGAACCGCTGCCGGGACCCGTGGCGCCCGCCGCCGCCACCGCCGTTCCACCGCAAGTCGCAACCCACCTTCCCCCTTCCGCCAGAAGCGCCCACGACCACCCGGAAGACAGGCTGGAGGCACGGCGCGCGGCACCCTGCCGCACGACCGGAGGAGAGGGGATCCCCCGATGCCAGCCATCGAGATCGTGGGCCTGCGCAAGTCCTACGGGACGTTCGACGCCGTCCGCGACGTGAGCTTCGCCGTCGAGCCCGGGAGGGTCGTGGGGCTGCTCGGCCCCAACGGCGCGGGCAAGACGACGACGCTGAACGTCCTGCTGGGGCTCGCGTCCGCGAGCGCCGGCACCGCGACGATCCAGGGCAGCCCGTTCGCGGCCCTGGAGAAGCCGGCCTCGACCGTGGGCGCGCTGCTCGACGCGGGCGGCCTGCACCCGGGCCGCAGCGGCCGCGACCACCTGCGGGTCCTCGCGACCGCGGGCGGGACCGGGGGCCGGCGGGTCGACGAGGTGCTCGCGCTCGTCGGGATGGACCGTGCGGCCGACCGGCGGGTCCGGACGTACTCGCTCGGGATGCGTCAGCGCATCGGGCTGGCCGCGGCGCTCCTGGGCGACCCGCAGGTCCTGGTGCTCGACGAGCCCGCGAACGGCCTGGACCCCGCGGGCATGCGGTGGATGCGCGAGGTCCTGCGCTCGTTCGCCGACGGCGGCGGGGCGGTGCTGCTCGCGAGCCACGTCCTGGCCGAGGTCACGCAGGTGGCCGACGACCTGGTCGTGATCGGCCAGGGCCAGGTCATCGCCGACGGCCCGCTCACGGACCTCGTCCGGGGCGAGTCCCTGGAGGACTTCTACCTGAACCTGACCGCCGAGACCGAAGGAGTGCGCTGATGTTCCGCGCCGAGCTGCTCAAGCTACGCACGACCCGCACGCCCTGGGTCCTGGGGATCGTCGCCCTCGCGGGAATGATCCTCGTCCAGGCCCTGACGATCGCCTTGCCGCGCGTCCTGTCGAGCCTCGAAGGGCTGGGTGGAGGCGCCACCGTGGGCCTCCAGGCCTCGCCCGAGATGACGGCCGACCTCGCCCCGGACCTCACCGGGCTGACCGACCTGGGCGCCGCGCCCGTGCAGCGCGCGATGCTGGACCTGCTGGGCAACGGCCCCGCGGGCTCGGGCTCCGCAGGGGTCTCGGTCATCTGCATGCTGCTGCTGGGCGTCCTCGCGGTCACGACCGACTTCCGCACGGGCGGCATCGTCCCCACGGCCCTCGTCGTCCCGTCCCGCCTGCGCGTCCTCGCGGGCAAGGCGGGGGCGACCGCGGTCGTCGCGCTCGTGATCGGCGCCGCGCTCGCGGTGCTCACGGCCCTGGGCCTTCTCGCGGCCGTCGCGTCGACGCCCGGCGCGCAGCTCATGGTCGACGCGGGCGACGTCCTGGGGGTGTGGGGGCGCGGACTGCTGGTCCTCGTGCTGTTCGCGTGGCTCGGGCTGGGCATCGGGACGCTGATCCGCGGGCAGGTCGCGGCGATCCTGGTCGTCGTCGGGCTCGTGGTGGTCGAGCCGTTGGTCCAGGCCGCGGTCGTGCTGCTCTCGGGTGGCACGTCGAGCGCCGCGGCGTGGCTGCCGCTGGGCCTGGGGTCGCTCGCGTCGACCGGCCAGAGCGCGACGTCGGTCCTGGGCGGCCTCGCCCCGATGGGCGTCGGGGTCGCGGTGCTGGGACTGGTCGCCTGGGTCGCGGTCGCGCTCGGGTCGGGCGCGGTGACGTTCCGCCGCCGCGACCTCGTCTGACGCGTCGTCCGTCGGGCGCCCCGGCCACGTACCGTGGTGCCCGACGGCGCCGCCGACACCGCCCGCCCGCCCGGACCCGAGAGGAACCTTCGTGCTCGACGCCCTGCACCGCCGGCTCGCCGCCCTGGGCATCCGTACCGAGACGGGCCGCGACGCCCTGCTGGGCGCGGTCGTCGCGGTCCTCACGGTCGGCTTCCTGCTGGTGATCGAGCGCGTCGCGCTGACGGACCTCGGCATCCTGGTCGAAGGGGCGCCCGACTCCCTGCGGTTCTCCACGGGTGGCCGCGTCGCGGCGATCGTGATCGTCGTCGCGCAGGCCATGGCGCTCACGCTGCGCCGTCGTGCACCGCTGCTCGCGCTCGCGCTGGTCGTCGTGGGCCAGGTCGCGCTCGTGCCCGTCCTTCCCGCCCTCGTCTCGTTCCAGGCCCCGGCGACACTCGTCGCGGCCTACTCGGTCGGGGCGTACGCGCCGCGCCGCACGGCCCTGTGGGCGGCCGGGACGGCCGCGGGCGTGCAGGTCCTCCTGGGCTTCGTGCTCGGCGGCCCCGTGCCGATCACCTCGGCGGGCCCCACGCCGGTCGCGGTCCAGGTCTGGGGAGGTCTCGCCTCGGCCCTCCTGACGTACGTGGCCTCGGCGCTCGTCGGCGCGTACGTCGGCACGCGCCGCGAGCTGTTCGCCCAGCTCCGGGGGCGGGTCGCCCAGGCCGAGCGCGAGCGCGACATGCTCGCGGCCCAGGCCGTCCTGGAGGAGCGCGGCCGCATGGCCCGCGAGCTGCACGACGTCGCCGCGCACCACCTGTCGGGGATCGTCGTGCAGGCGGCCGCGGCCGAGCGCCTGGTCGACCGCGACCCCGAGCGCGCCAAGGAGTCGATGCGCTGGATCCGCACCCAGGGACGCGAGACGCTCGACAACCTGCGCCTGGTCGTCGGCATCCTGCGCAGCTCGTCGCAGACCGGCCCCGGCGAGCCGGGCGAGGAGGCACCGGCCGCACCGCAGCCCACGCTCGACGACGCGGACGAGCTGCTCGACCTCGCGCGCAGCGCCGGCGCCGAGGTGCGCGACGTGCGGCTCGGCGAGCCGTTCGGCCTGTCCCCCGCCGTCCAGCTCACGGTCTACCGCGTGCTCCAGGAGGCGCTGACCAACGCGCGCCGGCACGCGCCCGGGCGCGCGATCGAGGTCGTCACCGACCACCAGCAGGCCGCGCTCGTCGTCACGGTGACCAACCGGTTGCCCGTCGCGGCGATCGGCTCGGGTGGCCGGGCCGGGCCGCCTGGGCCGGGCAGCCCAGCGCCCGGCGCCCCTGCCGCCCCGGCCCCGCCCGGCCACGGCCTCATCGGCATGACCGAGCGCGCGCACCTCGTCGGCGGGACGCTCGACGCCGGCCCCGTGCCCGGCGACGGCTGGCGGGTCCGGCTCACGGTCCCCCGGCCGGTCGACCCCGTGTCCCCCACCATCCCCCAGCGCTCGGCGACGTCCGCGGACGAGCCGGGCTCCGCCGTCGGGCAGGAGGCCCCATGACCCGAGTGGTGCTGGTCGACGACCAGGCCGTCGTCCGCGCAGGCTTCACCGTGATCCTCGAGAGCGAGGGCTTCGAGGTCGTCGGCGAAGCGTCGAACGGGGCCGACGCCGTGCGCGTCGCACGCCGCGAGCGCCCCGACGTCGTGTGCATGGACGTCCGCATGCCCGGCGGGGACGGCATCACGGCGACGCGCGCGCTCGCGGGTCCCGGCGTCGTCGACCCGGTCCCGGTGCTCGTGGTGAGCACGTTCGACCTCGACGACTACGTGTTCGGCGCCCTGGAGGCCGGGGCGAGCGGGTTCCTGCTCAAGGACGCCGAGCCCGACGTCCTGGTCGACGCGGTGCGGCGCGTGGCGTCGGGCGAGGGGCTCGTCGACCACACGCTCACGCGGCGCGTGATCGACGAGTTCGCCCGACGGCGGTCCCCCGCGTCCCCGGACGACGTCGCCTCAGGTCTGCTCACCTCGCGCGAGCACGACATCCTGGCGCTGCTGTGCCGGGGGCAGTCGAACGCCGAGATCGCCTCGACACTGTTCCTCGAGGCGAGCACCGTGAAGTCGCACCTGAGCCGGATCATGACCAAGACGGGCCTGCGCGATCGCGTCCAGCTCGTGGTGTGGGCGTACGAGCACGGGATCGCGGCGCCCGGCACCCCCTGAACACGCCGGGCCCCCGCTGAGTGCGGAGTACTTGTCGTCGATCGGCTCGTTCGACGACAAGTACTCCGCACTCAGCGGTCGGGCAGGTGGCCGGGCGGCGGCTCAGCCGCCCGCGACCGGCAGGTAGACCCGGCCGCCCGCGTCCGTGAACTCGCTCGACTTCTCCGCCATGCCCGCCTCGATCGCCTCGACCGAGGTCAGGCCGTTCTTCTCGGCGTACTCGCGCACGTCCGCGGAGATCCGCATCGAGCAGAACTTGGGCCCGCACATCGAGCAGAAGTGCGCGGTCTTGGCGGGCTCGGCCGGCAGGGTCTCGTCGTGGAAGGCGCGCGCGGTGTCGGGGTCGAGGGAGAGCGCGAACTGGTCGTGCCAGCGGAACTCGAACCGGGCACGGGACAGCGCGTCGTCCCGCAGCTGCGCGCGCGGGTGCCCCTTGGCGAGGTCGGCCGAGTGCGCCGCGATCCGGTACGTGATGACGCCCGTCTTGACGTCGTCGCGGTCGGGCAGCCCCAGATGCTCCTTGGGCGTGACGTAGCAGAGCATCGCGGTCCCGGCCTGGGCGATGATCGCGGCCCCGATCGCGGACGTGATGTGGTCGTAGGCGGGCGCGATGTCGGTCGCGAGGGGGCCGAGCGTGTAGAACGGCGCCTCCTCGCACAGCTCCTCCTCGAGGCGCACGTTCTCGACGATCTTGTGCATCGGGACGTGCCCCGGACCCTCGATCATGACCTGCACGCCGTAGGACTTCGCGACCTTGGTCAGCTCGCCCAGCGTGCGCAGCTCGGCGAACTGGGCCGCGTCGTTGGCGTCCGCGATCGACCCCGGTCGCAGGCCGTCGCCGAGCGAGAACGTCACGTCGTAGTCGCGCAGGATCTCGCACAGCTCTGCGAAGTGCGTGTACAGGAACGACTCCTGGTGGTGCGCGAGGCACCAGGCGGCCATGATCGAGCCGCCCCGGGACACGATGCCCGTGACGCGGCGCGCGGTCAGCGGGACGTAGCGCAGCAGGACGCCCGCGTGCACGGTCATGTAGTCGACGCCCTGCTCGGCCTGCTCGATCACGGTGTCGCGGTAGATCTCCCACGTGAGCCTCGCGGGGTCGCCCTTGACCTTCTCGAGCGCCTGGTAGAGCGGCACGGTCCCCACGGGGATCGGGGAGTTGCGCAGCACCCACTCGCGGGTCTCGTGGATGTCCTTGCCCGTCGAGAGGTCCATGAGGGTGTCGGCGCCCCAGCGCGCGGCCCACACCATCTTCTCGACCTCCTCCTCGATCGAGGACGTCACGGCCGAGTTGCCGATGTTCGCGTTGATCTTCACGCCGAACGCCTTGCCGATGATCATGGGCTCGATCTCGGGGTGCCGGCGGTTGGCCGGGATCACGGCCCGGCCGCGGGCCACCTCGTCCCGCACGAGCTCGACGTCGACGCCCTCGCGCGCCGCGACGAAGCGCATCTCGTCGGTGATGACCCCGGCCCGCGCCCAAGCGAGCTGCGTGCGGGCGCCGCCCGTGCCGTGCTCGGTGGCGACGGCGTCGGGCCGCAGCCACGACGCCCGCAGCGCGGGCAGCCCGCCCGCGAGGTCGAACGCCGCCGGGTCGTCGACCTCGGTGTACGGGCCCGAGGTGTCGTACAGGTCCAGGTGCTCGCCGTTGCTCAGGAGCACGCGGCGCTCGGGGACGCGCAGGTGCTCCGCGCCCGGGACCGGGTGGTGCACCTTGGCAGACCCGGCGATGGGTCCGGTCGTGATGGTGTGCGCGGGCACAGCGGTCTCAGAGCTCATTGCTCTCTCCCTACGTCGGCATGATCCGAACAGGTTCGAACGGTCGGCGGCGCTGAGCCGCCCTCTCAGCTCGCTGCTGCGAGCTCCCGTGGGTGTGTGGAGTTGTGGGTCGTGCTGGTGGTGCGGTGGTGCTGGGTGGTGCGGTCGTCACCGTAGCGCAGGTTGCACGACGGCGGCGCGGGCGTCCCGCGATCAGCCCGGCTCACCCAGCGTCGAGGTCCGTCACCTCTCCTTGAAGTACTTGAACAGGTGCTTCTCCCGGGTCGCGAGCGCCCCGACGACCGCTCCGACGAGCACCGCGCCCGCTCCCGCGAGGACGGTCCGCATGCCGATGACCCAGGTGCTGAGGTGGTCGGCGGGAAGGCCGGCATCGGCGGCGAGCCACCACAGCACCGGAACGGTCACGATCACGGCGGCACCGGTCCACGCCGCGGTCTCCAGGAGCACCTGCCAGGTCAGCGCCGAGCGCGGGACCCGGGCGTGCAGGGCTGCGGCGAGCTCGAGGCGGCGCAGACGAATCGCGGCGAAGCCCAGGGCCAACCCCAGGAAGGCGGCGGCGATCGGCGCGGGCTTCGTCAGACGATCCCTGAACTCGGCGCTCGCGTCGTACGTCGCGCCGAGCCGGCCGTTGAGCTGCTTCTGGGTGGGCTGAACCTCGGAGGCTGAGTCGGCGACGATGGTCGTGCGCAGGAGCGTCGCCGTCTCGGGCTCCACGGGCCAGATCTCGACCCAGCACGAGTCGAACAGTCCCGCCGCAGGCACCGGCGCGACTGCTGCGTAACCGAGCGCGCGGTCGCGCCCGTCGTCGGGGTACGGGTAGACGGCGCCGACCCGCGCGGGACCGGTGCTCGTCGCGATCGAGTCACCGGCGGACGCGCCGAGCGCCTCGGCCAGGTCCGCGGACAGCCACAGTCCCGCCCCGGCGACCCGGCCGCGGTCGAGCGCGCCGAGCAGCCCGGGGGTCGCCTCGAAGCCGGTCAGCTCGCTCGACGGCAGGTTGAGCGCCCGCACGGGATCCCCCGTCCGCAGGGCTCCGGCGGCGTTCACGCCGTCGACCCCTGCGAGGGCCTCGCAGCGTGCCCCGTCGACCTGCCCGGTGGCCTCGAGGATCTGCACGCTCGCGCCCGCGTCCCGGTACTCACGGGCGCCCTCGATCACGCCCGCGACCGCACGCACGTCGACCGCGGCGAGCGCCCCCACGACCACGACGAGCACCGCCGCGAACAAGGTCGCGCGCGTCGTGCCGGACCCGACGTTCCGCCACGCCTCGGACACCACGGACGCGGCCCGCATGGCACGCGCCCGCACTGGTCGCGCGGGCTTCTCCCCCGGCCCGACGCCGCCACTCGCCTCCGCGCGGAGGTGCGCTCCGCCGTCGGGCACGGTGGGGGTTGCTGAACCCGTGACCTGACCGAGGGGCTGTGCGCCACCGGGACGGTGCGAGGCGCCCGGGGACGTGGCCAGGCCGGGTCCCGCCGCGCCGTCGGGCACGGGGCCCTGCTCGGTGGCGGTCACGCCGCGACCTCCGCGGACTGGAAGTCGGCGAGGTCGATCACGCGCGTGCAGGCGTCGCGCGTGTGCGGGTCGTGCGTGGCGACCACGACGATCGAGTCGTCCTGGGCGATGCCGGCCAGGACCTCGTTGACTGTCGCGGCCGTGCGCAGGTCGAGCTGCGCGGTGGGCTCGTCGACCAGGAGCAGATCCGGGGCCAGGGCCACGGCACGCGAGAGCATGAGCCGCTGGGCCTCTCCGCCCGACAGCGCCCGGAAGGGTCGGTCGGCGACCGACGTCAGGTTGAAGCGCGCCAGGATCTCGGCAGCCCGGTCCTCGGCGTCGGGGCGGCGCAGTCCGCGCGCCAGCAGCGGCAGCACCACGTGGTCGAGGGCGGCGCGACGCGCGACACCGTGCGGGTTCTGGAAGACCCACCCCGTCGTGGCGACCCCGACGCGCTCGACCTGCCCCTGCGTGGGGCGCTCCCAGCCCGCGACGATGCTCAGGAGCGTCGACTTGCCGCTGCCCGAGGGCCCGACGAGCGCGACCACCTCGCCCGCCACGATCTCCAGGTCCAGTCCGGCGAAGAGCAGCCCGGTGCCGGGGAACGCGTGCCCCAACCCCGCCCCGACCAGCCGCTTGCCCCCTACCGGCACGTCTGGCCCTCCTCCTGCGAGGTGAGCTTGACCTCGGTGGGAGCGGCCGCCGCGTCGAGGCCGTCGAACGTCACGAGGGTCTGCCCCAGGCTCGACGCGACGACCGTCACGGGGTACGCCGTGCCGTCCGCGCTCACGCAACCGGTCGCACCGCTCAGCGCGAACAGCGACCCCGGTGGCACGACCGACACGTCGAGAGGCGCGGCCAGCACGTACTCGAGCGTCAACGGCTCGGACCCCTCGGTGCGCTGCCACCCGGCGAACTCCATGCTGCCGCGCACGGCCTCGAGGAACGTCGGGTCCGTGACCACACCGCCCTCCCCGACCGGTGCGCTCAGCTCGCCCAGGCGCAGCACGCGGTCCCCGGGCGTGACGTTGGAGAGAGTGTCCGACAGGCCGAGCGAGACCAGCGTCCCGGCGGTCGTCGCGAACGCCTCCTCGGACGTCGCGGCTCCCACGGGCACCTCGCACGCCTTGACCGTGACCGACGACGCAGGCAGCCACAGCACTGACGCCACCGGCAGGTCCCCGGTCGGCTTGGCCACGCCCGCAGCCTTGAACAGCTTGGTCACGGCGGCCTTGGTCGTGTCGCCGTAGGTGCCGTCCGCGCTCACCTTGTGCCCGAGGCGAGTGAGCTCGACCTGCAGGGCCTTCACGTCGTCGCCCTTGGCCGTGGGAGCCAGGTCCCGCCACAACGGGATCGACGTCGCGAGCGCCACGACCGGACGGTCGTCGACCGTGGCCGGGCTCGATCCCGACTCGATCACGGCCCCCGGGGCGCACACCGAGCGCGTGACCTTGCCCTGGTCCGCGACGGACAGCGTGCCCTCCTCCGCGACGACCGGGGTGACCTTGACCTTGCGGGCGTCGTCGAACACCTGACGCGAGACCGGAACGGTTGCGGGTGGCGTCGCACTCCGCACGCTCTGCGGTTCCGCCTGCGGCGCCAACGCCATGCCCGCCGTGACACCCCCCGCGAGCAGCACCACCGCCGCGAGCGCGAGCGCGCCCACGCGGGCCGCTCCTGAGCTTGCGGCCCTGGGCCGGGCGGGGCGTCGATCTCTGGTCACTGCTGCTCCTCGGGTGGTGCGCATGCGTGGTTGCTGCCGGGGTGTGCGATGTCGTGATGTCGACGTCGTGATGTCGACGTCGTGATGTCGGGGACTACTGCTCCGGGTCCCGCTCGCAGGCCGTCATCTCAAGAGGTGGCGCTTGCCCGGCCAGCGCTCCCGGAGTCTCTGTCGTCGAACCGTCGTCGGCGACGTTCATGCCGGTCCCGTAGCTCGACATCTCCTCGATGTAGTCCGCCTTGTCATAGCCCTCGTCGCGATGACCGCCGCGGACCAGGCAGTCGGCGACGGCCTGCATCAGATCCGTGTTCTCCGGGTTGTCGGCCACCGCCCAGTAGAGGGCCTCAAGCACGGCGAGATCGACCTTCTCCTCGCACTCGGCCATGATCGCTTCCCTGCGCGCGCGATCCGCGTCGAGCTGGTCCTGCGGGGTGTCCCAGGTCGAGCCGACGCCCTCGACCTTGACCCCGCCTTCCTGGGTGCGACTGGCCGCGAGCCCCTGGTCCCGCATGCACTGGACCGACTCGTCCTTGACCTGGTCGTACTCGGCGGCGGTGATGACGTCGTCCTCGAGAATCGCTCGGGAAACCTCTGCGGTGACTTCATCGCGGGCCTTGGCGAACTCGGCCGCGTAAGGATTGCGCACCTCGGACTCACCCGAGCACCCGGTCACCAAGGCCACCGCCAGAGCGGTCCCCAGCGACGCCCCCGCCCCCCGTCGTCGAACAGTCCTCAGCATGTGCTCTCCCCCCAGGTGTGCGACCCCTGCGACGCGGAAGCTGCCCGCTGCTTTGAGCACGCACGATAGCGGCCGACGGTTCCATCGCGCTCCGCCCCTCGAGGCGCCGCCGGAGGCCTCACTGCTCTGGACTCGCCTCCTCATTGTTGTGTCCCTTTGCCCACCGCAGACCAGGCAGTCCGCGATTACCTGCGGCACGTCCTCGTTCTGCGGGCTCCCGCGAGCCTGCCAGTATTCGCGTCAGGTACGTCGAGGTCTTCCGGACGGGCAGTGTGAGAACCCGCATCCTGGGGGACCTCGTCCCCTCCCCGACCCGACTCAGCCAACCAGCCCAACACCCTCATCTGCGTTGAGTCTCTGACCGTCTGGTTTCTGAAGCTCTCCAAGGCGCCCGCTGCAGGTTCACGCCCGCCTGCGCCTCCGGCCCGCTGCCCCGTGGGCGTCGCCGCCCACGGATCACTCTCGGTTTTCCATCGCCTGCAGGGGATCGGTGAGGCATAGCGACGACTCTGGCGAACCCGTGCCCGGCAGGTTCTGGTCCTTGAGGTCTTGTGCGTACTGTTCACCGGTGTACGTCTCGTCAACGACTTTGAACTCGCGGAGACACTGCGCGATGAGCTCGTTGAAGTCCACCCTGTTCGGGTTTGTCGTGATCACCGTGTAGAGCGGCACGACCTCCCGGAGACCCACACTGATCTCACATTCGTCCTGGACGGACTTGAGCTCCTCGGTGTATTCCCCTTCGGTCTGATATGACTCCACACCGAACTCGTCAACCCAGGTCTCGACCGCAAGCCCACGGTCACCCATGCAGGCGATGAACGCGTCCTGGACCTCCCGGTACTCGTGCTCCTCGAGCGTTCCGTCCTGGGCGATGTGGCGCACCAGATCGATAGACGTGGATTCCGCGAGCGCACGAACATCAGGCTCCCACGGAGAAGCCTCAGGGCCCTCGGACGTGCCGTCAGTAGAGCACGCCCCCAGCATCAGGACCGTCGCTATCGCTGCCCCTGTCCAACACATTCGCTGCACTCAGATCACCACTCCATCCACACCTGGAGCGACCGACGCACCCCTGGGCGCGTCGGCCGCCTCTACGCCAACTCAGCTACTACTGGTGAATCAGGCAAATGCAACGAGCCGGTTGGTCACCCAGGACGAGTTCACAGTGCCGGTCTTGGAGTTCTGGCCCGGACCCGCCCACAGTGCCGGCCACGTCGTGACCTTGGTGCCGGTGGCGGGGTTCTGGTAGGTCATTCCAGCCTTCGCACCCCCGCAGGTGTAGTTCGTCACCAGCGCGTACCCGGGCGTGTTCTCACCCGGGTGAAGGTACGCGGAGCACGACGCCGCTTTGAGAAGCCCCTGCGGAGCCAGGCTGGCAGGACCCGGCACCATCCCACAAGGGATTCGTCAGGACTTCTCACTATCTGAACTGGACGTACGACCTGGTAACCACGTAGACGCGCCCAGGTCGTCGGGCTCGGCACCACACCATGCCGGGCTCGGCGGGGTGAACGCCCATGACTCGTCGTACACCGTCGTTCCACCCGCCTCAGCACGTCCCGGGGAGCGCGTCTCCCCGTGCCCGCCGTGCCGTCCGGCCTCCACTCAGCCCACACCTGTCCTGCCGTCGTCGCGCCCTGACGCGCCCTACCGCTCGGGGAGGGGATCAGCCCTCGGCCGGCGCCCCCTCCGCGATGTCGTCCGACGTGTCGGGCTGGTACACGCACACCCACAGCGCCCCGGCGCGGACGCTGACCTCGAGCTTCTTCGCGGGCTCGATCACGTCGCCGTCGAGCTGGCGCGGCTGGGGCCGGTCGGAGATCACGGAGATCCGCGACCCGCGCAGCACCTCCATGTTGGGGACGCGCCCCTTGCCGCGCAGCACGCCGACGAGGAGCTGTACCCAGTGGCCGAGGTTGCGGGGCGCGATGATCGCGACGTCCATCTGGCCGTTGTCGGGCTCGGCGTCGGGCAGCAGGTTGACGCCCGCCTGGAGCTTGCCGACGTTCCCGACGACCACGGTCCGCGCCCGACGGCGCAGCACCGGCCTGTCGTCGACGCGCACCTCGACCTTCATCTCGTCGTCGGCGAGGTGCTTGAACGCGGAGACGACGTACGCGAGCACCCCGGCCTTGGCCTTGAGCGCGGTCGGGGCGTCCTCCATCATCGCGGCGTCGAGGCCCATGCCGGCCATGACGGCGAAGGCCTGCCCGTCGACCTCGCCGATGTCCACGGCCCGACGGCCGCGGTCGAGCGCGAGGCGGATGCCGTCCTCGGGACGGGGCGGGATGCCGAGGTTGCCTGCGAGGAGGTTCCCGGTGCCTCCGGGGAGGACCGCGAGGGCGGCGTCGGTCCCGACGAGCCCTTCGATGCAGGCACGCACGGTACCGTCGCCGCCGCTCACGAACACGACCTCGGCACCGTCCTCCACGGCCTGGCGGGCCTGGCCCGTGCCGGGGTCCTCCGCGGTCGTCTCGAGCCAGGCGGGGGTGGGCCAGCCGGCGTCGGCGAGCTGGGTCTCGATGGTGCTGCGGAGCTCGTCGAGGCCTTCGACGCGATTCGGGTTGACGATCACGGCCGAGCGGAGCGGCGCGTGGTCGAGGCGTTGCTGGGCGGCGGTCTCGGGCGCTTGTTCCTGGGACGGGTTCACACCTGAGTATGTCGTGCGCCGCGCCCGCTCGCCCGACAAGGGGACGACTCGGGCACTCCGGGCGCTCAGTACCCGAAGACCTGCACCCAGGTGTTGCCCGCGCGCCCCAGCCCCATGGTCGTGAAGTCGCAGTTGAGGATGTTCGCACGGTGCCCCTCGGACGCCATCCATGCGTCGACCACGGCCTGGGCGGTCTTCTGCCCGGCGGCGATGTTCTCGCCGCCCGGTCGTGCGTAGCCCTGGGCCGTGACGCGGTCGCCGAACGTCCGACCGTCGAGGCTCGTGTGGCTGAAGTACCCCTGCGCGACCATGTCCTGCGCGTGCAGGGTCGCGGCGCGCCCGAGCCGGTCGTCGGCGCGCAGCGCGGGGCAGCCCGCGGCGGCGCGGTGCGTGTTGACGAGCGCGAGGGCGGCGGCCGTGTCGCCCGCGGTGTCTCCCCCGCCCGACGACGTCGCTCCCCCCGCGCTCCCGGTGGCACCTGGCGTCGTGGTCGGGTCGGCGAGCAGCGCGGCCCGGGTCGCGGTGCCGGCGACCCCGTCGGGCTCGAGGCCGTTCGCGTCCTGGAACGTGCGCAGCGCGCGGTCGGTCCCGGGCCCGAACACGCCGTCGGCCGGCACCGTGGCCCCGTGCGCCTGGAGGCGCTCCTGGACCTGCTGGACCTCGGGCCCGGTCGCGCCCTGCTGGGGCGGTGCCGCGGGGGCCTCCGGGGCGGGTGCGGGTACCGGGACCGGGGCCTCGTCGGCGGAAGGCTCCGGCGCCGGGGCCGCGGCGGTGGGCTGCTCGGCGGCGGCGCCGGGCTGCTGCGCGGCCTTCCCGGCGGTCCCGGCGGTTCCGCCGCTGCCCGCCTCGGCGAGCAGCGGCTCGCGCCCGTCCGCGCTGCGGCTGGCGCGGTCGTCCCCCCGGCCGAGCGCGGCGTCCCAGCGGGCACCGATCGGTTCGAGGCCAGGTCCCTCGCCGCCGAGCTCCTGCGTCGCCGGGACCACGAGCAGCCCGCCCACGAGGCCGAGGGTCACGACCGCTACCTGCGGCAGACCACGAGGTCCGCGCGCCCTGCCGGTGGAGCCGGTGGTACCGGTCGAGCGGGCGTGCCGGACGGCCTCGGCGCGCCGCCGGCGACGCTGCGCCCGCGACGGCGAGGCGGCGGCCTGCTCGGCGAGGCGGCGCGCGGCGCGGGTCTGAGGAAGGCGGTCGGGCAACGGGGACTCCGGCGGCACGAGCGACCTTCCGTCGGTGGAATGTGGGCTGATTGCCCAGTATGCCCCGACACCGCGGGTGAAAACCAGGCGCCCGGTAGGACCGGGCGTCTGTGCGCCCCGCCCGAGATCGGGCCCGTTGTCGCCTTATGTCGAGCGAAGCGACAACCGGCCCGATCTCGCGGGGCGCGCTGCCCCGGAGCCGATGGCACGAACACCTCACCCGTCGCCGGGACGCACGAAGGCCCGGCCCCTTCCGGGACCGGGCCCTCCACCGCGAGGTGAGCGGCGCCGTCGGGCAGGAGGAGCTCCAGCCGACGGCGCGCCACCCCGCGGACGGCGTCAGCGCTGGACGGTCAGCTCCAGCCCCTCGCCCTCGGCGACCGACCGGTCGACGACGATCGTGTCGCCGTCCGCGACCTCGCCCGCCAGGAGCTTGCGCGCCAGGCGGTCGCCGATCTCGCGCTGCACCAGGCGGCGCAGCGGGCGCGCCCCGTACGCCGGGTCGAAGCCCTCGAGCGCGAGCCACTCGCGCGCGGCGGGCGTGACCTCGAGCGTGAGGCGACGGTCCGCGAGGCGCTCGCCGAGCCGGTCGACCGCGATGTCCACGATCCGCCCCAGCTCGTCGAGGTTCAGCGGGTCGAAGATCACGACGTCGTCGAGCCGGTTGATGAACTCCGGCTTGAAGTTCGACCGGACCGCCGACATGACGGCCTCGCGCTTGGCCGCGTCGTCGAGCATGGGGTCCACGAGGAACTGCGAACCCAGGTTCGACGTCAGCACCAGGATGACGTTGCGGAAGTCGACCGTGCGGCCCTGGCCGTCGGTCAACCGGCCGTCGTCGAGCACCTGCAGCAGGATGTCGAACACCTCGGGGTGCGCCTTCTCGACCTCGTCGAGCAGCACGACCGAGTACGGCCTGCGCCGCACGGCCTCGGTGAGCTGGCCGCCCTCCTCGTAGCCGACGTACCCCGGAGGGGCACCGACCAGGCGTGCGACGCTGTGCTTCTCGCTGTACTCCGACATGTCGATGCGCACCATGGCGCGCTCGTCGTCGAACAAGAAGTCCGCGAGCGCCTTCGCGAGCTCGGTCTTGCCGACGCCCGTGGGGCCGAGGAACAGGAACGAGCCCGTGGGGCGGTCGGGGTCGGCGACGCCCGCACGAGAACGCCGTACGGCGTCCGAGACCGCCGCGACCGCTGCCTTCTGGCCGATCAGTCGCTTGCCGATCACGTCCTCCATGTGGAGGAGCTTCTCGGACTCGCCCTGGAGCATGCGGCCCGCGGGGATGCCGGTCCACGCGGAGACGACCTCGGCGATCTCGTCCGCGCCGACCTTGTCGGCGATCATGGGCGCCTGCGGCGCGGTGGCGGACTCGTCGCTGTCGATCGACGCCTCCTCCTGCTCGGCGGCCTGGAGCTGCTCCTGGAGCTGCGGGATCTCGCCGTACTGGATGCGGCCCGCGGTCTCGAGGTCACCCTCACGGATGGCCCGCTCGACCTGGACGCGCAGCTCGTCGAGCTTGGCGCGCAGGTCGCCGACGCGGTTGTGGCCCGCCTTCTCGGCGTCCCAGCGCGCGGTCAGCGCGGACAGCTCCTCGCGACGGTCCGCGAGGTCGGCGCGCAGCTTCTCGAGGCGCTCGCGCGAGGCGGGGTCGTCGGACTCCGAGAGCACGACCTCCTCCATCTCCAGGCGCGTGACGGCGCGCTGGAGCTCGTCGATCTCGATGGGCGAGGAGTCGAGCTCCATGCGCAGGCGCGACGCGGCCTCGTCGACCAGGTCGATCGCCTTGTCGGGGAGCTGGCGGCCCGTGATGTAGCGGTCGGACAGCGCGGCGGCGGCCACGAGCGCCGAGTCGGCGATCGTCACCTTGTGGTGCGCCTCGTAGCGCTCCTTGAGTCCGCGCAGGATCGCGACCGTGTCCTCGACCGAGGGCTCGCCCACGAAGACCTGCTGGAAACGGCGCTCGAGGGCGGGGTCCTTCTCGATGTGCTCGCGGTACTCGTCGAGGGTCGTCGCTCCGACCAGGCGCAGCTCGCCGCGGGCGAGCATGGGCTTGAGCATGTTGCCCGCGTCCATGGCGCCCTCGCCGCCCGCACCCGCACCGACGACCGTGTGGAGCTCGTCGATGAACGTCACGACCTCGCCGTCGGAGGACTTGATCTCCTCCAGGACGGCCTTGAGGCGCTCCTCGAACTCGCCGCGGTACTTGGCGCCCGCGACCATGGCCGCGAGGTCGAGCGAGATGAGCTTCTTGCCCTTGAGCGAGTCGGGGACGTCGCCCGCGACGATGCGCTGGGCCAACCCCTCGACGACGGCCGTCTTGCCGACGCCGGGCTCACCGATCAGGACGGGGTTGTTCTTGGTGCGGCGCGAGAGGACCTGCACGACGCGGCGGATCTCCGAGTCGCGCCCGATCACGGGGTCGAGCTTGCCCTCGGCCGCGGCCGCGGTGAGGTCCTGGCCGTACTGCTCGAGCGCCTTGTAGGTCCCCTCGGGGTTGGGGCTCGTCACGCGGCCCGAGCCACGGACCGCGGGCAGCGCGGAGCGCAGCGCGTCGGCGCTCGCCCCGGCGTCGCCGAGGATCTGCGCGGCGGGCGAGGAGCCCGCGGCGATCCCGATGAGCAGGTGCTCGGTCGAGACGTACTCGTCCCCCATGCCCTGGGCCTCCTTCGAGGCCAGGTCGAGCGCGGCGGACGTGCTGCGCGACGCGGTGGGCTGGGCGACGGCCGAGCCGCTCGCGGTGGGCAGCGCGACGAGGGCCGCGCGCACCTTCTGGCCGATCGCCTGGGCGTTCGCGCCCACGGCGTCGAGCAGCCCGACGGCGACTCCCCCCTCCTGCGTGAGGAGCGCGGCGAGGAGGTGGACGGGTTCGAGCTGGGGGTTGCCGGCGGCCGAGGCGGTCTGGATGGCCTCGCCGATGGCCTGCTGGGACATGGTGGTGAACTTGGTGTCCATGGGGTCTCCGGATACTTCAGGGTCTGGGTCTACCTGGAACAACAGGGCCTGACTTGAGCCTATTCCACTCAACTCTGTCCGTCATGTCAGCCATGCGGCGTCAGGTCCGGGTACCAACGGGTGGCACCCCCTTCTCACCGACGTCGATCCACGGGATGCTGTGGGGCGTGAAGACACGACGGCTCGAACCTCCTGCCACCATCGCACCGGACCACACCGACCGCACCACGGCGCCGGACGGTGGCCCGCGATGAGCATCCTGCTCCTCCTCGTCCTCGCCGTCGTCCTGGTCGGTCTCGTCGTGATCGGCGTCGTCGCGTGGCTCCTGCTGCGCCCCAAGAAGGTGCCCGCGCCGCAGCCCTACGGGTACGGCGCACCGGTCGACGGCTACCCGGGGCAGGCGCCGGCCGGGTACCCCGGCCAGCCCGCGCCGAACGGGTACCCGGGCCACGCCGTCCCGCCCGCCCAGCCCCACGTGGTCCCGAGCGGGCAGCCGCCGTACCAGGCGTACCAGGCGTACCCCGCGCAGCCACCGGCACCGCCCCAGGGCGCCGGGCACCCGTACGGCCCGCCGAGCGCCCCGCCCGCCCCGCCCGCTCCGGCCGCCTCGTCCGGCGCCCCCGTCGCGCCCGCCCAGACGTGGACCGCGCAGGTCACCGACCCCGGGACCGAGCAGGTGGACGACTCGGAGATGGACGAGTCGACCCGCCTTCGGGAGGACGTGCGCCCCGCCCCGCCCGCAGCACCCCCGGCTCCCCCGGTCCCGCCGTCGCCCCCGACAGGCCTCGCCCCGCCCGCCTGAGCCACGGCACGTCCGGTCAGGGCGAGCGACACCCAGGGATCACGCTCGCTCTGACAGGCCCTCCCCCGCAGTGGACAATGGCGGCACCGCGGCACCGCCCGAGTCCGCGCGCGAAGGGCAGCACCATGACGCACGGTTGGCAGCAGGACGTCCTCGGACCCGACTGGGTCGCCCGCACGCTCGACCTCCCCGGTGGCGACACGGCCACGCTCGTCCGCAAGGCGACGAGCCCGGAGGGCGCGCGACGCCGCCGGGCCGTGCTGTACGTCCACGGGTTCGTCGACTACTTCTTCCAGACCCACCTGGGCGACGCCTTCGAGGAGCACGGCTACGCGTTCTACGCGGTCGACCTGCGCGGGTACGGCCGGTCGCTCGCGCACTGGACCGAGGCCGGCAAGGACCCCAACATGGTCGACGACCTGAGCCTCTACGCCCAGGACCTCGACGCGGCAGCCGCCGTGATCCGGGCCGAGGGGCACGACGAGCTCGTGGTCGTCGGACACTCGACGGGCGGCCTCGTCACGAGCCTGTGGGCCAACGCCCGCCCCGGCAAGGTGGCTGCGCTCGTCCTCAACAGCCCGTGGTTCGACCTCAACTCGTCCTGGTTCGACCGTGTGATCTCCACCCGGGTGATCGACGTCGTCGGGCGCTTCGCCCCGCGGCTCGTGGTGGGCTCGCTCGACGACGCCTACGGGCAGGCCCTGCACACCGGGACCGGCGGCGAGTGGACCTACGAGCTCGGCTGGAAGCCGCACGAGGGCTTCCCCGCGCGGGCAGGCTGGGCGCGCGCGATCCGGCGCGGGCACGCGCAGATCGCTCGCGGTCTGCACGTCCAGTGCCCCGTGCTCGTCCTGACCTCGACACGGTCCGGGCCGAACAAGGGCTGGCATCCCGAGGTCGTCACGACCGACAGCGTGCTCGACGTCCAGCACATCAAGGACCGAGCGCCCGGGCTGGGCGACGACGTGACGCTCGTCGAGATCGAGGGCGGCGCGCACGACCTCGTGCTGTCCCCCGAGCCGGCCCGGACGGCGTTCCTCGACGAGGTCTTCGCGTGGCTCGACGAGCGGCTGCCGGGCTGACCGGCCCGGCGCCGTAGAGCGACGCGCATCGCCCTACGGGACCGCTGGGGCCGACGACACCGACGGCACCAGGGACGGCTCGCTCGCCGGGGACACCGAGATCACGGCCCCCGCGATCACGGGCGCCGCGGTCGCCCGGCGCTCGAGCGCGTCGATGCGCTCGGCGACCACGTGCTCGTCGTCGTCCCCCACGAGGTCGACGCTCGCGACCAGGTACAGCGACCGCGGCCCGACGAACTCGAGGCGCAGGTACGTGACCCGGTCGACCTCGGGGTCGGCGAGCAGCTCGCGGAGCACCGCGTCACGTGTCCCGACCCCCGCGGGCTCGCCCACGAGGAAGCGCCGGTTGCGATCGATGAGGATCCACGAGATGACACCGAGGATCAGGCCGACGACGATCGAGCCGATCGCGTCGGGCACGGGCGACCCCGTGACCTGGTGCAGGAAGATGCCGACGAAGGCCACCACGAGGCCCATGAGCGCTGCGGCGTCCTCGGCGAACACGGCCCGCAACGTCGGGTCGGACGTGACAAGGACGTGCTGGAGCAGGTCGCGCTCGGCCTTCTTCGCCTCCTTGCGGGCCTGCCGGTTCGCCTGGAGGAACGAGACCCCCTCGAGGACGAACGCGACGCCGAGCACCGCGTACGCGATCCCGAAGTCGTCCGCGGGCTCGGGGTGGACGAGCTCCTGGATGCCGTGCGTGATCGAGACACCCGCACCCACCGCGAACAGCCCGAGCGCCGCGAACATCGACCACACGTACGCCTCGCGCCCGAACCCTAGCGGGTGGTCGTGGTCAGCGGGCTTGCGCGACCGCTTGTTCGCGAGCAGCAGGAACACCTCGTTGCCCGTGTCGGCCCACGAGTGCACGGCCTCGGCGACCATGGAGGCCGAGCCGGTGAGCACCGCGGCGGCCGACTTCGCGACCGCGATGAGGAGGTTCGCGCCGAACGCGACGATCACCGTGAGCGCGCTCTCGGCGTGCTCCTCGGTCTTCACGACGCGCGGGCTGTCGGCCACAGGCCGCGTGGGGGGCTGCGCACGGGGCGACGAGGTCATGTAGCGGGTCTATCACCGGACCCGTCGCCACGCGCGGGGACGCATCGCCCTCGGCGGGCGCGGCCGTCACCCTCGGCGGGTTCCGGCGTCACCCTCGGCGGGCCCCTTGCCGTCCGCCTTCTCGCGGTCCGCGACGTCCTTCTCGCGGTCCGCCGCCTCCTGGTCCGCCGTGAGGTCGTCGAGCACGAGCAGGTCGGGGCGGACCTTCCCGGTCCGGTAGCCCGCACGGCCCACCATGTGCGCGGCGACGGGCGACGTCATGAGCTGGAAGATCACGACGAGCACGAGCATGCCCACGGCCGACCAGCTCCGCAGCCGCAGCCCGAGCGCGATCAGCACGAGGATCAGTCCCAGCACCTGCGGCTTGGTCGCGGCGTGCATGCGCGCGAGCAGGTCCGGGAACCGCACGACGCCCACACCGGCGGCGAACGCGAGGAACGCCCCGCACAGCAGGAAGATCGCGGCGACGACGTCGGCCACCAGGGTCCAGCTCATGAGCGTGCCTCCTCGGGTCCGGTCGAGCCGCCGACCTCGGGGGCCGCGGCCTCCTCGACCTCGTGCAGCGCGTCGGGCTCGTGCTCCGCGCCGTGCTCGGGGTCGGCGGCCTTGTCCTGCTCGCCCTCTTCGGCCGCGAGGCGTTCGGCCTCCTCGGCGGCGATCTCCTCGCGGGTCTTGATGCGCCCTTCGCCCTCGGGCTCGACGGACGCGAACCGCGCGATGGTCACGGACCCGACGAAGCCCACGAGCGAGAGGACGACGAGGATCGGGATGGTCTCGGTGCGCCGGGACCAGGCGGCCTCGAGCGCGATGGTGCCGACGAGCGTCGTCGTGAAGACGTCGAGCGCGATGGTGCGGTCGAGCATCGACGGGCCCTTCTCGGCCCGGACGACGGCGAGCGTCGCAGCCGAGGCGAGGAGCACGGCGCAGACGAGGACGACGACGATCATCGCTGCCCCTCCCCTCGGTCGGTACGACGTTCGGTCCGGCGAGCGGCGCCGTCGGCCCCGGGTGCCCCGGGTGCCCCGGTGGTCCCGCCCGACGCCGTCGCGCCCGCGGGCTCGGGAGTCTCGCCCGGGTGGTGGTACAGCCCAGCGGCCTTGAGCTCGTCGTTGGACGCGAACGCGCGCAGCACGCGGGCCTCGAGGTCGAGCGTGTCCTGACGGACCTTGTCCGCGCCGCCTGCGGCGTCGAGGTCGAGCACGTGCAGGTACAGCATCCCCGTGAGGCGGTGCGCCTCGATGACGAGCGAGCCGGGCACGAGCGAGCTGAGCTCGGACGTGATGGTCATGTAGATGTCCGAGGGGTTGCGCAGGCGCACGCCGACCACGGCCCCGTGCGGGGTGTGGCGCAGCTTGAACGCCTGCATGCTCACCTGGAAGGACGCGACCACGAGGTCGGCGACGAACCGGGCGACGAGCACGAGCAGGGGCCAGGGGCGCACGGTGCCGCTCGTCGCGATGGACGGCAGCGGCATGAACGTGATGAGCAGGCTCGCGAGGAGGATCCCCGCGAGGACGTTGCCCCACGACAGCTCGCCCCACAGCATGACCCACACGACGGTCAGCCAGACGACGGTGCGCCACTGCGCGGTGAGGCGCCCGAACCAGCCGCCCGCGAGCGGGCCTCTACGACGGTGCAGGCTCATGACCCCTCACCTCCCTGCTCCTCCTCGACGAGGTCGCTCGAGACCCCTTGCCCGCGACCGGAGTCGTCGGGGAAGACCGCGTCGACGTAGGTCGAGGGCTGCATGAGGTTCCCGGCGGCCCTCTCGGCGTACGAGTACAGCGGCCCGGCGGCGAACGTGAGGGCCAGGCCGAAGGCGACGAGCGCCGTCGTCGGCCCGACCATGCCGCGCGGCGTGCCGGTCGACGGCAGCTCGACCGGGGCCGTCTGCCAGAACGCCTTGTTCCACGCCTTCACGATCGCGTAGAGCGTCAGCAGCGACGTCACGACGCTGCCCACGACGAGCGCCCACGTGAGCGGCGTGCCCTGGGCGACGCCCTCCTGGAGCAGCCCGACCTTGCCGAGGAAGCCCGACAGCGGCGGGATGCCCGCGAGGTTCATCGCGGGGATGAAGAACAGGATCGCGAGCCCCGGGGCGATCTTCGCGAGACCGCCCAGCTTGTCCAGGGACGTGGAGCCGCCTCGCCGCTCGATGAGCCCGACCACGAGGAACAGCGTGGTCTGGACGGTGATGTGGTGCACGACGTAGAAGATCGACGCCGCCATCCCGGCCTCCGACGCCATCGAGATGCCGAAGATCATGTACCCGATGTGGCTGACGAGCGTGAACGACAGCAGACGTTTGATGTCGTTCTGCGCCACGGCACCCAGGATGCCGATGACCATGGTCAGCAGCGCGAGCCACATGAGGACCGTGTCGAGCCGGTTGTCCGGGAACAGCAGCGTCTGGGTGCGGATGATCGCGTAGACGCCGACCTTGGTCAGCAACCCCGCGAACACGGCCGTGACGGGCGCGGGCGCCGTCGGGTACGAGTCCGGGAGCCAGGCCGAGAGCGGGAAGATCGCCGCCTTGATCCCGAACGCGAGCAGCAGCAGGAGCTGGAGCGTCATGCGGACCCCGGGGTCCACGTCGGGCAGGCGCTCGGCGAGCTGGGCCAGGTTGACCGTGCCCGTCGCGGCGTAGGTGAGCGCGATCGCGACGAGGAAGATCACGGACGACAGGAGTGCGACGACCACGTAGATCGACCCTGCGCGGATGCGTTCGCCCGTCCCGCCCAGGGTCAGCAGGACGTACGACGCCGCGAGCAGGATCTCGAAGCCCACGTAGAGGTTGAACAGGTCGCCCGAGAGGAACGCGTTCGCGACCCCCGCGGCAAGGACCAGGTAGGTCGGGTGGTAGATCGAGACGGGTGCTTTGTCGTGCCCGTCCGCGACGCCCTGCCCCAGCGAGTAGAGCAGGACGCACAGCAGCACGAAGCTCGACACCGTGAGCATGAGCGCCGAGAGCCGGTCGGCGACCAGGTCGATGCCGACAGGGGCGGCCCACTCCCCGACGTCGACCACGATGGGGCCGTTGTCCGCCCCGACGAGCAGACCGATGGAGGCCGCCAGCACCAGGGACAGCGCGGCGACGGAGATGATGTGCTGGGCGCGCGGGTGGCGCCAGAGCGCGAGCGCGAGGCCCGCCGCGAACAGCGGCAGGACCACGGGCAGCGGGACGAGGGTCGCGAAGCCGTAGGTGAGGTTCATCGGCCCTCACCTCCTCCGGTGCCGGGCCTGCCCGACGCCGGGGCGTCCTTCTCGCTCGGACGCTCGCCGCGGGAGTCGGTCTCCCCGTCCCCGTCGCCGTCGGTCTCGTCGAACACCTGCGAGGCCTCGTCGTCCAGGGTCTCTCCGCTCTCCTCGGTGTCGGAGTCCTCGAAGGCCGGGGCGTTGCGCGCAGCGTGGCGCGCGACCCGGCGGTCCTCGAGGTCGTCCTGCACCTCGTCGTGACCGTGCAGCTGCCACGACCGGTAGGCCATGGCGAGCACGAAGGCCGTGAGGCCCAGGGTGATGACGATGGCCGTCAGCACCATCGCCTGGACGAGCGGGTCGCTCATCTGGTCAGGGGGCGTCGTCCCGATGAGGGGTGCGCCCCCGGCACGCCCACCGGCGACGAGGAACATGAGGTTCGCGCCGTTGCCGATGAGGATGAACCCGATCAGCACGCGGGTCAGGCTGCGCTCGAGGAGCAGGTAGACACCGGTCGCGAACAGCACGCCGATCGCGAGCACGAGGATCAGGCTCGGGGTCATGTCGATGCTGTCGGTGGTCCGCGCCACGTCGGCGGGGTCGACGTCCGCGGCGGGCAGCAGGAGCGGCGCGAGCAGGTGGTTCGTCAGGCTCATCGTCGCCCCCCTCCGATCTGGTCCGGTTCCATCGCTTCCATGGGTCCTGCGTCCTCCCGGGCGGAGGCTTCGGCCTGCCGGTCGATCTCTGCGCCGAGGGTGCGCAGGATGTCGAGCACCAGGCCCACGACGACGAGGAACACCCCGACGTCGAAGAACAGGGACGTGACCAGGTGGACGGTCCCGATGAGCGGCAGGCTGATGTCGATCGCGGTGCTCAGCAGGACGCTCTTGCCCATGAACAGGCCGATCAGCCCGACCCCGACGGACAGGAACAGCCCGGTGCCGAGCAGCAGGCCCGGGTGGACCGGCGCGGCCTCGCCGAGCTCGTACCGCCCGCCGGCGAGGTATCGCACGATGAGCGCGATCCCGACGACGAGCCCGGCCGCGAACCCGCCACCGGGTGCGTTGTGCCCCGAGAACAGCAGGAAGATCGCGAACACGATCATCGAGTGGAAGAGCACGCGCGTGACGACCTCGAAGATGACCGACCGTCGCTGCGGGGCGAGCGTCCGCCCGGCGCTGAGCCACACGAGCATGCGCGGCTGCTTGCCCGCCTCGGTGGCCTGGTCGACCCCGCGACGGCGCAGCGCGGCCCCTGGGTCCTCCTCGTTGGCCCAGATGCCAGGGGTGGCGCCCCCCGACGACGTCGCGTTGCGCTCGCGCAGGATCTCGCCGCTGCGGGTGCGCAGGAACACGAGCGACGCGACGCCGGTCGCCGCGACCAGCAGCACCGAGATCTCGCCCATGGTGTCCCACGCACGGATGTCCACGAGCGTCACGTTGACGATGTTCTTGCCGTAGCCGTGGATGAAGGCCTCGGCCGGGAAGTCGAGCGAGATGGGGCTCGCGACGCGTGCGAGCGGCACCGTCAGGGCGAAGCCCATCATGACGACGCCCACCGCGACGCCCAGCCCCAGGCGTACCCACCGCGACGCGACGAGCGGGCGGTTGGAGAAGTAGGGAGGCAGGCGGCGCAGCACGAGCACCATGACGACGAGCGTGATGGTCTCGACCAGGACCTGGGTCAGCGCGAGGTCCGGAGCACCGTGGAGCAGGAACAGCATCGCGTTGCCGTACCCGGCGATCCCGACGAGGATCACGGCCTTGAGGCGGCGACGGGACCGGGCGGCGAGGATCGACGCGACGCAGATGGCGGCCACCGCGGCGACCTGCGCCGGGCGGTCCCAGGGCTTGACCTGCTCGGGCCACTGCCCGCCGATGAACATCAGCAGACCGGGCCCGGCGACCAGGACGACGAGGATCGCACCGAGGTAGAACGGCAGCGAACCACGCTGGGTGACCGCGGTGACGTCGGCCGCGAAGTCGTCGAGGCGGCGCATGATCCGCCGGTACGTGCGGTCGGCCTCGGGGCCCGTCCACAGGGACGCCTGGAACCGCTCGACCGCGTTGCGCTGCCAGAACAGCACGGCACCGACCCCGAGGATCAGGACCGTGAGCCCCAGGGCAGGGGTGAAGCCCGCCCAGAGGACCAGGTGGCCCGGCTCGCCGACCGGGTACGTGTCGGCGTAGGGCGCGAGCAGGTCCTCGCCGAAGTGCGGCACCAGGGCCGTCGCGAGTCCGAGGAGGGCCAGCACCAGGGCCGGCCACACGAGGAGCGCCGGCTGCCGGTGGATGCGCGCGGGGTCGATCGGGGCGTCGTCGGGCGCGAGTCCCGGGCCGCGCTGCGTGGCGGCCGCCGGCGGCGTGGGCGAGCCCTGCGCCGCCGCGTCCTTGGTGACGGCGTCGACCCGGACGTGCTCGTTGGCACGAGCCACCGCCGCGGCGACGTGCCGCTTGGTCGCGAACGCTCCCCAGAAGAACCGCACCCCGTACGCGACCGTGAACATCGAGCCCACGACCACGCCGATCAGCACGACCGTGTTCACCCAGGCCGGCCCCTCGCCGTGCAGGAGCGACTCGAGCGCGGCCTCCTTCGCGACGTACCCCGCGAGCGGGGGCAGGCCGATCATGGACGCGGTCGCGAGCCCGCCGGCGAGCGCGGTCAGGGGCAGCGCGCGCCCGACGCCCGTCAACCGGCGCAGGTCGCGGGTACCCGTCGCGGCGTCGACCACGCCGACCACGAGGAAGAGCGACGCCTTGAACATGGCGTGCGCGCCGATCATCGCGAGGCCCGCGAGCGCGGCGGACCGCGTCCCGAGGCCCACGAGCAGGACGATCAGGCCGAGCTGGCTCACGGTGCCGAACGCCAGGACGAGCTTGAGGTCGTGCTGGCGCAGCGCCCGGTAGCCACCCAGGAGCAGCGTGCCGACGCCCAGGACGATGACGATCGTGCGCCAGACCGTGGTGTCGGAGTACGCGGGGGCGAAGCGCGCGACGAGGTAGACACCGGCCTTGACCATGGCCGCGGCGTGCAGGTAGGCGCTGACCGGGGTGGGCGCGGCCATGGCCGCGGGGAGCCAGAAGTGCAGCGGGATGAGCGCGGCCTTGCTCGCCGCACCGGCCAGGAGACAGACGATCGCCGCGGTCACGGCGCCCCCCGTCGGCGGGTCCGCGATGATCTCCGAGAGGCGGAACGTCCCTCCCTGGACCCCCAGGATCACGACGCCCACGAGCATCGCCAGACCACCGGCCGTGGTCACGACGATGGCCTGCATCGCGGCGCGCCGGCTCGCCTTCCGGTCCGCGTAGTGACCGATCAGCAGGTAGGAGAAGACGGTCGTGAGCTCCCAGAAGACGAACAGGAGCAGCATGTCGTCGGACGTGACGAGGCCGACCATGGCTCCCGCGAACGCGGTGAGCACGGCCCCGAAGCGGCCGAGTCCCGAGGCGGTGGGAGAGAAGTAGGCCGAGCAGTACACGAGGACCAGCGCGCCCACGCCACCGACGAGCAGCAGCATGAGCCACGACAGGGTGTCCATGCGGAAGGCGAGCTCGAGCCCCAGGCCGGGCACCCACTGGGTGACCTCGGTGGGGTGCACGCCGTCCATGACGCGCGTGGTCCAGCTGAGGGCGTAGACAGCGGCGGAGGCGGGCGCGAGGGCCATCACCAAGAACGCCTTGCGGCCCAGCACCGACACGAGTGCGGGCGCGCCGAGTGCCATTGCCAGATGCGCAACGAGCAGATAGAGCACGTCCGCTCCGTCCTGGTCGGGGGCGGGTGGGCGAGAACACGGACCGGCCGCGCCGCGCGGACCGACCGTTCCTGCTCGACGGCGCGCAGGTGGAGGACGGCCCGGAGACACACCGGGTCCGGTAGGTATTTTACCGTTCGACGAGGCCCTCAAGACCACGCGACGCCCCGTGCACCGGTGGGAGATGTCACAGGTTCAGCGGGAATGCACCGGCGAGCCACGGTTCGGCCACCGACCGGCACGAGTCACCGGAGGCCGGTTACAGGGCAGGGACCGCCTCGTCGACCGCGCTCGTCCCCCAGGCGTCGAGGCCGCGCAGCGTGCCGTCCCCCAGGCGACGGACCAGGACCTCGGTGTACCGCAGCTCGGCGAGGAGCAGCGCGAGCTCGTACTCGGTCTCGGCGGTGAAGGGGGCCGGGACCTCCTCGACGCGGCGTTCCAGGTCGTCCTCGAGCCGGCTGACGGCGACCCGCAGCGCCACGAGACGGGTGCGCAGGAGGGTGGCGGCGTCGTCGGGCGCGAGGACCTGCATGAAGCTGAGCGCCGCCATGAACTGCGGGAACTCCTTGACCGGGGTCTCGAGCAGGCTGCGCATCCAGTCGTCGACCTCCTCGCGCCCGGCCTCCGTGAGCCGGTAGACGGTCCGCTGGGGCCGGTTCCCGTCCTGCTCCGTGCCCGCGGGCTCGATGAACCCGTCGCGCACCAGTGCCGTGATGACCGAGTAGAGCGAGCCGTAGTTCAGCCGGACGGACTCGTCCTTGCGGCCGTCCTTGAGCACGCGCGCTATCTCGTAGGGGTGCATGGGCTTGTCGCCGAGCTGGGCGAGGACCGCGAGCGCCAACGGGTTCCCGCGGCGGCGGGCCGTGGCCGCGCTGCTGCGCACTGCACCCTCCGACATGCCCACCTCGCCCTGTTCACCCGATTCCTGCCGGCCGGTCGAGGGTATGCGGGGCACGGATGAGAGCGCAACCAACCCTCAGACGTCCTGCGGGTCCACCAGGAAGTCGGCCTCGTCGGCGATCTCCCCGCCCACGGCCGCGTAGAGCGCCCGGGTCACTGTCGCGACAAGCTCGGCAGCACGCTTGCGCGCGATCTTCAGCTCGAACGACGGCACCTCCATCTGCGCCTCGACGAGGTCCCGCGGCTCCCAGCGCACCCGGTACGCGACCGCACCCTGCGACGCCCACGGCAGGTTGCGCAGCAGCAGCGGCAGCTGCTCCTCGCCACCGACCTCGACGGCCACGAGGCCGTCGACGCCCATGTCGATCACGAGCCCGTACCCGTCGAGGATCTTGCCGCTCGTCAGGGCCGCGATGTCGATGTCGTCCGCCTGCGCGTGCAGCGCCCGCCGCAGCTCGGGGTCGAACTTCTCGCCCCGGAACAGCGGCATCTCCCCGATACCCTGCGGCGGCCCCTGGTACGGGCTCCCCTCGGTCGCGAGCACCACGCGGGGGTGCACGGCCCCCACGACGGCCACCGCTGCCTGCGGGTCGAGCCACACGTCCGAGAACACCGACATGTTCACGGCGACGCCCGGGTCCGGGGTCAGGACCACCGCCGGGGACACCGGGTTGCCGGCGTCGACCCGGATCGACCCGCCGAGGCGGCGCGCGACCTCGACGAGCCACGCGATCACACGCTCTTCCTCACGCGTCGGCAACCCGGACGCGAAGGCCCGCCCGACACCGTCGCGGTCTCCACCACCGGGGATCGGGGCGTCACCACGGTCGCGGGGACACACGACGTCAAACACCTGCTCCGTGCCCGGCGGCAGGCCGGGGTTGACCCCGTCTGCCGACCACGGCGAGTACGGTCCGGTCAGCGTCGTGTGCCGCGAGGTGCGCAGGACTCCCGGCTCGCCCGGCCTGGCCGTGCGGGGCGCCGGCGTCAGGGGGTCCGTGCCCGACGGCGCCACGTCCCACCGCGCGCCCGCGAACCTGGACACGGCAAGGGTCTCGACCTCGTCGACCTCGACGTCCCCCGGTAGCGCGAGCAGGTGCCGCGCCTGGTGGGCCTGCGCCGACGACGCGGGGAACGGCTGGAGGGTCGGGCTGGTCGGTTGCGACACGGTGGGTTCGGCCTCTCTGCGGTGACGACGTCCGATCAGGCGGGCTCGGTCGAGCCGGCTGGGGATCACACGTCGGTGCGGTGGAAGTTCTGCCAGGAACGCGAGGCCGTCGGCCCGCGCTGGCCCTGGTACCGAGAACCATAGATCGACGATCCGTACGGGTGCTCCGAGGCCGACGACAGGCGGAAGAAGCACAGCTGGCCGATCTTCATGCCCGGCCACAACGTGATCGGGAGCGTCGCGACGTTGCTCAGCTCGAGCGTCACGTGACCGCTGAAACCCGGGTCGATGAACCCGGCCGTCGAGTGCGTGAGGAGACCGAGGCGGCCCAGGCTGGACTTGCCCTCCAGACGGGCCGCGACGTCGTCGGGCAGGGAGACCTGCTCGAAGGTCGCGCCCAGGACGAACTCGCCCGGGTGCAGGATGAACGGCTCGCCCGGCTCGACCTCGACCAGGCGCGTCAGGTCCGGCTGGTCCGTCGACGGGTCGATGAACGGGTACTTGTGGTTGTCGAACAACCGGAAGAACTTGTCGAGCCGCACGTCGATGCTCGACGGCTGGAGCATCGCAGGGTCGTAGGGGTCCAGGCGGACCCGCTGGGCGTCGATCTCGGCAGTGATGTCGCGGTCGGAGAGGAGCACGGGGCAACCGTACTCCGCACCGGCGGGGCACCGGTGCGGAGTATCGGACCGCGGGGGTACGTCAGCTGCGCAGCGGGCGGCCCGTGGAGTCGACCGAGTACTGACCGCTCTTGGCCGTCAGGTAGAGGATGCCCTCGACGAGACCCCAGATCCCGACGAGCGGCGCCAGGAAGCCGAACGACAGGACCGAGATCAGCAGCATCGCCACGCCGATCCCGGTGTACCCGAGGTAGAAGCGGTGGATGCCGAGCGACCCCAGGAAGATGCCGAGCAGACCGGCCGCGAGCCGTGACTTCGCGTTCGGGTCCTCGTAGTAGCCCGGCTGCTGGGCGCCGTACGCGCCGTACGGCTGCTGGTACCCCTGCTGATAACCCTGCTGGGGGGCTCCGTACCCGTACCCGGGCTGCTGGGCGTAAGGGTCCGTGCCGTAGGCCGAGTGCTCCCCGTACGCGGGCTGCTCGCCGTACGCCGGCTGCTGGGCGTACGGTTCGGTCGGTGCCCCGTACGCGGGCTGCTGCGGCGCCCCACCGTACGTGCCGTACGGGTCCGCTCCAGCCGCAGGATCGGTGGGCTGCTGCTGGTACGGGTTCTCGGACAAGACGCCTCCTCAGGCAGTGCTCGGGCACAAGATGCTGGCATCCTGGCCCGACGTGGGTATGATCGTGGACGCACGCCGGTTCCTCACCGGCTCGCACCGGCCGGAGACGGCCCGCGAGCTGCAGGGTTCCACGTCACGCGGATGTAGTTCAATGGTAGAACTTCAGCTTCCCAAGCTGATAGCGCGGGTTCGATTCCCGTCATCCGCTCCACACGTCGAGAGGCCCCGCACCTGCTGGTGCGGGGCCTCTCGCGTTCGCCTCCGGACGGACCGACGCTCCCGCCCCGCGCCGCCGTCACACCTCGTCGCGCGTGCGGGACCGGACGACGGCGCTCCCGACGCCGACCAGCACGGCCACGCCGCCCAGCACCACGAACAGGATCGGGGACTGCGGTCCGTCCTTGCCGGTCAGCGCGGCGATCCCACCGCCCAGCGCCCAGACGGCGCCGATCACGATCAGTGCGAGCGAGCTCCAGTACCGACGAACCACGAGTCCTCCGATCTTCCCCGCGCACCGGTGCGTGCGCACCGCCCGAGCATGCCACGCCCGGGCCGCCAAATCGGGCATATGCGCTGGAACCGGTGCTCAACCGTCACGCGACCAGTCCGGCAATCCGCATCTGCGGGCCTATAGTCGTCCTCATGCCGCACTATCGGATCAGGGAAGCAGCCGACCTGCTCGGCGTCAGTGACGACACCGTGCGGCGCTGGGTCGACGCCGGAGACCTCGACGCGACGCTCGACGGCTCCGGTCGCAAGGTCGTCGACGGCGCGCAGCTCGCCGAGTGGGCTGTCCGCACCGCGCAGTCCGCGCCCGACCCCTCGGGCGTCGCCCGCTCCGCCAGGAACCGGTTCGTCGGCATCGTCACCGGCGTCGTCAGCGACACCGTGATGTCCCAGGTCGAGATGCTGTGCGGCGGACAGCGCGTCGTGTCCCTCATGAGCACCGAGGCCGTCCACGAGCTCGGTCTCGAACCGGGGAGTCTCGCCGTCGCCGTCGTCAAGGCCACCACCGTGATCGTCGAGACGCCAGGAGGCCTCGCGTGACCCGCACCTTCCCCTTCCGCACCGCCCCCCGCACCACGACGCATCCCGCCGCACGCCCCGCCCTGCGCACGCTCACCGCGGGGACCACCGCCCTGCTGGTGGCCGCGCTCGCGGGGTGCGCGGCGCCGTCGGGCACTGCGGACCCCGGAGACACCGGCTCCGCGCCCGCCGCCGAGCAGACGCTCACCGTGCTCGCCGCCGCCTCGCTGCGCGACGTGTTCGCGGACCTCGCCACGGACTTCGAGGCCGACCACGACGGCGTGACCGTCGCCCTGTCGTTCGCAGGGTCGGCCGACCTCGCCGACCAGCTCCTCGCCGGGAGCCCCGGCGACGTGTTCGCGTCGGCAGACACCACGAACATGGGGCGCGTCGTCGAGGGCGGCGACGCCGCCGACCCCGTGGTCTTCGCGACCAACACCCTCACGGTCGTCGTGCCCGCCGGGAACCCTGGCGGCATCACGTCGTTCGCGGACCTGGCGCGCGAGGACCTCAAGGTCGTCGTGTGCGCCGCCGAGGTGCCCTGCGGGGCCGCGACCGCCAAGGTCGAGGCCGCCGCCGGGACCACCGTCCACCGCGTGAGCGAGGAGGCGAGCGTGACGGACGTGCTCGCCAAGGTCACGGCCGGGGAGGCCGACGCCGGGCTCGTCTACGTCACCGACGCGACCCTCGCGGGCGACGACGTCGAGGTGGTCGACGTCCCCGAGACGAAGACCGTCCTGAACACCTACCCGATCGCCGTGACCTCCGGCGCCGCGGACGCCGCACTGGCACAGGAGTGGCTCGACCTCGTGACCGGGCCCGTCGGCCAGGCCGCGCTCGCGAAGGCGGGCTTCGGGGCGCCGTGAGGCCCGACGACCCCGCGAGGACCAGGGAGGCCACCTGATGCGCGGGCTCCCCCGCTGGGTCCTGGCCCCCGCGATCCTCGGGGCCCTGTTCGTCGTCGTGCCCGTGGTCGCCATGGTCGCGCGCCTCGACGTCTCCGGGGGCCTCGGGGGGATCTGGGACCTGCTCACCTCACCGACCGCGACCGACGCCCTGTGGCTCTCGGTGCGGACCTCGCTCGTCGCGACCGTGTGCTGCGTGCTGCTCGGCGCACCCATGGCCCTCGTCCTCGCGCGGACCACGTTCCCGGGGCAGCGCGTGGCCCGTGCGCTCGTGCTGCTCCCCCTCGTCCTGCCGCCCGTCGTGGGAGGCATTGCGCTGCTCTACACGTTCGGGCGGCGCGGGCTGATCGGCCAGCACCTGTCCGTCCTGGGGATCGAGGTCGCGTTCACGACCACCGCGGTGGTCATGGCGCAGACGTTCGTCGCGCTGCCGTTCCTCGTGCTGAGCCTCGAAGGATCGCTGCGGACGCACGACGTGCGCTACGAGGAGGTCGCCGCGACGCTCGGCGCCTCCCCCACGACCGTGCTGCGCCGCGTGACCCTGCCGCTCGTCCTGCCCGGGCTCGTGTCCGGGGCGGTGCTCGCGTTCGCGCGCGCCCTCGGGGAGTTCGGCGCGACCATCACGTTCGCCGGGGCGCTCCAGGGCGTCACGCAGACCCTGCCGCTCGAGATCTACCTCCAGCGCAGCGCAGACCCCGACGCCGCCGTCGCGCTGTCGCTCCTGCTCGTGGTCGTGGCCGTCGTCGTCACGGCGGCCGTGCACGGAGGGCCGTTCGGCCGCGCGACCCCCGCCGAGGGAGACGGGAAACCGGCCGACGGTGACGCGATCTCCGCCGACGGTGACGGGGCGCGTCACCCTCGACGGACCGGCGCGTCGCCCTCGGCGGGCGGGTCCGTCAGTCCCGGTGCACCGGTGCGCGTGCGCGTCCGCCTCGCGGAGCGCGGCGTCGACCTCGACCTCACGATCGAGCCCGGCCAGGTCGTCGCGGTCCTCGGCCCCAACGGCGCCGGGAAGTCGACCCTGCTCCAGGCCGTCACCGGCCTCCTCCCCCACAGCGGCCGCACCCGGTCGGGGTGCCCCGACGAGCTGCGCGTCTCGATCGACGGCGCCGTCCTCACCGACACCGCACGGGGCACCGCGGTCCCGCCTCGGCGTCGCGGCGTCGGCTGGCTCACGCAGCGACCGCTGCTCTTCACGCACCTCGACGCGGTCGACGACGTCGCGTTCGGGCTCCGCGCCCGGGGTGCGACCCGGCGTGAGGCCCGGGCGCAGGCCCGCGAGCGCCTCGCCGAGCTCGACGCGGAGCACCTCGCCGGGCACCGGCCGCGCGAGCTCTCCGGCGGCCAGGCGCAGCGGGTCTCGATCGCGCGAGCACTCGCGACCGACCCCCGCGTCCTGCTGCTCGACGAACCGCTCGCATCGCTCGACGTCGGGGTCGCGCAGCAGGTGCGCCGCACCCTGCACGACACCCACCGCGCCCACCCCCGCACGACCCTGCTCGTGACGCACGACCTGCTCGACGTCCTCCTCCTCGCCGACCGCGCGGTCGTCCTGGAGCACGGCCGGGTCGTCGAGGACGGGCCGGCGCGCGAGGTCCTGACCCGCCCGCGGTCGCGGTTCGCGGCGCGCCTGGCGGGGATCAACCTGCTCGCGGGCACCGCGACCGACGACGGCGGGCTGCGGCTCGGCGCGGGAGGTGACGCAGCGACCGGCACGAGCAGCGCGGGCACCCCACCCGCCCCCACCACGACGCAGGTCGTGGCCGGGGTCGTCGCCGACGACGAGGGCCTCGTCGCGGGGGACCCCGCGGTAGCGATGTTCGAGCCCCGGGCGGTCGCCATCCACCGCGAGGCGCCGTCGGGCAGCCCGCGCAACGCCTTCGCGGTGACGATCACGTCGCTCGAGCCGCACGGGCAGCTCTTCCGGGCCTGGGGAGAGGCGACGGGACCGCGCGAGGTGCGCGACGCCGTCGGGCACCGCGCCGCCGACCTGACCCCGACGTCCGTCGCCGACCTGCGCCTCGCACCGGGCGAACGCGTGTGGTTCGTGGTCAAGGCGGCCGAGGTGCAGGTCTACTCCACGCGCTGAGCGCGCCAGGCGCGGACCGACTCCGCGAGGCTCCCCGTGACCGGCACGTCCGCGAGGAGGAGCGCCTGCCCCGCGTGGTAGACGTCGGGCTTGCCGCCCCACACCTCGGCCGACGGCCGGTTGTGGGCGTCGAGCTCGTGGTGCCACGAGCCCCGCTCGACGTCGACGAGGTGAGACCGCGCGTACGCCCACCAGTCGTCGGCGAGCCGCGCGTACCGCTCCTCGCCCGTGACCCGGGCGAAGACCTCGGCGGCCGCGATCGCCTCGGCCGCGACCCAGTGGAAGCGGCGCTGCTCGACAGGTCGCCCGTACCAGTTCACGGTGTAGACGAACCCGCCCTCCTCGGGGTCCCAGCCGTCGGCCGCGGCGCGGTCGAACAGGTGGCGGGCGGCGTCGAGGCGGGCCCCCGGTGCGACGGCGACCCCGGAGTCCTGCGCCGCCTGCGCCGCGTCGAGCTGCAGCAGCAGGCGCGCCCACTCGAAACCGTGGCCCGGCGTCGACCCGTACGGCTTGAACTGGTCGGTGGGGTGGTCGACGTTGAGCTCTGGCTGCGGCCGCCACGCCGCGTCGAAGTGCTCGACGACCCGCCAGTCGCGCTCGGCGGCCCAGCCGACGACCCGCTGCGCGATCGCGCTCGCGCGCTCGAGCCACAGGGCGTCGCCGGTCGCCGAGTGCGCGGCGAGCAGCGCCTCGACGCCGTGCATGTTGGCGTTCGCCCCCCGGTAGGGCGCGCACACGGTCCAGGCACGGTCCCACTCGTCCCGCAGCATGCCCTGGTCCGCCTCCCAGAACTCCTGGTCGAGGATGCGCAGCGCGTCGTCGAGCAGCTCGCGCGCCCCGGGCCGTCCCGCGATCGTGGCGCTCGACGCGGCCAGGACCACGAACGCGTGCGCGTAGGCGCTCTTGGTGTCGTCGACCGCGTCGCCCGGCCCGCGCGAGGCGAACCAGCCGCCGTCCACGGGGTCGGCGAGGTGGCTGCGCAGCCCGTCGAGGGCCCGGTCCGTGAGCGTGTCGGCCCCGGGCACCCCGAGCAGGGTCCCGAGCGCGTACACGTGCGCCATGCGTGCGGTGATCCACGTGTGCACGGGCTCGCGCGCGTCGGGGACGCCGTCGGCGTCGAGCCACCGCGCCCCGCCGTCGGGCCCGAGCGACGCCTGCGCGAAGGCGAGCAGCCTGCGCAGCTCGTCGTGACGCCACGCGGCCCCGCCCGTCGTGCGTGCCGGCTCGTCCATGACCGTCATCGTTCCCCGTTCGTCGTCCTTGTCCGAGATCTTCCCCGGACGGGCCCCTGCTCGTCGAATGCCCGTCGAATGCCCGCCTCAGCCCTTGACCGACCCGGACATGAGCCCACCCATGAAGTACTTGCCGAGCAGGATGTAGACCAGGAGGGTCGGGAGCGAGGCGAACAGCGCCCCCGCCATCGAGACGCCGTAGTTCTGCAGCAGCGCACCGTTCGCGAGGTTGTTGAGCGCGAGCGTGACCGGGCCGTTCTGGCTCGAGGAGAAGAACACCGCGAAGAGGAAGTCGTTCCACGCGGACGTGAACTGCCAGATCAGCACGACCACGAAGCTCGGGATCGACAGCGGCAGGACGATCGACCAGTACGTGCGCAGCATGCCCGCCCCGTCGACGCGCGCGGCCTCGATGAGCTCGCTCGGGACGGTCTGGTAGTAGTTGCGGAAGATCAGCGTCGTGATCGGCAGGCCGTAGATCACGTGCAGCACGATCAGCGTCGGGATGCCGCTCGGCAGGTCGAGGCTCAGGACGAGCTGGTTGAGCGGGATGATCACCGCCTGATACGGGATGAACATGCCGAAGAGGATGAGCGTGAAGACGAGGTTCGCTCCCCGGAACCGCCAGCGTGAGAGCACGAACCCGTTGAGCGACCCGAGGAACGCCGAGATGAGCGCGGCCGGGATCACCATCTGGAGCGTGCGCAGGATCGCGGGTGACAGCGCGGTCCACGCGGCCTGCCAGTTCTCCGTGGTCCACACCTGCGGCAGGTTCCACGCGCGGGTCGGCGCCGCGTCGCCCGGTCCCTTGAAGCTCGTGACGAGCAGGACGTAGACGGGCACGAGCACGACGAGCACGAACAGGATCAGGAGCGCGTAGCGCAGCGTACGGGCCACGGAGAACCGCTCGACCGGCTTCTTGCGACGACGCGAGCCGGCGGCGCCGGACCCCGAGCCCGAGCCCGGTGCCGTCGCCTCGACAGGGGTGGTGACCGTGGTCATCGGATCTTCTCCTTGCGGTTCAGGGAGATCAGGTAGGGCACGATCACGAGCGCCACGATGATGAGCAGGATCGCGCCCACCGCGGCCGCGTTCGCGTAGTCGAAGCTCGACTTGAAGACGTACATGTCGACCGCGGGGACCTTGGTCTGGTAGTTCGAGGGCTTGGAGATCGACATGATGAGGTCGAACGCCTTGAGCGACATGTGGCCCACGATGATGAGCGCGGACAGCGCGATCGGGGTGAGCTGCGGGAAGAGCACGTAGCGGTAGAGCTTCCACTCGCTCGCGCCGTCGATGCGGGCCGCCTCGCGCAGCTCCTCCGGGATGCCGCGGAACCCTGCGAGGAAGAGCGCCATGACGTAGCCGGAGAGCTGCCAGATCGCGGGGATCGCGATGGCCGCGATGCCGAACGTGACGTTGTTCCACCAGTCGTTCTGGAGCGCGTCGAGCCCGATCATCTGGAACAGCCGGTTGAGGCCGCTGGCCTTCTCGTCCTGGTTCGAGTTGAGGAGCCAGCGCCACACGACGCCCGAGGCGATGAACGAGACCGCCATGGGGAACAGGTAGACGGCGCGGAAGAAGCCCTCACCCTTGACGGGCTTGTCGAGGAGCCAGGCCCAGACGAAGCCGATGACCATGGTGCCCACCAGGAAGACCACGGTGTAGATCAGCAGGTTCAGCAGCGAGTGCTGGAACTCCGGGCTCGCGAGGAGGTCGAGGTAGTTCTGGAAGCCGACCCTGGACACGGGCGCCTGACCCGTGGACTGTGCGGCCTTGTGCATGTCCGTGGTCGAGGTCGAGAAGTTGATCGCGATGAGGCCGTAGACGAACACCCCCACCAGGATCAGGGACGGGGCGACGAGGAGCAGAGGCGGCCCCCAGCGTCGGGCGGAGTGGATCACCGGTGATCCTCCAAGGGTGCGGGCACGGTCCGGGGCGCTCGCCGCGGGGGTGCGGGAGCGCCCGCCGACCGGTGCGGCGGGGAACGAGGCGGTGCGGCGGGAAGCCGCGGGTACGGGACGTGACCGGGCGGTGCCCGCGCCGGGCCCGCCCCGCGCCCTACTCGGCGGCGGCAGCGGCCAGGTCGGCCTGGTACTGCGCCAGGTCGGAGGCGCCGGAGGTGAACTTGCTCGTCGCGTCCGAGACGGCGTTGAGCACGGCGACCGAGGCGGCCGCGCCGTGCGCGAGCGACGGCACGATCGTGTCGTCCGCGAACGAGGTGATGGCGGTCTGCTGGTACTCGGAGAAGTCCGTCGGGTTCGCGTCGGTGCGGGCCGGGATGGAGCCCTTGGCCTTGTTGAACGCCGTCTGGCCCTCGAGGCTCGAGACCGTCTCGATCCAGGCCTTGGCACCGTCGGGGTTCTTGGCTCCCACGGGGAGCGTGAACGAGTCGGCGAGGAATCCGAACATGCCGTCCGTCCCGGGGACCGGGAAGTAGGTGAAGTCGGTGCCGGCCGTCTTGCCGGCCTCCTCGAACGCCGCCACGGCCCAGTCGCCCATGACGTTGAACGCGGCGTCGCCGTCCATGACGAGCTGGGTGGCCTCGGGCCAGTCCAGGCCGTCGCGGTCGGTGTTGGTGTAGCTCATGAGCTTCTCGAAGTCCTCGAGCGCGGCCGTGACCTCGGGGCTCTCCCAGTCGGTCGTGCCGTCCCAGAGCCCGTTGTAGGCCTCGGCACCGAGGTCGGCCATGAGGACCGTCTCGAGCAGGTTGACCTGGGTCCAGGTCTGGCCGACCGAGAGGGCGGTCTTGCCCGTGGCCTGGACCGCGTCGAGGGCGGCGAACCAGTCGTCGAGGGTCGCGTAGGTCGCGGCGGGGTCGAGGCCCGCCTCGGTCAGGACCGCAGGGTTGGCCCAGACCATGTTCGAGCGGTGGATGTTGGAGGGCATCGAGTAGATCTTGCCGTCGACCGTGAGGAGGTCGATGAGGTCCTGCGGGAAGACGTCCGTGACCCCGAACTCGTCGTACAGGTCGGAGATGTCCTCGATCTGGGCGGCGTCGATGTAGTCCGTGAGCTCTGCGCCCGCGTGGGCCTGGAAGGTGTCCGGCGGGTCGTTGGCCTGGAGCCGGGTCTGGAGCAGGTCCTTGGCGGCCGATCCGGCGCCGCCGGCGACCGCGCCGTTCACGAAGGTGTAGTCGGGGTGCTGCTCGTCGAAGACCGAGACGAGGGCGTCGAGGCCGGCCTTCTCGGAACCGGCGGCCCACCAGGTGAAGACCTCGACGTCACCGCCTGCGGCATCCCCCGAGCCACCCGAGGTGGAATCGCTACCAGAGTCGCCGCTGCAAGCCGCGAGGGCCAGGAGGGCTGCGGTGCCCACCAGTGCCCCGGCGACGCGTAATCCGTTACGCATGGGGTCCTACTTTCGTCGTTGACAGCGCTGTCAGGAACAGGTCGAACGTAAGACCGCACCTCTCCCCCTGTCAAAGAGGTACGCCGAATCGTTACCTGCGAGAGACATCCGCGGGGGTCGAAGAGGACGACGACGACAAAGCGGCCGGCCTGACGCTCACCCCGGTCGGGTCATCGCCGGGCCGGGACCTCCACCGCCGCCAGGCGCGGCGCGATCTCCCCGGAACCCCGGGGGATCAGCACGGTCGGGACGACGCGCAGCCGTGGAGCGCCCCCGGGCGACTCGATGCGGTCGACCGCGAGACGCGCGGCCTCCTGACCCATCGCGGAGATCTCGTAGCCCACGACGGTCACGTCGAGGACGTCCGCGAGCTCGAAGTCGTCGAACCCGACGAGGGCGACGTCGCGGCGCGCGCCCTGGACGGTGCGCAGCGCTCGGAGCGCCCCCTGGGTGATCTTGTTGTTGGCGGTGAGGATCGCGGTGGGGGGCTCGTCGAGAGCGAGGAGCCCCTGGACCGCCTCACGGGCCGTCGCGGCGTCGTGCAGCCCGTCGCGCACGTAGCGCTCGGGGTCCTCGATCCCGGCGTCGCGCAGTGCGGCGACGAAGCCCTCGTGCCGTTCGCGGAACGTCCACAGCCGGGACAGGTCTCCGGCGAGCGCGATCCGGCGGTGCCCCTGCGCGAGCAGGTGCCGGGTCGCGGCGGCGGCGCCGGCACGGTTGTCGAGCACGACGGTGTCGGCCTCGATCCCGCTCGGCGGGCGGTCGAGGAAGACGACGGGCACGCCGCTCGCGAGCTCGGCGTGCAGGTAGGAGTGGTCGGTCGCGGTGGGAGCGATGAACAGGGCGGCGACGCGGCGTTCGATCAGCGCGTCGATGAGCTCGCGCTCCTGGTCCGCGTCCTCGTCGGAGCTCGTGGTGATGAGCTGGAGCCCGTGTTTGCGCAGCTCGCGCTCGATCCCTCCCGCGAGGTCCGAGTAGAAGGGGTTGGCGATGTCCCCGGTCACGAACCCGACGAGGCGGGAGCCGCCGCCGCGTGCAAGGTCCGCCGCGACGGCGTTGCGCCGGAAGCCGAGCGCGTCGGCGGCCGTGCGCACCTTGAGGCGGGTCGCCTCGGAGACGCTGGGTTCGTTGTTGAGCACGCGGGAGGCCGTCTTGAGGCTGACCCCCGCGGCCTCGGCCACCGCGGCGAGGGTCGGGCGACCTCCGCCGCGTGCAGTGCGGCCTCCTGAGGCCATGTGCACACCCCCGCACGGTTCGACTGGCGGGGATTCTTCCACACCCCGACTGGCTCCGCCTCGACGTGTCGCCGACGACGCGGTTCGGACGGCCAGGACCGTCCGGCGCTCCTGGGGCGAGTAGACCCGATCTTGACAGCGCTGTCAAGCAGGACGCGCACCCTCCGTCGTAGCCTCGACGTGACACCGCGTCCACACCCTGCCCCGGGTGGACGCCGGACCGATTCGTGACCATCCGACGCTCTCCGCTAGCCTTCGATCGCCCTGTCGGTCCAGGACGCCGCCGGCGGGTTGCACGCAGGCGACCAGAGCAGCAGGAGGCGTCATGGGTCGCACCGCTCCGGGGTGGTACCCCGACCCCTCTGCCGCCGGTGCGGAACGGTGGTTCGACGGCGACCGCTGGTCCCAGCACACGCGCCCCGCCGTCCAGCCGACCAGCACGCAACGCCTCCCCCTCGGCGTCGGGACGCTCGGCGTCGACGCCCCACGCCCGGCGAACCCGTCGGGTGAGAAGTCCCCCGCCATGCCGTTCGCCGAGGTCCGCCCGGCCGTGGAGGAGCAGCCCGCGTCGTACGCGCCCGCGTCGACCGTCCGGGCGCTGCCCCCGGTCCCTGCCCCGCCGGGACGGGCTGCTCGGCCCGCGTCCCCCACGGGCCCGACGGCGTCCCGCGCCTCGGCCCGCCAGCAAGCCTCGACACGCCGGGACGCCTCGACGGGGCGACCCGCCCGGCAAGGACTTCTCTCCGGGCCCGCGCTCTGGGTCGGCGGCGCGGTGCTCGTCGTGGCCCTCGCCGGGAGCGGGGTCGCCCTCACCCAGAAGGGCGGATCGGACACCCCGCCGACCCCCGTGACCTCCAGGACGACCACCGCTCCGCCACCCGTCGAGGACCCCGCGGAGGACCGGACCCCGGACTACCTGGAGGTGGCCAACTCGGCCGTCCTCGAGGTCCCGACCCTCGACGTCGACGCCGTCGTGGCCGCAGCCCCCTCCCAGTCGGCGCTCGCGACGGTCGCGCTGCTCGAGGTCGGCGACCGGGACGTCTCCGCCGCGTTCGCGGTCGAGGCGTTCGGAGCCCGTTTCGCCGACACGGACGGCAACGGGTGCGACACCCGCAACGACGCGCTCACCCGGTCGATGTCCGGGGTCTCCTTCAGGCCCGGCACGAACGACTGCGTCGTCCTGACGGGCCTGCTCGCCGACCCGTACAGCGGCACCGACATCGCCTTCGAGCGCGGCCCGCTGTCCTCGGAGAAGGTGCAGGTGGACCACGTGGTCGCCCTGACCGACGCGTGGCACAAGGGCGCACGGACGTGGGACGCGGCACGGCGCGAGGCCTTCGCCAACGACCCGCTCAACCTCCTGGTCGTCGACGGCACCCTCAACCAGCAGAAGGGCGACGGGGACGCCTCGGCCTGGCTCCCTCCGAACGAGGCCTTCCGCTGCGCGTACGTCGCACGCCAGGTGGGCGTCAAGTACACCTACGGCCTACGCGTGACCAGCACCGAGAAGGCGGCCCTCGTCGCCGTCCTCTCGACGTGCCCGGGCGAGCCGCTGCCGAGCGGCAGCACGCTCCCTGCGCCCCGCGACCCCGTCGTCCCCCCGGTCGAGAAGCCCCGGCCGCGCCCCACGCAGACCCCCACGCCCGAGGCACCTCCCGTCGCGGCACCACCCCCTCCCGCCCCGGCACCCCCGACGCCCGAGGCGACGCCGAGCCAGGCCCCGATCCCCGACGACTGCAAGGTCAAGGGCCTCTACGTGCGCCAGATCGACGGCGCGACCAACGTCTACTACGTGCGGGGCGAGGAGTGGAACTTCCGGGACGTCAAGGCCGACGTGTGCTTCGAGAGCCGCAAGGACGCGGAGGCGGCGGGCTTCAAGCGGGCGTGGTGGTAGACGCGGAGACCGTGACCAACCCGGCCGACCAGCCGCGACGCGGCGACCACCGCCCCCTGCCCGGCGCAGGCACTCCCTTCCGCCCGCCGCCCGAGCCCGGTCGGGGATGACGCGTGACTCCGGGCGAGCGCGACGAGGCCCCCGGCCACTCGTGCTGTGCGTACCTCCGGGCGCCGACACGTGGAACGGACGGCGCCCGGGAGGCGGCGTGCGGCGCCGATCGTCAGCGGTAGGCGGCCGCCTGCAGCGCGAACAGCTCGGCGTACAGGTCCGGCTCGGCCACCAGGTCCTCGTGCGTACCCTCCTCGCGAACTCGCCCCGCGTCGAGGACGACGATCCGGTCCGCGTCCCGCACGGTCGAGAACCTGTGGGAAACGAAGAGAGTGACCCCTCCAGCGAGCGCACCTGCGCGCTCGGCCGACGCCGTGAACCGCTCGAACAAGGCGTGCTCCGCGGTCGCGTCGAGCGCCGAGGCCGGTTCGTCGAGCACCAGGAGCAGAGGGTCCGGACGGAGGAGCGTCCGGGCAAGCCCGAGGGTCTGCCACTGCCCACCGGAAAGGTCGACGCCGTCCCGGTAGGCGTGACCCAGCACCTGGTCGAGGCCGTCAGGCAGGCCCTCGACGACCTTTCGCGCCCGCGCCTCCCCCAGCGCCTGCCACAGCGCGGCATCATCCTCGAGGTGCGGGAGATCGCCGACCCCGACGTTGTCCCGGACCGCGAGCTGCAATCGCGCGAAGTCCTGGAACAGCGTGGTCACGCGTGCGTGCCACGCCTCAGGGGCGATGTCCGCAAGATCGACCCCGTCGACCAGGATGCGGCCACCCGTCGGCCGGTAGAGACCGCACAGCAGCTTGACGAGCGTCGACTTCCCGGCACCGTTGTCGCCGACGAGCGCGACGGTCGCACCGGCCGGAAGGTCGAGAGTCACCCCGTCCAGCACGGGTCGGGAGGCGCCGGGGTAGGTGAACGTGATGTTCTCCAGGCGGATTCCCGCGTGCAGTCTCTCCGGCACGTACGCCGGGAGGGCGTCTGAGCCGCGGAGCGCCTCACCGGTCCGTACACCGAGCGTCCCGCGCTCCACGACGGTGTCTTCGAGCTCGGCCTGTTGCCGCGAGGCACCCAAGCCCACGTCCGGGAGCTCCCCGCGCAGGTCACGGATGTGCTCGACGACCGCACCGGCTCCCTGCAGCGTTCCCAGGAGGCCGAGCGCTCCCGACACCTGGACGGACACCTGGATCGCGAGCGTCACGACGAGCACCACCTGGCCGATCGCAGCCGATCCTGACGCCGCCCCGCTGACCACCACGAGCACTGCGGCGGCGTACGCGAGTGCGAACCACACCTGCCCGACCGCACGCAGCACGGCCGAACGGCGGTGCGCCGTCCACAAGGTCGCCGTCGTCCGTGCCCACGCGTCGTGATGGCGCGCGGCGAGCAGGTGTCGCGCCCCGAACAGCCGGATCTCCTTGGCGGACGCGCCGGAGGTCCCGACCGTCACGAGATGGCGCGCCAACCGGATGTCGGGTGCCGACCCCTCGCGAGCCACGTCGAGCACCTTCTGCGCACGGTTCGCGAGAAGGACGGGCGGGACCGCGGCGAGCGGGAGCAGGAGGAGCCACGGCTCGACCACGCCCAGGATCACGGTGGTCACGACCACCTGGAGGGTCATGCCTGCAAGCTGCAACGTCGACTCGAGCGCACCGCGGATCCGCACCACCGCTTCCGTGACCGTCGTGACGCGCTGCGTGAAGGACGGGTCGTCGAGGCGAGCGATGTCACCACCGTGAACGATACGCACGATGTCGTCCGTCAACGCCATCTGCTCGAGCTCCCCGACCTCGAAGTACGAGAGGTGAGCGAAGTGCCCGAGCATGAGCTCAGCGACCAGCAGGACGACCACAATCACCGCCAGAGTCATGGCCCGTGAGGTGTCGGCGTCGAGCGCCGCACCCGTGAAAGCGCCGAGCGCGACCCCGACGAGCGGCGCCGCGAGATACCCGATCATCAGCAGGACGCTCGCGACGAGCAAGCGCCGCCGGTCGATGCGCCAGGCGTGCCCAAGCAGGAAGGCGGCAGCAGTCAGGACGAGCCTCATCGGGCAGCTCCGGTCGTGTGGTTGGGTTCTCCGGCCCCCGCACCGAGGGACGTCTGATCGGACGGATCGGCGGGGTCGTACGGGGCGGGCTGCCGGGCGTCTGGGTCTGCGCGGAACCTGCGAGCCTGTAGCTCGAACAGCTCGGCGTAGCGTCCACCGAGCTCGAGCAGCTCGGCGTGGTCGCCCTGCTCGACGATCCGGCCGCCCTCCAGCACGACGATCCGATCCGCGGGCCGCACCGTCGAGAACCTGTGCGAGATCACGACGCTCGTCACGTCCTCGGAGGCCCCCACCGCGCCGGGAGCCAGGAACCGGTCGAAGAACTCCGCCTCGGCCCGCACGTCGAGCTGCGCCGTCGGCTCGTCGAGCACCAGGACGCGTGCCCCTGCCCCCACCGCGAGCAGAGCGCGGGCAAGAGCGACGCGCTGCCACTGACCGCCGGACAGGTCCTGACCGCTGGGATAGCCGGATGCGAGGACGGTGTCGAGGCCGTTCGAGAGCCGATCGACCACGATGTCCGCTCCGGCCGCACGCACGGCTTCGTCGACCGCTGCCGCCAGAGCGACCTCGTCGTCGTGAAGGTGCGGGGCCCCCCAGGCGACGTTCTCGCGGACCGGGAGCTCGAGCCGCACATAGTCCTGGAAGATGAGGGCCAGGCGCCGGTGCCAGGTGTCCTGTGAGAAGGACGCGAGGTCGACCCCGTCGACGGTGATACGCCCCTCGCTCGGCTCGTAGAGGCGCGCGAGGAGCTTGACGAGGGTTGTCTTTCCTGCGCCGTTGAGCCCGACGATCGCCGTCGACCGGCCGGCGATCAGCTCGAGGTCGAGGTCACGCAGGACCCATGGCCCGTCATCGGAATAGCGGAACGACACGCCTTCGAAGCGGACCGCACGGAACGCCGGGGGAACCGCGGTGACCGGTGCCACCCCGCCGCCCTGGGTGCCCACGGCGAGGGACATGCGCTCGAAACGTTCGAGCGCGTCGTGCGAGAACATGCCGTACTGCGTCTGCACGTCCGCCTCCGGGAAGTACACGCCGAAGCGCATGGGGATGAGCACTGCTTGGAGTGCGACGCCCAGTGCGAACAGGTCCAGCTCGCCCGACGTGGCGTCGGCAGCGACGAGCAGGAGCACCGCGGTGCCCCCTGCGAGCGCCACCCCCGCGAAGACGACGAACGGCCAGAACAGCACCCGTCGGCGTTCGGCCCAGAGGGGCCTCAAGCCCTCGAGCGTCTCGTCCCGCAGACGCCCCCGCAGCCAGCCGAGCAGCCCTAGCAGACGGACCTCCTTCGTCACGGTGCCTGTCGTGCCGAGGTCACGCAGGTATCCCGTGCGTCGGCGCGAGCCGGCGAACGAGTTCCACACGCCGGCGAACTGCCGCAGACCACGACGGTTGCCGAATCGCACGACGAGGGCCGTCGTGAGGATCAGGACCCCGGCGAGGGGCCCCACGACGATCCCGACGAGAATCGCGGCACCCACGAGCTGCACATAGCGGGAGACGAGCGGGATCAGCGCTGCGGCCGCGTCACCGGGGCTGAGGTCCTGCCGCGAGAAGGCACTGCGCGCGTCGGCAAGGAGGTCGAGCGCCTCGGGGTCGTCGAGCGTCGTGGCGTCGGCGTCCCGCAACGCGGCCGTGAGCATCCTGCGGACGCAGTGCTCGTCGACGCGCCGGGCGACGACCTCGACGATTCCTGTGAGGAACGGGGCGAGGATCTGCTGCACGACGAGCACGACCACCACGGCCGCGAACGTCTCGACGAACGGCCCCGCTTCTCCCCCTCCGGTCAGACCGGGCAGTAGGTACAGCACACGGCCCAGCAGGACGATCAACAACAGTGGGAGCGCACCCAGCAGGAATGCCAGCAGGAATCCTCCAGCGAGGATCGGAAAGCCTGCCGCCGGCAGCAGCGCGGTTATCCGAGCCCACCGCCCATAGCGCTCCCGGAGGTCTTTCCGCAACCTTTCGACGAACGATTGCTGGTGCACGGGCGCGGGATCTTCAGCGATGCGCATGGTCCTCCTCGGGAATCGGGCCCAGGACCGGGCCGCGCGACTTCTTCAAAGTAAGGCAGGCAGGTATCACGGTGGCGACGCTCCACATATCGGGACGAGCACGAGAGTCACCCCTTCTTCCGCAAGGCTGAGACAGGTCCAGCGGCTTCACCGGCTGCGGGAGCGGTGCGCGTGCGACGAATCGCGTCCAGCACCCCCACGACGATCAGAGCGAAACCCAGGAGCTCGAGCACGGGTGGAATCCTGCGCTCCCAGACGAAGACGTAGGTGAGACCGGCCACGACCTGGATGACCGTGAGCTGGCCCGCCACCGAGATGGGGAGGAGTCCTGAGGACCTGTTCCAGAGAGCCGTTCCAGCCCACGAGACGAGCCCTCCCAGGACCACGCTTGCAATGATCAGAGACGGGACGCCGTCCGCCCCCTGGTGGCCGACCGACCCCGTGCGCGCAGCGAACGGCAGTGCAGCAAGGGCGAGCACGAAGGCCCCTGCCCCCATCATCGTGGACCACGTCATGGACGAGATCTGAGGGTTTCGTCGAACGAACTGAGCATTGCTCACGGCATAGGAAGTCCAGAGGGCGAGGGCCCCCACGGCGGAAGCGATACCGGCCGCCCAGTCATTTCCCGAGCGCCCGCTCACGTCGCTCTGCCAGTCGAGCTCCATGAGGTAGACGAGCGAAAGCCCCAACGACAGGCACACCAGGGGAAAGACGAGGCGCGCAAAGGCGAACTCGCGACGGAGAAGGTTCCCCGCGATCGCGACGGAGACCGGCAGCATCCCGATGATGACGGTCGTGATGGGCGCCCCGGCCCACCGGATGCCCTGCACCAGGAGCAGGTAGTAGCCGAAATGCCCGGTGAACGCGAAGAGCAGGGCGGTGCTCCACGCGCGCAGATCGAGGCCGCTCAGCCGTCGGCGCCCGCCGATCGCCAGAATGCCGACGGAGATCGCACCGAAGCACAGGTAACGCCCTAGCGCGAGGGAGATGGAGTCGGCCTCAGGAAGTGCCACCGGTACCAGGAACGCCAGCCCCCAGATCAAGTTCGCCCCGATGCCACACAGCGCGCCGACGGTCACCGGGCCGCCCCTAGCAAGCATGGAGGCCCTCGTCTACCGAGCACCACGTCGGCAGCTGTGACCGCCTCCTGCGGGCACGTGCCATCGATGTCGCACTCGGCCGCGGGCGCGTCGAATCCACGCCGCGGTGCCGCGAGACGGTGGGGTCTTGCTGCTTGCCCTCAGCATCGCCCTGCATGCTCAAGCCTCCTGCGCGGCCGCGAGCGAGTCCTGCAGGATGTCGAGCCCCTCGAGAAGTTCCTCGTCCGTGGTCGTCAGCGGCGGCAAGAGCTTGACCACCTCGTCACGAGATCCGGCCGTCTCGACCAGGAGAGAACGCGAGAACGCGCCGTCTGCGACCCTCCTCGCGAGGCTGGGCTCGTGGAACGCCAGGCCCCAGGCGAGACCACGTCCACGCACCGCGGACACGAGCCCCGCATGACGACGCGCGACCTCGGTCAGGTACTCCTTGAACCAGAGCTCTCGCACCAAGGTCTGCTTCTCCAAGGCATCGTCCGACCAGAACGTCCGGAGTGCGGCCGTCGCCGTCACGAACGCTGGGTTGTTTCCCCGGAAGGTGCCGTTGTGCTCTCCCGGAAGCCAGACGTCGAGCTCGGTACGGAAGAGGGTCAAGGACATCGGCAGGCCGTATCCGCTGATGGACTTGGAGAGGCACACGATGTCCGGGACGATCCCGGCGGCCTCGAAACTGAAGAAGGGACCGGTCCGACCACAGCCCATCTGGATGTCGTCGATGATCAAGAGGATCTCCAGCCGCCTGCACAGCGCGGCGAGGTCGCCGAGCCACTCCACGCGCGCCGGGTTGATTCCGCCTTCACCCTGCACCGTCTCCACGATGACGGCCGCCGGGAGGTCCATGCCGCTGCTGCTGTCGGCGAGCATGCTCTCGAGGAGCCGCAAGCCGGACACTTCGCTGCCGGCGAACCCGTCGTACGGAAGTCGCCACGTGTGCGCGTGCGGGACTCCGCCCCCGGCGCGCTTTCCGGCATTGCCGGTGACGGCCAGCGCTCCCATGGACATGCCGTGGAATGCCCCTGTGAACGCGACGACCGTCTGACGACCCGTCACCTTGCGAGCCAGCTTGAGCGCCGCCTCCACGCTGTTGGTCCCCGTGGGACCGGTGAACTGGACGCGGTAGTCCAGATGTCTGGGGGCGAGAACCCGGGCCTCGAGCTCGGCCAGGAAGGTGCCCTTGGCATCCGTGTGCATGTCCAGGCTGTGGGTGACGCCGTCCTCCTCGAGGTACTCCAGGAGGACGCGCTTGAGCACAGGGTGGTTGTGACCATAGTTCAGAGCACCGGCACCGGCGAAGAAGTCGAGGTAGGCACCACCGTCGCGATCGTAGAGGCGACTGGCGCGCCCGCTGGCAAAGACGACAGGCCAGTTCCTGCTGTAGGTACGCACTTCGGACTCGATGGTGGATCCGGGCATGAAGGCCTCCGTGGGAGTGGCTGGGACGAGGGGGAACGGATTCGGCCGCGATGTCGCTCGCGAGCAGTTCATGCGGTGTGCAGGATCGGCACTGCGAGCACCGACAGCAACACGAGCGCCAGGACGAGCAACGCTCCGGAACATCGCAGGACCGGCCCGCCGTACCTCACGGCGCCGGCCGCGGCCAGGGCGTACCCGAAGCCGACGGCTGCGGCCGGCCCCAGGAGGAGCAGCGGAACACCGCCGTCCCGGTCCCCCAGCCACGCAAATCCGCAGCACGCGACACCGACGATGCCGACCAGAGACCTGGCGGGCGCCGTGCTGTCGCCAGCGCGACACGCCCCAGGTGCCACCCGAGAAGCGATACCGGCGGCTGTGCGCACGTTGGTGAGGCAGTACGAGGTGAGCACGACGCCGGTCGCTCCTGCGAGCGCCCACCGCAGCGGCACCGGGGTGCCGTACGGTGCGCTCGTCACACCGACGACCGACCGCTGGACCGCGGCAAGGCCCAGCAGGACGACCGCCACAGCCGCTGCGCCCAGCGCCGTCCCCGCCATGGAGCGCCCCCGTGTGGCCCCGGCCCTGGGGGCCAGCTCTGTCACGGACTCCCAACCGACGCCGGCAAAGAACAACGCGGCGATCGCCAGCCACAACGCCCCGCCGGGCGCCAGGCCCGACGGCGCCAGCGGCGATCCGGCGGCTCCGTTGGCTCCGGCGGGCCAGCCCGCCGCCGCACAGGAGAGGGCCAGCAGCCCGGCAATCCACGGCCGCCACCGGATCATCACGGCCGGGATACGGAGCGGACTGAGGGCCCCCAGGACTGCCAGAGCAAGAATGCCCCACGCGATCACCAAGCCGTCTCCGTCGGACGAGGGCAGCGTGCCGTCAGCGGCCGTCAGGAGACTGGTCGCGACGAACCAGGCGATCGCTGCCTGCCCCGCGGTGAACGCGACGGCCATGGCAAGGTCCTGCGTCCGTCGCGCCCACGGTCCCCACACGACCCCGAGGACGCCCGCCAACGTGGTCGGGCGAAGCCTTGCCCGAACGACCAACGCGCAGAGGACGAGGCTGACCGAGCCACCGAGCGCCACGTGGACCGACCACGCCAGAAGGTCTCTCTCGCCCGCCACGGCCGAGACGACCGGGGGCATCACCACCATCCCTGCGCCGAGCACGGCACCGGTGATCCCACGGGTGACGGCCGGCTCGTACGCTGGCACCTTCCTGTCTGCGGTGGTCACGCGGCCAGCAGGTGGTCCAGCCGTACCAGTCGCGGCTGTTCGTTCCGGACTCACTACGCGAGTCGCTTCCAGAGGCTGTCTGCGATGATCTTCGCCCTGAGCGACAGCAGGCTGAACGATCCGGCGTCTCCGATCCCGTGGCTCGACTCGCACAGTCCGTTGAGAAAGAGCGCAGGCGTCGTGACATCCGCCGGACGCACCTCGTAGTCGGTCCCGACGACCAGGTAGCCATGGTCGTCGAAGACGAAGTCGTCGGCGATGTGGCGCACGAGCGCTGGGACCCGCTCCTGATGAGAGGCAGGGCCCAAGTCGCGGAACCCGGTGGCCAGGACGACGAAGTCCGCCTCGAGCTCTTCGTGCGCGCCCGTGTTCAGCTCGTCGACGCTCAGCCGGACGCCGTCCTCACCGACCTCGAGGCTGCGCACCTGGCGGCTGCCGCGAACGCGTACCCGCTGATCGCCGTCGATCCGCTGCTCGTACATCAGGCGATACAGCTCGCGCAGGACGTCGCCATCGGCAGACGAGTAGTTCGTGGGCCGCATGAACGCGTCGATGGCGTTCTTCCGCTCTCGGGTGGCCCGGTAGTAGTAGTCGGTGAAGTGGGGAAAGTACCCCTCCTCGCTGAACGGGCTCGTGTCCTTCTGCCGCAGGGTGAGGGACCGTGCAAGGTTGGTCACCTGGGCTGTCGGGTATCGCCGGGAAAGGTCCAGAGTCAGTTCGACCGCGCTCTGGCTGCCACCGACGACCACGACCGCTCGTGGCGTCCGCCCACCGTCCTGGCGTGCTCCAAGCGCTTCCATCTCCTGCAGCGCGGGCAGGTATCGCGTCAGGTGGAAGACCCTTGGGGAGTCGACCTCGTCAAACGGTGCCGGAACGAACGGAGATCGCCCGGTGCCGATCACGAGGGCTCGCGCGCGCAAGACTTCCCCGGTCGAGGTCGTCACCTCGTAGTACGACTCGCCCTCCGCGTCCTTTCCGAGGGCTACACCCGTGACGTGAACGCCATAGTCGACCTGCCCGCCGAGCAGCCTGGCTGCCCAGGTGACGTACTGCGCGTACTCCTTGCGGAGGGGAAACTCCATGGGGACGTTGAGGTGCTCGAGGAGGCGGCCGTTCTCGAACAGGAAGTTGATGAAGCTGTAGCGGCTGCGAGGGTTGCGCAGCGACACGAGATCTCGCACCGGATGGTTCTGGATGTCCGATCCGTCGAGCATCATGGCGCTCTGCCACGACGGCCCGGCAGAGGACTCGAGAAAGCGGACGTCCAGGCCGTACCCCTCTTCCTCGAGCGCGATCGCGAGAGCCAGGTTGGCAGGGCCGAAGCCGATGCCTATGACGTCGTGGCAGCGGGTCATTGTTCCCCCTTGATGGAATGTCGAATAAGCCAGGCGAGTGATCTCCGGACAGGTCTTGAGGAGCGAGCCATCAGGCGACACCAGGCAAGAGGTCCGCGACGACTACGTCAGCGATTCGCCGGCCCGCCTCCGGTGCCACTCTGACCCCGACGCCGTTGCCTCCCCGTACAGACCACACATGCCGTGTGTCCGTCTCGCTCAGCAGCTCGGGCCCCCGGTCGGCAGCGGACTGCAGGTCGAACGCGTCAGATGCGCGGACCGTCCGGTGATGCACCGTCGACCCGAGCCATGGAAGGTGGGCGGCCAGCGCACGGAGGGTGTGCTGCTCGTGCACGGGATCCGGCGGCGCGTCGAACGGCGAGTCCCAGACGAGGTGCGGGAGGCCGATCAGCGTCTGCTCGGAGCCGATCGGCTTCGCGTACGTCCCGTTGCGCAGATCCACGAACGTCGCATGAGGCTGTGTCGGTTGCAGCCGATCGACGATGCTCACCTGGATCGAGCGTGACCGGACCGCCGCCCCAGGGCGCATCCCGGGTACCGGGTGCGCGGCCCACGCTCCGACGGCCGCGACGACGGCTCCCGCCACCACCGTTCCGGCGTCGGTGAGCACCCGGGGACGAGCGCGGTGCTCCTCGATCGCGAGCACACGCACGCCATAGCGGACGCGAGCTCTATTGCCGACCGCCTGATGCAACCAGTCCTCGGTGACCTGCGACGGTTGCACCCAGCCAGCGTCCGGCTCGACCAACGCGACACCGCCGGCGAGCCCGATACCGGCCGCTTCGCCAGACCCGACGACGACGTGGGCAGCGGTGCCGAGCGCAGAGTTGATCTGCCCGGCGGCCGCCTCCAGCTCCTGATCGCGCCCCGGGTCGGCGATGGTCACCGCGCCGACCACGTGCAGGGGTGCAGCCCCGCGGGCCCACTCATCAGGGTTCCGGTAGGTGGCCAGGCTTCGCAGCGCCAGGTCGGCGACCGACGGATCGGGGTCGTAGGCGCGAACCATGCCACCAGACCGTCCGGTGGCTCCGCTGCCCGCCTGCGCCCCCTGCTCCAGTACCAGGACGGACGCCCCTCGCTGTGCCAGGTAGTGCGCGACTGCGGCGCCCAGGATCCCCGCTCCCACCACCACGACGTCGGCACGAGCGGGCAGGCCCGAGTCGTCGAGGGAGGACGGCGGACCTGGCCTGCTCACGGTCGCCCGCTGGCCACGAGAGCCGGTTCTGCGGAGAGCGTGGGCGCGGGCGAGGCACACCGAGTGCTGGCCGGGAGGAACGACCAGTCCGTCTCGCGCACGGGATCGCCAGGAAGCCCGAGCCACTCCCAGACGTTGCGCGCCGTCTCCGGTGCGACCGGCCAGGCGAGCGCAGCGAAGACCTTCGCTGCCAGGTACTCCAGTGCGAGGCTGGTCCGGGACTCCTCTGCCAGCGACCGCACCTCGCGGCCCGGCCGCTCGACGGCTCGAAACTCGGCGCACTGAGCGACGAAGGAGTCCAGGAGACGGATGTAGCCCCGCGCGCTGAAGGCCTCCGGGAGCAGTGCGCCGTCCAGCTGGCGGGAGGCCAGACCGAGGTATCGATAGAACTCCCGGTGCCTGTCCGTCCAGGCACCCGTGCCAGGCACGATGCCCCCCGACGTCGTGCTGATCTCCTCGAAACCTCGCAGCCATTCCTGGAGGCCGCGGTACAACGGATCGTCCGTGGGCTGGGCCGCCCGCTCCTCGATGATCCGGGTGACCCGTCCTTCCGGGGCATCGCGCAGCAAGGCGATGCGCACGGCGTCCGGGCCCGACGCTGCGAGTGGCTCGTCCGCCCAGATCGCGTGGCCTCGGCTGGTCGAGAACTTCGCGTCCCCCAGGTGCAGGAACTGGTTGGTGACGAAAGTGGCGGGCAGGCACTCTGCAAGGCCGGTGGCGAAGGCGAGGGCCGGCAGGAGGACCGCGTAGTAGAAGCTGTTGTCGTAGCCGAGATAGAGCACCACCTCCGCAGGGCCGCCCTGTGCGATCTCGGACCGCGCCGCGTCGAGGAAGGTGAGCGCGAGATCCGCCCAGGCATCGAGGACCTGACCATCGCCGAGGTCCACCCCCCACGCGCTGGTCCGGGTGAGGCGGTACGGGGGCAGCCGGTCGGCAAGGAGCCGATCGACGAGTGCCAGCAGGTCCGCAGGCAGGCGCGAGGCGCGCAGGTAGTCCCGGAGCTCGTCCTTGTACCCGTCGAGATCCAGCCAGAGCGCCCGCTCCGACCGGAGGACCGCAGGGGTGCCGCAGATCCTGCACTCGACGCCCTTGAGGTCGCGTGCCTCGTTGGGTCGTCCGCACGCCTCGCAGATCTCGCCGTCGCTGGCCTCACCGCAGTGCGGGCATGCCCCCCGCGCGAACGCCTGGTGGAGCGAGAGGTCGCACGCCGGGCAGTAGGCCGTCGGCCGTTCCTCCTCTCGTACGGCCGACGAGGCGAGGACCTGCTCGAAGAGCTCGGCGATCCGGGTCCCGTGCTTCCGGTCCTGGAGAGGACGGGTGAGTCGGTCGAGACCCACACCCGCCGTGTGCAGGGTCGAGACGATCGCATCGCCTGCGGTCGTCGCGACGTCCTCCGGCCTCTGTCCACGCATTCGTGCGGCAACGGCCACGTGCGACTGGTGATCGTCGGTCCCACTGATGTAACGGACGTCACGCCCCAGGCTGCGCAGGGCCCGGACCAGCATGTCGGCCCGTACGTAGGGCCCCGCCAGGTGCCCGAGGTGCAGGCTGCCGTTCGGTGTCGGAGGGGGGCAGAACACGAGGGTTCGCTCGGCGTGCTGGTCACGCGAGGGGACCTTTTCGAGCGCCGCGACGGCGCTCGGGATGTGCTCCCAGTAGATCGAGACGATGTCGAACGGTGCGTCGCTGTCGTTCTTGATCTCATGAAAGCCGAAGGGCGCGAGATGGACGACCTGCCCCGGGCCCAGCTCACGCTCCTCGCCGTCGAGCGAGACGATCGCTCTGCCTGCCAGGACGATGAACATCTCACCGTCCTGATGGGCGTGGCGCTTCGATGCGGTGCCCGGCGGAACGCTGCCGAAGACCGAACCGAAGGGCAGTCCCTCGATGTCGGCGGCGGAGAGCATCGGTTGAAGGTGCATGTCGTAGGACCAGCTCATCGCCGAGCGGTCGAAGGAACGCGTGATCATGATTGGCCCCTCAGGGAGTGTTGGATGGACGGACGGTCGAGGTCATCCACCGACCGGCTGGCGTGTGGCGAGCCCGCGCACACGAGTGGGTTGCCCGTCCGAGGTGAACGCCTGACGGAGGGTGAACGAGGCGGGTGTCGAGCCGTGGTCGTGCAGGTGCTCCAACCGTTGACAGGCGTCCTTCCAGGTGGGGAGCTCGTCGTCAGCGATCCACCACGCCGCATAGGTGGGCCACTCGGGCTTCAGGAACCACTCGTGACGCCTCGTCAGTGCCGTGCGGTGCAGCCCGGTGTAGACGAAGGCGAAAACCGAGTCCAGGTCCCTCCACAGCGACAGGGTCGAAGCCCTGCTGTCCAGCTCGTCCGTCCGGCCGCCCGTGTAGAAGCGAGGGACCTCGAACGTCCCCCACACACCCCAGTCACGCTGGAAGTTGGAGAGATGGCTCTGGCCGGGGTCCTCTTTTGCTCGGGCGATGAACCCCTCGCTCCGCTCAGCTTCGTCGAACGTCGCGGGAGTCATGTCGTCGAAGTCCTGGACTTCCGGCTCACCGTACGGCGCCCTGAGGATGGCGAACGTCGTGAAAGCGATGCGTGGCATCGGCTCCTCCGTCTTCTGTCGTGGGAGATCTCGCCGCGAGCACTCATAGCGAAGGAGAAGCGATCGGGCATGCTTCCGCTCCGTGACGAGCGAGGCGAAACGTGTCGTCGTCGGTGCCGGGCGCGCGACGCCGGACCGGATGGGACCTAGGCGATCGCACCGCTCCTGGCCCTCGTCATCAGGGTTCGCATGAGAGCCCGCTGGAAGTCGGCCGGCATCGACAGGCGACCCGTCAAGGACAGGTACTCCCGACTCAGCCCGGGGCTTCCACAGATGGCCTCGAACACCCTCTGCTGGGTGGACTCGTCCTTCTGGACGAGCGAATCCGCGCAGATCCCGTCCACGTGAGGCCGGAACGCTGCCTCGAAGCGCAGCCCATAGTCGTCCAGTCCCTCTCTGACGTCTCCGGTGTCCAGAGATCTCCCGACGAAGGAGCGTGCCAGAAGGTCTGCCGAAGACAGGGCGAAGCCGCAACCGACGCCGCTCATGGCGTCGAGCGAGAGCGCGGCATCGCCGACGAACGGTACAGAACCGGCGACAGGCTGACGGATCTGGTTGGGGTAGTCGGCATACCCCAACAGAGGCGAGTCCAGGACCGCGCCACTCAGGGGTGGCGATTCTTGCAGGCCTGCGAAGTACGCGAGAAGCCCCGCGAGGCGGTCGTCGGGACCGTCCCAGTTCGCGATCCGGGACTTCTCGGCAAACAGGACGAGGGCGGTCCGACCGCCGACCAGCGGGTAGACGCATGCCATGTCCTTGCCGTTTCGAATGAAGATCGAGCGATTTCCTTCCAACGCAGCAATCCCCGTGAAGTAGCCGAAGATCGCCGCACGGTCGTTCGGGCGCTGTTCTGTCGTGTTCCCGAGCAGCCCGGCCAGCCGCGAACGACGCCCGTCAGCAGCGACGACCAGCCGAGCTCGCACCCGGCGGGACCCGTGCACGGTGCGGACGCCCAGGAGCCAGTCCGTCCCATCCCGTTCGAGCGCCTCCACGCTCGTCCGGTCGAAGAATCGGACACCCTGCCTCCTCGCAGCCTCGCGAATCGCAGGGTCGAGCACACGGCGCTCGAGATTCAGCGCGCGCGCGCTCGGGTCGTCGCCGTAGGACGCATCGATGGTTCCCCCGGGGGTGACGAAGAGTCCCCGGGTCATGACCGACCTCGCGGGGTCCAGGAGATGCTCGAGGCCGAGAGGAGCAAGCAGCGGTGCTGCGTGCGGCTGGATGAAATGAGTGCACAGCTGCTTGTAGTGCTCGACAGCCGTCACTCTCTTCTCGACGACCGCGACACGGTGGCCCATCTTGCTGAAGTGGATCGCCGTAGCGCACCCGGCAAGGCTTGCGCCGACCACCACGACGTCCCACAACGAATCGTCGAACCTTTCAGCGCTCATCAGATGACTCATGCTTTCTGTACGGTATGGACGTTCTTCGACCAAGTCGCCACCGAGCCAGGCGGCCGGAGAGAGATCTAGCCGGCGCACCCACAAGCGAGGGGATGCTCGCCGACCACCGTGTGCGCGGCGTGCCCTTCGGTGAGGTGGCCGTCCCGCTTCCACCAGTCCAGGCCACCGATCAGTTCCTTCACCTGGAAACCTGCGGCGGCCAGCTTGAGTGCCGTCTTGGTAGAGGCGTTGCAGCCGATCCCGTCGCAGTACGCGACGTACAACGGGGCGCGGGAGAGCTCGCTGAGTGAGTCGTGCGAGATCGAGCGATGCGGGAGGCTGACGGCACCGGGAATGTGCTCCGCTGCGAAGGAGTCGCTGCTGCGTCCGTCGACGACGACGACGTCCTTGCCCGCTGACAGGGCGTCCTGAAGGTCTGCGGAGTCGATCTCGTAGGCGAGCTTCGACTGGTAGTGAGCGATCCGGTCGTTCTCCAGGACGGTCTTCTCCTCGTCGTGAGCAGGACGGTCCTCGCCTGGGCCGAACCTCACACCCAGGGCATAGAGGTCCGCGAGCGTGCTGGGGGTGACAAGCGAGTCGGAGTGCTCGAGGAGGTCCACGCCGGACTCGTCCAGAAGCGTGGCGACGACGCTGATCGTCAGGAGTGAATCCAGCCCGAGGGTGTTCAGTGGTGTGTCGTCCGCCAAGGAGTGGACGTCGACCGGTCTCCCCAGAGCCGCCTCGAGATATCCCGCGATGTCACGCTTGACCGTGTCGCTCACTGAAGTGGTCATGATTTCCTCTCACCGAAGTAGTTCGCGTTCTGGCCTGTCTTGTTCGTGGACCACGGGCGTCCCCGTGGCGTGACTGCCTCCGACCACGAGGATCGGGGGCAGCACCACGCCGCACATCGGCTGCAGTACGGCTCACCCGGCGTCTCCGGCGACGAATGCCTCGCCGGCGATCTGTTCCACCGCGCGTCGGGCGGAGCTCAGCTTGGGGGCGTAGAGGCAGAAGTCGTGCGGCAGGTCGGGGAAGTGCAGGTGACGTACGTCGGCTGATCGATCAGCCACGTACCGAGCCCACTCGAGTCCTTCGTCGCGAAGCACGTCGCATCCGGACGTCACGATCGAGCAGCCCGCCAGCGCGGAGAGGTCCGAATCGGACAGGTCCATCGGGTTGAAGGCGATCTCCCGGAAGAACGGTTGCAGCAGCGACGTGAAGTAGCGCATGTCGACACCGTCAAGGAAGTACCCGGTCCCGAAGGCCTGGTAGGACTCGTGCTCCACGTCGAGGTCGAGCACCGGGTAGATCAGCACGATGCGAGAGAAGACCCTCGGCAGCACCCTCACGCCGAGATAGAGCGCGAGCAGTCCTCCGACGCTGTCTCCTGCGACGATCAGCGGACGATCCGTCACCTCTCGGCAACGGCCCGCGATGCGAGCGGCCAGGTCCGCCACCGAGCGCATGACGTCGTGCTCCGGTGCCTTGTCGTAGTCAAGAGCCTCCACGGGGGCGCCGAGCCGGTCTGCGAGGATTCGCAGGTACGGTCGGAAGGTCGAGGTCGAGTAGTAGACCATCCCCCCGCCGTGAAGGTAGAGGACCCACGGGCTCCCTGGTGCCTCCTTCTCCGGGTAGATGACCACGGAGCGCCGTTCCTGGTCCTCGTGCGCCTCGTCCTCCAGGTCGGCCTCACCGCCGAATAGGCCGACCCAACGTTCGGCGTTCCGCCGATCGTCGTCCACCCTCCCCGTGGATCCTCCCGCAGTCACGAGCGAGCGGGCCATCGCCAGTCGGCCGAACTCCGGGTGCAGCGCCGAGCGCTCCGACTCAACCATGGCCGTAACCCTCGAGCGTCGTCGCCGTCCCGCCGATCTCAAGGGCGAAGCGCGTCCCGTTGACGTCCCGAGCCGCATCGGCGAGTCGGCGAACCAGCTCCTTCTCGTCGGTCTTGCCGGTCGACGAGACCGAGCGGTTCGGCGACCACGCGACGAGTGACGGCTGCATGTACTGAGGCAGCATCTCCGTCAGCCGCTTCTCGACGTGCTCGATCACCCTGCGGTCCGGCGAGGTCACCACCAGGGCGATGACGTCGTGGCCGTTTCGCTTGACGAGCCCGACAGCGGCTTGCTCGACACCGGGGCAGCTCATGGCGGTCTGCCGGATCTCGGCCAGGTGGATCCGGCGGCCGGAGAGCTTCACCTCGTCGTCGTCGCGCCCCCGGAACACGATGTCACCGTTCTCGTCGTAGCTGCACCGGTCACCGGTGCGGTAGAAGCGCAGCCCGTCGGTCTCGACGAGTAGGCGTGCAGACTCCTCAGGACGATCCAGGTATCCGCGCATCACCTGGGCGCCTCCGACCCAGAGCTCGCCGACCACTCCCGGCTCCACGATCACTGCGCCGTCCTCGACGATCCTGGCGCAGACCCCACGGAGGGGCCGTCCGATCGGGTAGGAGACGTCCCTGTCCTCATCGACCTTCGTGATCTCGTATGCGAGGCAGACGATCGTGGCCTCGGTCGGTCCATAGACGTTGAGGACGCGGACATCGGGAAGACGGCTCTTCCAGGCGTTGATGACGGCCGGGTCGCAGACCTCGGCCCCCGTCATCACCATCTCCAGCCCAGGGGCCGCATCCCGCGTCAGGTGACGCCCGTCGCCGGTGATCATCTTCAGGAGCGTCGACACCGCGATCAGGTGGGTGATCCGCTCCCTCGTGATGACGGCACGCATGATCGCGCCCACCTGGATCCCACGGAACTGGAAGACGAACGCCCCGAGGGACAAGGGGAGCATCGTGTCCTCGATCGAGACGTCGAAGTGGAACGGAGAGAGACTGAGCACCCGAGACTCTGGCGTCAGTCGCAGCACCTCGTTGTGCGCTCCGAAGTAGGCGACGAGATTGGGCACGGTGATCTCGACGCCCTTGGGCTCCCCGGTCGACCCCGACGTGAAGATGATGTACGCGAGATCGTCGGCTCCCCGCGCATCGACGGTCGACCATCCGCTGGGTGGCCCGGAGAGGATCATGTCGACCTGGTTTCGGTCGACCCAACGACCGTCTCCGGCCACGGGGTCACGATCGTCCAGGGCGACGACCACCCGCGGGCGAAGGCGCTCGATCAGCGCGGCCAGGCGCGGTGCCGGGGCCTCGCCGTCGAGCGGGACATAGACCGCACCACACTTCCAGATCGCGATCGCCAGGAGCGGCATGAGCGCAGACTTCTCGGCGATGACGGCGACCCGGTCCCCCACCCCGACCCCTCGCTCGGCCAGCTGGGCAGCGAACGTCTGAGACAGGTGCTCGAGCTCTGCGAAGGTCAGTCCGACAGTCCCGTCATGGACGGCCAGACGGTTGGGCCACCGCTCAGCAGCCGGTCGAATCAGGTCGCCGAGCGCGGGTACCGAGCTCGCCTGTTCCGATCGGTCGAGCGACCACGGAGGCATCGAGCGGAGTGCACTTCCGTTGATCACGTGAGGTCACGCCCTCTCGTCTCGTAGGTGAAGCGGCGCTTGGGCTTGGAGACAGCACCCATGCGCTCGTAGAAGCCGATCCCGAGCTCGTTGTCCGGGGGGGTCTGCCACTCCGCCCAGTCGCATCCCTGAGCGGTCGCGAACGCCCGCAGCTGCTCGAGGAACAAGCGACCGACGCCCCTTCCTCGGAAAGGCTCGCGGATGTAGAGGCAGTCCATGTGGGCAAAGCGACGGGCGCTCCACGTCGCGAAGTCCGTGGTCGCCGTCATGAAGCCGCAGGCTTCCCCGTCCTCGATGGCGATCCAGCCGTGCAGGGCTGCTGGCTCGGCGAACAGCGCCGACTTCCAGCGACCGACATGCCCATCGTCATGAAACTCCGCGTTCTCGTAGGCTGCGTGCTCTCGACACAGCTCGAGCAGCATGCCCAGGTGGTCCGGGTGGACCGGTCTGACCTCGACGTCGGGACTCATACCCACCCCGAGAAGCTCGTGCCCAGATACGCGGTGACCGACGAGTCGTCCACCCGTCCCTGGGCAAGCACCGTGTTCACCCAGGCGTTGCGTTCGAACGCGATGATCGCCAGCTCCCATACGCAGGCGATGAGCTCGCGCTGCGCGAGAGGTGCGAACGACTCACCGCCTTCCTCCGCACCAGATGTTCCACGTACCCAGTGCTTGAGCATGTCCGCGTCGAACCACTGGGAGAGCAGGAGGTAGGTACCTTCCTTCCCGTGGTGCAGGATCAGGAATCCGAGCGGGTGGTCGCCCTCCCCTGGAGGTGTGTCCAGGACCGAGGTCACCTGTTCTCTCAACCACTCCGGATCGGGGTCGCGAGAGAAGGAGTCGGGCTCTGCAAACATCACGTATACCTTCAGGAGGCGACCGCCCGCCTCCACCGGCGGCAGAGCCCTGACCAGTCTGGGCGCGTACACGAGCTGATTCATCGACGTCCTTTCGTCATCACCGGCAATGAGCCCGGTCAAGTCTCCTGTCGAGACCACCCGACGTTGACAAGACCCTCGAAGGGAAAGGCGGTCAACCCGCGATGGCCGCCTCGACGACCACCGATTCCATCGAGAGCAGCAGCTTCTCGATCTCCTGAGCAGGAATGAGCTCGGTGTCGGCCATCAGGAACAGTCGACAGGTGTTGGTCGCATCCTCCGTGTGCACGAAGAATGTGGCATCCTGCCGTTCCCACGAACCGACCAGGCTGATCTCGGTCTCTTGCGCAAGCTCGCGAAGACGGTCCGGCTCCGAGTCCCACTCAGGAATATCGCTCCAGTCACGCCCGATTCGCATGTCGTTGAAGAAATACCCGAGATCGAGCGCTCCGCCGTTCTGCGTACGAATGCGTTCCAGCACGTCGTCGAGGACCAACGGGTCGTACTGCGCATGTCGATAGGCGTTCAGACCTGCCCCGAACGCCCGCTTCGCGACCGTCTGGAAGTCACCGTCGACAGCCGCCGGCGAGGTGTCGATGACGAAGAGAGCGTTCTCGGCCAACGCACCGACCAGCCCCCGGCTACGGGCGTCCAGTCGATTGGCTGCGATGAGCTGGAGGGCGACCTCCTTGCGTCCGGTGTGTCGACCGACGACCACTGCCGTCGCGGCGAGCAGCACAGTTCCGGTGCTGACGCCGCAGCGCGTGGCCACGGCGCTCGCTGCGACCGCGAGAGCCGTCGACGACATGCCCAGGCGCACGAAGCGCCCTGGGCGGCCCGTGTCGACCACCGGGCGGACCGGGCTCGGCGGGTTGGAGGAGAGCGTCTTCGACCAGTAGTCCACCGCAGCGACCCCACGTGCCGCGCCAGCACCGTCCGCTTCGGCGGCAGCCTGGTCCACCGGTTGCCAGTGGGGTGCAGGCCCTGCGTCTCCTCGCAGCAGGCCGATGAGGTCCTGCTTGAGAAGGTCCGCCGACCAGCCGTCGACGGCGAGATGGGAGACCACCATCACGACCTTGCGCGGCCGGCTGTCCTCGAGCACGATCGAGAAGCGCACCGGTAGTTCCTCGGAATGACGGAACGACCGCCCCATGAGGTCTTTCACGACCCCGCCCGCCACCTCGGCAGAAGCGTTCTCACGGGCGGGGACGAGGTCCACGACCAAGCGCCCCGCAGGACGAACGTCCTGCGTCCAGCCCGCGGCCGAGTCGTGGAAGAGCGTACGCAGCACCTCGTGCCGAGCAATAAGGGACCCAAGCGCACCGTCTAGATCCCCGACCGCCATTCCGTCCGGAACGTCGATGACGCGGAAGAGATTGAAGTAGTGGGCATCCTCTGCAAGCCAACGGATCGACTTGTAGATGGCCTTCTGACCCCACATCATCGGCCCAGAACGCCCGACGAGCTGGTCGAACTCGATCGACCGTGTCGATAAATCCACTGAGACCCCCCTGAGTCAGCATGCCCATTCAGAATGGCGAGCATCGCTCGTCTCTCAGTGGGACGACACGCAGTCAAGCGAAGTTCGTGAGCATCCGCAACCATCATCTCGACATACGAGATGAGCAAAATTCCTGACGCTCGGTCGGTTTTCTTGCTCGACGACCTGGGACCAGGCACGTTGCCGTACGGCGCACTCCGTTGCCTTTTAAGAGTACGAATGTGCCATAACAATGCATGCCCGGGCCCTCCTTCCCGACAGTGCGTAGGTTCGAAAGGGTGGGCCGAGCCCGGCATGCCGACGATCCAGAAGCCGCTCGCCAGGTCCCTCGTGTCGACGGCCATCCGGACCGCCGGCCTGGGTGGCCCACACGGATCGACGCCGACCCAGGGTCCCGCGGCCGACCTGTATTGGGCCACCCTTCCCGGAGGGCCGACCCGCGAGGGAGACCGACGCCCCGAGGCAGGCTTGCGAGCCGGCGGGACGCGGTCGGAACCCGAGACCGCGTCGCCTGCCACCGACGTGCCGCCGACGTGCCGCCGACGGAGCGTGACCGGCGCGGACTCGTGAGCGGTGAGGATCCTAGATCGCTGTGGGGGACGGCATCGCGACCGCCGCCGCTACATAGCCGTCACCGACCGACCAACGACCCGCCAGGCCACCAGCGAGAGCACCGAGGGACGCCTGCGGAGCCAGGACCTGCGCGGAGAACGTGCCGTCCGTCCGCAGCACGACGCTCGCGCCGGCGAAGCCGAGCGGTATCCGTCCGACAGGAAACCACCCCTTGTAGACCGCTTCCTTGGCACAGAAGAGAAGCCGGTCCCAGTGGATCGCTGGCACATCTCGCCGCAGCACCTGGATCTGCGCGGCCTCGTCGGGGAGGGCGACCAGATCGAGCACGCCGTCTGGAAGCCGTTCGTGCGGTTCGGCGTCGATACCCAGGGCGATGACGTCCGCCACCCGGGCGACGGCCGCTGCGCGGTAGCCCCGGCAGTGGGTGATGCTCCCGACGAGGCCGTGCGACCACACGGGCTCCCCCTGAGGGCCGCACGGGACCGGGACGACGGACTCGTCGAGCTCTGCCATGGCGCGGCGGGCGCAGGCGCGCCCGCTGACGAACTCCCTGCGGCGCTCCTCGACCGCATCGGCGATCGCGCTCTGCTCGTCGTCGAACAGCGGGACGTCGAGGTCGCATGACGACTCGTGCACCGCGACGGTCGGCGGCAGAAGACGCCTCATGGTCACGAGACCAGTCATGAGACGGAGGTCCGCGACCGCACTACGAGGTACCCGCATGGGCGAAAGGTCGCGTCGGCGTGGCGCACAGGCATGGGCCGCATACTGCCAGTCGCGGCGGCGTCGTTGGCGCCCGTCCCACCCGAGGCGGCGCCGGAGTGCCGTCCTCCGACCCGCGGTCGCCTCGTCCACGGCGGGAAGCGTGAGGGATACCAGGCAGCAGAGAGCACGAAGGCCAGGAACCTTGCGGTTCCTGGCCTTCGTGTTCTGTGCGCCCGGAGGGATTCGAACCCCCAACCTTCTGATCCGTAGTCAGATGCTCTATCCGTTGAGCTACGGGCGCCCGGCTGTTCGTGATTTCTCTTGAGCAGCCGTCGAGAAGACTACAACGAGAATCGCTGGATACTCAAACCGATACGGCCTGACCAGCCACTTCGTGACGCACGACACCACGACGGCCGCGTTGCGACCCGCCACGACGGCGCGACGAACCGCGGAGCAACCGCGGAATCCCGCCGCTCCCGCCGCACGAGGCGCGGCCTCGCCTAGAGCGGCACGTCCCGGCCGAGCACGATGGTCCGCTCGCGGGGCAGGTCGAGCGTCTCGACGGGGTCGGGCACGATCCGGTACAGGCCGAGGAAGAGTCGTTGTGCCCATCGCGGCATCCTGGACCGCGGGCTGAGCCGTGGCACGGACAGCGACACGAAGTAGGTCGCGGTCCCGAGGTTGATGCCGTGCATGGCATCGGGGGCGTCGCGCTGGACCTGGCCGAGGAGCCGCACGACCCGTGGTCGCTCTCGGAAGCCGTACGTCGCGACGATCTCGACGACCCCCTCGTCCCCGGCAGCGGCCACGCGGTACCTCTCGGGGGCCGGGACGACGGGCCGGTCGGTCGTCGCCCAGCTCACGAGCAGGACGTGGCGCTGGAGCGCGTGGTTCTGCTCGACCATGGAGCGCAGCGCGAGCGGCACGACACCGCTGTGCCTGCTGAGGAAGATCGCGGTCCCTCGGGTCCTGGTCACCGAGCCGTGGGCCTCGAGGACGTCCTCGACGCGCTGGACGGTGGTCTCGAGCGCGAGGCGCCCGCGGCTGACGTGCCGCTGGCCCGTCCACCAGGTCGTCATCACGACGAACACGAGGGCACCGATCGTCAGGGGGAGGCAGCCGCCGGAGCCGACCTTGGCGAGGTTCGCGGCGAGGAGGACGAGGACCACCAGGAGGATCGAGCCGGCGACGACGACGCTGCCGGTGAGGCGCCGTCGGGACGTCCAGCCGTGGGCGAGGTAGACGACCGTGGTGATCGAGATGGTCAGCGTCACGGCGATGCCGTACGCGGAGGCGCGTAGAGGATGCTGACGACGAGGGTCAAGGACCACAGGACGGTCGAGGTCATGCCGTAGACGAACGTCCGGTCGATCTGTGCCCCGGCGCCCTGAGCGGTCGCGACGACGGCTGTCGCGGCGCACAGCGGGCTGGTGCCGATGTCCCCGAAGACGACGCCCAGCGCGCCGACGAGGGCGAGGGCCCCGGGCGCCCCACCGCGTCCCGCCGCATCGTCCGCAGTGCGTGAGATGACCCCTCCTCGCCGCGCGTCGCTGGGCGCCCGTCCGCGAGCCCCCGGTCTCCCCAGTGTCACGCCGCGGGGGCGGGGCGGCCAGGCGATCACATCGGACGTCATACCTCCTGTACTCTCGCCTCAGCCGGCACGACCGCGCCGACACCCGCGGGCGAGCGCCCGCGGACCGATGGCCCGCAGACGGAGGAACCCACCGTGAGACTCGCTCGGATCGACACCCCCACAGGCCCTCGGCCCGTCGTGCAGGACGGCGACCTCTGGGCCGTCGTCGTGGACCACTACGCCCCGGTCCTCGAGCGCACGGGCGAGACCCACCCTGTGGACGGCGCACGCCTCCTCGCGCCGTGCGAGCCGCGTGTCGTGCTCGGCATGGCGCACAACAGCGGCCCCGCGGACCGGGCCGTCCCGCCGCAGGCGTTCACCAAGTCGGCACGCACCGTGATCGGACCGGGCGAGCCCGTGCGGCTCGACCCGGCCGCCGGCAGGGTCGTGGTCGAGGGCGAGCTCGCGATCGTCGTCGGCCGCACGGCCCGCCATCTGACGCCCGAGCAGGTTCCCGGCGTGATCCTCGGCTGGACCGTGGGCAACGACGTGACGGCGTACGAGCAGAGCGCGTTCGACGACAAGTTCACGCAGTCCAAGAACGGCGACGGCTTCACGCCGCTCGGCCCGTGGATCGAGACGGGCCTCGCGACCCCGGGAGACCTCGCGATCGAGGTCCAGGTCGACGGCGTCACGCAGGCCGAGGCGTCGACGTCGGGCCTGGCGTGGGACGTCGTCGAGCAGCTCGTCTACCTGACGTCGCACCTGACCCTCGGCCCGGGCGACGTGGTGCTCACGGGGTCGCCGAGCACGTCGGCGCACGTCGTGCCCGGCCAGACCTCCTCCATCACGATCGAGGGCGTCGGGACGCTCACGAACCCGATCGTCTGACCTGGCCGCCGGGGGCTCAGCGCGACGCCCCCCCCCCCGGGCGTCGCCCGTTCGTGACCCACCGCAGCGCCCACTCGAGCGGCCCGTACACGTGCCGTCCGAGCCACCACCGGCTCAGGACGAGCTGGGCCGAGAAGGCGACCGCCACGAGCCCGAGCACCACGGCCGGCGCGACCTGGTCCACGAGCCCCAGGCCGTAGCCCGTGAAGACGAGCGCGAGCACGGCCGACTGGCCGACGTAGCCCGTGAGCGCCATGCGTCCGGCCGGCGCGATCGAGTCTCGGACGCGCGGCGAGCGCCGGAACAGCGCGAGGCATCCGACGACGTACGCGGCGGTCAGGAAGGGGGCGGTGAGCTGCCCGACGCCGAACGCGAGCGTCTCGAGCCCTCCTCCTGGTGCGCGAACCACGGTCCAGGCGTAGAAGGTCCCGCCCGCCAGCCCGACCGTCAGACCGAGTCCCAGCGACCACCGCACCGCGGCACGTGGCAGCGCGCGGGCAAACAGCTCGTGCCGGCCGGCGGCGAACCCGAAGAAGAACATCGCGAGCGCGCTCGGGCCCTGGAGGAGGACGATCGCCGCCACGACCTCCGGGCGGTGCCCCGCGGTGAAAGCGAACGCCTCCCCCGCGTCGCCCCCGAAAGCCGTCGCCTTCGCGAGGGCCTCGCCGGCCCCCGCCCCCGGAGGAGCCGCCGCGTAGCCCGCGGCGAGCTGGAGCACACCGAGCCCGACCCACAGGACCGCCACGGCCGCGAGCAGCGCGCTCCCGAGGACCACGGCTCGACGCGGGGTCATGTTCCTGGCCACCAGGAGCACGAGGGCGAGCCCCGCGTAGACCACGAGGATCTCGCCGGAGTAGAGCGCGACGCCGTGCACCGCCCCCAGGACGGCGAGCCCCAGGACCCGCCGGAGCATCCGCCCCACGAACGAGACGCCGTCCCGCTCGGCCGAGGCCATCTGGAGCGTGAACGAGTAGCCGAAGAGGAACGAGAAGAGCAGGTAGAACTTGGTCTCGAACAGGGCGGCGACCACGAACCGCACCGCGTGGTCGACCGGGCCGTCGAACGCAGGGTTCCCGCTCGCCGTCGCGTAGTAGGGGTCCGCGAACGCCCACACGTTGACCACGAGGATCCCGAGGAGCGCGAAGGCGCGCAGCGCGTCGACGTCGGCGAGCCGGCGCCCTCGGCCCGTCGTTCCCGCTGCCGCAGGTGCGCGTCCCGCCGCACCTCGCGCCCCCTGCCCCGCACTCACGACTCGCCCGCCAGGAGCGCCGTCGCCACGCGCCGCAGCGTGGTGCTCTGCGAGCCTGCGTCGAAACCGGGGTCTGCGGCGACGCGCGCGAAGACGCCGTCGACCAGTGCCGCGAGCCAGGTCGCACCTTCCTCGACGGACAGCGTCCTCGAGACCTGACCGGTCCGGACCCCAGCAGCCAGCAGTGCGGCGAGGGCCGCGCGGAAGGCGCGGTCGCCGGCCTGCATCCGCTGCTGCACGTCCTCGTCGCGGTGGGCGAGCGCGGAGATCTCGAGCGCGAGCCCGGCGGCGACGGGGTCGGAGGCCAGTCGGCAGACCTCGTCGAGGAGCGCGAGCAACGCCTCCCAGGGATCGTCGGCGTGGGCGAGCTCGCTCACGCCGGTCGCGGTGCGCTCGGCGTCCCGGTCGACGACGGCGAGCAGCACGTCGTGCTTGGTCGGGAAGTAGTGGAAGAGGTTGCCTGCGCTCATGCCCGCTCCCGCGCAGATGTCGGCCGTACGGGTCGCGTCGTAGCCGCGCCCGGCGAAGCAGGTCTCCGCCGCGTCGAGCAGCGCTGCCCGGCGAGCGGCACGCTGCTCCTCGTCGACCGTCCTCATGATCCCACCTTTCTTTGACTGAGCACTCACTCAACGATACAGAACGCTCTCGGGCGGGGCAAGCCCCGTACACCGCGAGGACGGCCACCGGTCCCCCCAGGGCATGACCCGCCGTCGGGCAGGTCCACACCGTGGCCGGACGCGGCAGGCCCTGTCCCCCGCGAAGGATGGGGGCATGACGAACCTCGGCCCTGCCCCCTCGACCGGCTCGCCTCTCGTCGCCTCCGGGCTGACGAAGGTCTACGGCACCGACCACACCGCCACGCACGCCCTCGCGGGCGTCTCCCTGACCGTCTCCCCCGGCGAGTCCGTCGCCATCATGGGCCCCTCGGGCTCGGGCAAGACGACGCTCCTGCACTGCCTGGCGGGCATCATCAAGCCCACGTCGGGCACGGTGTCCTGGCGCGGCGAGGACCTGACGACCCTGAGCGAGGGCCGTCGCACGGCCCTGCGCCGCCAGGACTTCGGCTTCGTGTTCCAGTCGGGCCAGCTCCTGCCCGAGCTCCCCGCGGTCGAGAACGCCGCCCTGCCGCTCATGCTCGCGGGAACGCCGCGCACCGAGGCGACGCAGGTCGCGGCGTCGTGGCTCGCGCACCTGGGCCTGGCGGGCATGGAGCAGCGCCGCCCGGGCGAGCTCTCGGGCGGGCAGGCGCAGCGTGTCGCGATCGCACGGGCCCTCGTCGGGTCCCCCGGCGTCGTGTTCGCCGACGAGCCGACGGGCGCGCTCGACCAGGGCACGGGCGCCGAGGTCCTGTCGGTCCTCACGTCCGCGGTCCAGGCGTCGGGCGCGGCGCTCGTGATCGTCACGCACGACGCGGGCGTGGCCCGCTACTGCTCGCGCACGGTCACGATGCGCGACGGCCGCATCTCGGGCGAGTTCCACGCCACCCCCACGCAGGGAGCGGCCCGATGAAGGCCACCCTCGACCTGTGGTGGCTCCTGCGCCGCCGCAGCTCCGACAGCCGCGACCCCCAGGGGCTGACCAACGTCCTGGCGATCATCGCGTTCGCCGCGACGACCGCGATCCTGCTCGTCGTCGTCGGCGGCGTGGGGGCGTTCGTGGAGCGCGCTGGCGGGATCGAGGGCATGTCGGCCGGGCCCGAGGCAGGGGCGAGCTCCTACGACAGCCAGTACCCGATCTTCGCGGCCATCGCGTCCCTCCTGCTGCTCATCCCGCTCGTCACGCTGGGCGGGGCCGCGGCGCGCCTCGCCGTGGCCCGTCGGGACGCCCGTCTGGCGTCGCTGCGCCTGGCCGGGGCGACGACCGGGCAGGTCGCGACCCTCACGGTGCTCGACGCGGCCGCGCAGGCCCTCGTGGGCGCCCTGGCAGGGCTCGTGGGCTACGCGGCGCTGCTGCCCCTGGTCGCACAGCTGCGCTTCCAGGGGCGGACGTTCGGCCTCGCCGAGCTGTGGGTCGGCGTCCCGGCACTGCTTCTCGCGGTCGTGGGCGTCGTGCTCGTCGCGCTGGTCTCGGCCGCGGTCTCGCTGCGTCGGGTGGCGATCACCCCCCTGGGCGTCGCGGCCCGCGTGACCCCTCCGGGCATGAAGGCCGTGCGGCTGCTCTCGATCGCGGTCGCCTTCGTCGCGATGCTCGTCGTCACGAACGTCTCGTTCGGCGGGGCAGGGGTCACGATCGCGATCCTCACCCTCGTGCTCGTGGCCGGGTTCGCGACGCTCAACGTCGTCGGTCCGTTCGTCATCTGGGTCGTCGGGCGGATCACCGCGCGCAGCGCGAAGAGGGTGCCGACGCTCCTCGCGGGCCGTCGCATCGTCGACTCGCCCAAGACGGCGTGGCGGTCGGTCGGCGGCGTCGCCCTCGCGACCTTCATCGCCGGGATCACGAGCATCTTCGCGCTGTTCGACCCGAGCATGGGCGCCGACCCCGAAGAGGTCCAGTTCGTGGGCGACCTGGTCACGGGCGGCTTCCTGACCCTCGCGATCGCGGGCGTCCTGGCTGCTGTCTCGACGGGGGTCATGCAGGCCGGACGCGTGATCGACCAGCGGGGCGAGTATCGCGCGCTGACCCTCGCGGGCACCGACCTCAAGACCCTCGACAAGGCGCGGTTCCGCGAGACCGTCATCCCGCTGGCAGCGAGCGTGGGCCTCGCGACCGTCGCCTCGCTCCTGTTCATGGTGCCCGTCCTCGGGCTCAACACGTTCGCGAACGTCGACGTGGTGCTGCAGTTCCTGGCGTGCGTCGCGGGGGCCTCGGCGCTCGTGCTCGCCGGGGCGGCCGCGTCACGGTTCGTGGTCCGCTCGGCCATGGCGGCCTGAGGTTCGCCACGCCCACGGCGACCCGACGGCGGAGCTCACGTCCCGCCGTCGGGCCGCGGCGTGCGGGACGAGCGGTGGGGGGCGCCGACTCGGCGCACTCTTCCGGGGCAACAGAAAAGGCCCCGGGCCTGACGCAGCCGGGACCTTCCTGAGCGGAGACGGAGGGATTTGAACCCTCGAACGGGTTGCCCCGTTACCACCTTAGCAGGGTGGCGCACTAGACCTGACTATGCGACGTCTCCATGCTCGGATGCTAGGCACCGAGCGTCGCAAGGCTACCTTCTCGGAGCGCTGCGGAGCAAAACAGGGGTGCCGACGGGCGCGTCCCGGTGCCGCGACGGCCGCCCCAGGACTGCTGGAGCCGCCCCCCTCGTGGTGAGGAGGGCGGCTCCAGGAGGTCAGCCTCGGACGCCCGCGGCGTCCTTGTCGAGGTCGCCCTCGGGAGCGGCCCCCGAGACGCCGGCGACCACGTGCGGGTGGCGCCGCTCGAGCGACGCCCCCTCCACGTCGACGTCGGGCAGGATCTTGTCGAGCCAGCGCGGCAGCCACCACGCCTTGTCCCCCGCGAGATGCATGAGCGCGGGCACGACCATCATCCGGATCACGAACGCGTCGACGAGCACGCCGAACGCGAGCGCGAAGCCGATCGGCCGGATCATCGCGCTGTGCGAGAAGATGAAGCCTCCGAACACCGCGATCATGATGATCGCCGCGGCCGTCACGACCGAGCGACCGGCCCGGACGCCCTGCACGACCGCGATGCGCGCGGGAGCACCGTGCGCGTACGCCTCACGCATGCCCGACCCGAGGAAGAGCATGTAGTCCATCGCGAGCCCGAACAGGATGCCCACCAGGATGGTCGGCAGGAAGTTCAGGATCGGGCCGGGGCTCTCGACGCCGAACACGCCGCCCAGCCAGCCCCACTGGTAGATCGCGACGACGCCGCCGAGGGCGGCGAAGTACGACAGGATGAACCCGAGCGTCGCGATGACCGGGACGAAGATCGACCGGAACACCAGCACCAGGATGATCAGCGACAGGCCGACCACGACCGCGAGGTAGACCGGCAGCGCGGACGCGAGCTTCTCCGAGATGTCGACGTTGCCGCTCGCCGAGCCGGCGACCCCGATCTCGTACGTCCCGTCGATGGGCGACATGTCGCGCAGCGTGTGCACGAGCTCCTCGGTCGACTCGCTCGTGGGACCCTCGGCGGGCACCACCTGGAACGCCGCGACCGTACCGTCCTCGGACGTGCCGATGGGCGCGACCGCCACGACGTCGTCCTGGTCGAAGAGGGTCTGGGCGATCTCCACCTGGGCCGTCATGGAACCTGCCTCGGTCCCGGCCTCGGACGCGGGCAGGTCCGCGACCACGAGCAGCGTCCCGTTCTGGCCCTCGCCGAACTTCTCCGCGAGCGTCGAGTACGCCTGGTACTGCGTCGAGTCGTGCGGCTCGGTCGAGCCGTCCGGCAGGTTGAGACGCAGGTCGAGCGCGGGCAGCGCCACGAGCAGCAGCGCCGCGATCCCGACGACGACGCGCACGACGGCCCAGCCGGTCGACATGGGACGGACCTCGGCGGGCGCAGGGGCGACAGCCTGGGCGTCCTGTGCGCCGTGGGTACCCGTCGCACCGTTCGCCGGGCCGCCGAGTCGCGCGCGCTCCTTCTTGCTGAGGATCCGCTCACCCACGAGGCCGAGCAACGCCGGCGTGAGGGTCACGGCGATGAGCACCGCGATCGCGATGCAGGCCGCACCGACAGTGCCCATGAGGCCCAGGAACGGGATGCCCGTGACGTTGAGCGCGAGCAGCGCGACGAGCACCGTGGTGCCCGCGAACACGACCGCGTTGCCCGACGTCCCGTTCGCCAGCGCGATCGACTCGTGCAGGTCGTCGCCCGCCTTGAGCTGACGGCGGTGCCTGTTGACGATGAAGAGCGAGTAGTCGATCCCGACCGCCAGGCCGAGCATGAGCCCGAGCACGGGCGTCACGGACGCCATCTCGACGACCCCGGACAGCGACAGTGCTCCGAGCGCACCGATGCCCACGCCGATCAGGGCGGTGAGGATCGGCAGACCGGCGCCGATGAGCGTGCCGAGCATGACGACGAGGACCACCGCGGCGACCAGCAGGCCCACGATCTCTCCGGCACCGATGATGCTCGGGGCCCCCATGGTCATGTCGGCCGAGAGGTTCACGGTGAGGTCCGCGGGGGCGTCGTCGAAGATGCCGACGAGCTCGTCCTTGGTCTCCTGCGGGACCTCCATCTGCGGGTCCGTGAACGAGATCATGACGATCGCGGTCGTGCCGTCCTCGGAGACCATGCGGATCTCGGAGGCCATGTCGAGCAGCGTCGCCCCCTGCTCGAGCTGGGCGCTCTGCTCCTCGAGCTGGCTCGTACCGTCGTCGAGCGTCGTCTGCTGCGCGTCGAGCGCCGCGAGCCCCGCGTCGAGCTGGGCCTGCTGCGCGTCGAGCTGCGGCTGAGCCTGCGCGAGCATGCCCGCGGCCTCGGCCTGGGCGCGGGCGGCGTCGAGCTGGGCCTGACCGGCCTCGAGCTGCGCACGACCCGCGTCGAGCTGGGCCTGACCGGCCTCGAGCTGCGTCCGCCCGCCCTCGACCTGGGCGCGTCCGTCCTCGACCTGCTGCTGCTGCGCGGCGCGGTCCGCCTCGGTCACGAACGGGTCCATGACCGCGGTCACGCCGTCGACCTCGGAGGCCTCGGCGACCAGCCCGGCGATCTCGTCCTGCTGCGCGCTGGTGAGCGCCTCACCGTCGGCCGACTGGACGACCACGGTCCCTGTCCCGCCCGACGCGTCAGGGAAGTCGCTCTGCAGGCGGTCGGTCACCTCGGCCGTGGGAGTGCCGGGGATCGAGAAGGTCGTCGCGAGCGTGCCCGCGCCGAGCGCGAACGCCACGCCGGCCGCGACGAGGATCGCGAGCCACGCGACGATCACCGTCTTCGCGCGGCGCGCCGACCAGCGGCCGACGCGGTAGAGAAATTCAGCCATGAGAGTCCTTCGGTTGCGCGCGAGTACGCGGATGGGTGGGTCAGCGGGTGCGGCGTGACGAGGCGACCGGCTCGTGGCCGGTCCGGGTCGCGTCGAGGAGCCGTTCGAGCAGGACTGTCCAGGCCTCGCGCGAGGTCGGGTCGTCGACCGCCCCCGTCACGTCGACCCAGCGGAGGTAGACCACGATCAGCCCGCTCATGAGCGAGCCGACGAGGAGCTCGACGTCGAACGGGTCGGCGTCGGGGTGGCTCGCGGCCAGGGCGGCCGTGAGGCGCATGCTCACGTCGGCGAAGACCTTGATGAGGGTGTAGGCACGCCGCGGCGAGGGGCCGCCCTCGTCGCCCAGCACGCGGGTCAGATAGACCAACGGAGTCACGAAGTCGGTCGAGCGCAGGGCGTCCGCGACCTCGTCGAAGAGCGTGACGTCGTACGGGGGGCCGGCCTGCTGGTCCCGCTGGCGCTGCTGGTTCCGCCCGACCTGCTGGTCCGACGCGATCGCGTCGAGCCGGTCGAGCGCTGCGCCGACGACCTCGCTGCAGACCTCGGTCACCACGTCGTCGAGCGACGCGAAGTGGTTGAAGACCGTGCGCCGCGAGACGTCGGCGCGCTCCGCGAGCTCGTCCACCGAGAACCTCGTCCCGCCCGACTCACCGATGAGCGCCGCGGCGGCGTCGACGATGGCCCGCCGGTGGCGGGCCTTGAGCGCAGCACGACGATCGACGACAGGCAGGGACATGTCCCTACGCTAAGTGCATCGATGCACTCGGTGCAACAAGCCTGGTCAGGCCCCCGCTGCGTACGCCTACCGCTCGAACGTCCAGTTCTTGTCCGTCAGCATGCGGGCGACCGCGAGGCCGATCGCGAGCGCGACGATCACCAGCCCGGCCTCGACGGTCGACGCCAGGGCGTCGAGCGTGGCACCGCTGTTGAACTCGTAGACAGCGCGGTAGGCCGTGACGCCCGGCACCATGATGACGACCGCGGGCACCGACATCGTGATGCGCGGCACCTTCATGGCCGGCGCGATGTAGGCGGCGAGGACCCCGACGATGAGCGCGGTCGCCGCCGCCGCGGCCTGCGACGCGAAGCCCGCGTCGATGAGCTCGAGGCGCGCCACGTTCGCGACCATGCCGATCGACGCCGCTCCCACGGCCATCTTCCACGGGCTGTTGAACATCAGCGCGAAGCCGAGCACGCCCGCGAAGCTCGCGAGCGCGCGCAGCGCCACGAACAGCGTCTCGTCCAGGGCCGGCGGAGGGAGCCTGTCGGGCTGGAGCCCTGCGATCGCGGAGATCGCCCACACCGCGAGGGCGGCCGACGCCAGGATCATCAGGGCGTACGTCATGCGGGCGATGCCCGCGGAGAAGTCGAGCTTGGCGAGGTCGAGCGCGGCGGTCACCAGGGCGAACCCCGGGACGAGGAACAGGACCGCGGACACGTAGCCCGCCTCGTGGCCCCCCGCGACCCCCATCAGGTTCTCGAAGACGAGCACGATCAGCAGGTAGGCCGTCGCGGCGACCGTCGCTGCGAGCATCGTGGTGCCGAACTGGTTGATGCCCTTGTGCAGCATGGCTCGACGCACCATCTGACCGAAGAACGCCCCGACGAACACGGCACCGCACTCGATGACCCCGCCGTTGTTGAGGAACGCGAACGCCGCACAGGCGATCGCGGCCCACAAGGCGTTGAGGAACGCGCCGTAGAGCAACGGCTTGGCAGCGATCCGCTCGAGCTCCGCGTCGACCTCCGCAGCCGTGACCTGCTCCGGCAGGTCGCCGACGTAGGCCTCGAGCTCGGACAGCCGGTCGGAGTTGATGCCGACCGCCCGGACCTCGGCGACCTCGGTGCGGAAGTTGCGGTCCCGGTAGGACGTCGCGGTGATCTCGGTGAGCGTCACGTGCGCTGCGGTGCGGTCGAGGCCCAGCGCCCGGCCCACGCGCGTCATGTGGGACTTCACGCGGTAGCTGCCGGTCCCGGCCGAGAGTGCGAGGTGGCCGACCCTCAGGACCGTCCCCGACTGCCGGACCAGCTCGCTCGGGCCCAGGCCTGGTTCGTCGGTCGCGTGTGCTGTCACCCCGACATGATCGCCCGTCCGGCGCGCGCGTGCACTCATGGGCCGGTGCGGTGAGACGGTCCGGTCCACGCTCCCCGGCCGCGGGTCAGCGTCCTGGAGAGATGGCGAGAGGCCCCGGACCGCACCGGTCCGGGGCCTCTCGGCAGGCGGAGGGCGAGGGATTCGAACCCCCGGTTGCTTGCGCAACAACGGTTTTCAAGACCGTCACATTAGGCCGCTCTGTCAGCCCTCCTGGGATGCTCCGACGCACATTCTGGCACGTCGGGGCGCTCGGGCGCCCCTGTGCCTCCCCGAGAGGCCGCGTGCACGACGACGGCGGGTCACCCGCAGGGGTGGCCCGCCGTCGTGCGGTGGGGCGTCGCGCGACGATCTGGGATCGTCGTCGAGGATGTCAGGCAGCGCCCGAACGCAGCTGACGCATCGCGAGCTGCACGAGCGAGATCAGCGTCTGCTTGGTCGCCGCGCGCGAACGGGCGTCCGTGTACAGCATCGGGACGTGAGCCGGGATCTGCAGCGCCTCGCGCACGTCCTCGAGCTTGTGCTTGGCCACGCCGTCGAAGCAGTTCACGCCCACGACGAACGGGATGCCACGCGACTCGAAGTAGTCGATCGCGGGGAAGCACTGCTCCAGGCGGTCGGTGTCCACGAGCACCACGGCACCGATCGCGCCACGCACGAGGTCGTCCCACATGAACAGGAAGCGGTCCTGCCCCGGGGTGCCGAACAGATAGAGCCAGAGCGACCCCGGCAGCTCGATGCGACCGAAGTCCATGGCGACCGTCGTCGTCATCTTGCGGTCGCTCACACCACCCGCGTCGTCGACGCCCACCGAGTGCTCCGTCATCGCGGCCTCGGTGTTGAGCGGCTCGATGTCCGAGATGGAGCCGATGAAGGTGGTCTTGCCGACGGCGAACCCGCCCGCGACGACGATCTTCACGACCGTCGGCGCCGTGCGTGCCGCCTGCGGGGCGGGCGTCGCGGCCGGGGCGACCGGCTGCGGTGCCGTCGGGGCCGGGCTCGCCTGCTGCTGCACGGGCGGGGTCTGGTGGACCGTCGGCGCCTGCTGCGTGGCGACGGGAGCCGGAGCCTGCGGGGCCGGCGCCGGCGTGCTGCCGGGCTGACCGCCGAGGACGCTCTGGCGGACCGGAGCCGACGTCGGCGACCCTGCGGACGGGGCCGAGGCGGCCGGGGCCGGCGCTGCAGCCGCCGGGGCCGAGACGGGAGACCACGAAGGCCCCGACGCGCCGCCGGCGGCGGGTGCCGACGACCCGGGGGCGCCCGTGATCAGACCGGTGCCACCAGCAGCCTGCGGCTGGCCGACAGCACCGTCAGAGGGTGGAAATGCCATTGAGAACACTCTCCAAGATACTCAGGGACAGTCCCGAGTTGCTGCTGCCGTGGCCGGTGTGGACGTTGAGCGGGGTCGACGTGTGCACCGTGAGGTAGTTCTCCTCGGCGAGGTCGGCGACCAGGATGCGGGTGACGCCCAGGGGCATCCGCAGGAGTGCCGAGAGCTCGGCGATCGACACGTAGTTGTGCGCGGCGTGCTGGAGGATCGCACGCTTCTCAGGAGGCAGGCCGTAGCTGTTCACAGCACCCGGCATCACCTCGACCAGCGCCTCGAGCGGGAGGTCCGAGGTGGCCGAACGGACACGTCCGCCGGTCACCGCGTACGGACGGACCGTCGCGGCCTCGTACGAGTCCGAGCTGTGCGCTCCCAAGCTGCCAAAAGGTGCGTTCGTCATCGACCTGTCCTCATCCCACCGGGGCTCGGGTTGCTCCGTCAACGGGCAGGCTACCGCGCATCTCCGAGATGAGCTGAGGCGTCAACGTCGCCTCGGTGCGGGAGACGAGGAGGGCCATCTCGTAGCCGATCAGGCCGATGTCGCACGTGGACTCGGCGACGACCCCGAGCACGGACCCGTTCGAGACGTTCATGAGGAAGAGGAAGCCGTTGTCCATCTCGACGATCGACTGGCGGACGTTGCCCCCGTTGAGCTGGCGGGCCGCACCGCGGGTCAGGCTCGACATCCCGGACACGATCGCCGCGAGCTGGTCTCCGCTCGTGCGGTCGAGCTGGTCGGACATCGCCATGAGCAGGCCGTCGGCCGACACCACCAGCGTGTGCCGGCTTCCCGGGACGGTCCGCACGAAGTTGTCGAGCAACCACCCGAAATTGGTTGCTTCGGTGCTGAGCGCGTTCACACTTCCTCCTTGTCAGTTGCCACAGACGGCGAGCTGTACGTCACCGCGACTGCGGCGCTGAGTCGGGGACATCATTGCCGTGCGAGGCACGTTCCGTCGAACTTGTCTCGTCGTCGGCCTCGACCCGTCCCCGTGCGGTCGCCGACTGGAAGGCTGCGAGTCGTGCCCGCAGCTGCTCCGGGTCGCGATCGATCTTTGCCGTGAACCGGTCGACGTACTCCTCGCGGTTCACGGTCCGGGCCCGACGCGTCAGGCCCGAGCTCGTCACGTCCGAGCGCTCCTGGGGGCTGTACGTCCCCGCGGACTCGGCGTACGCCTTGCCCTGGACCTCCGGGCCGTTGCGCAGCAGCGTCGACATCTCCTCGTAGAGGACCGCGGAGGCGATCCAGTCCGAGCGAGCCTCGACGGAGTCCGACACGTAGCCGGCCTCGAGAGGCTCGATGGGCTCCGGTGCCGGGCGACGCACGAGCGGCGTCGAACCTGCCGGGGCGCCAGAAGACTCACCTGCCGGCGACGCCGGCGCCTGCGCACGCGGCGGGGCGAACGCAGTCGGCGCAGCGGGCTGCTGGTACGCGACCGGCGCCTGCTGCGGCGACGGAGCGGGCGGCTGGTAGGCGGACGGCTGCTGCACCGGTGCGGCCTGCGTGAGCGGCGCAGCACCGGCCGGCTGCGACGCGAGCGCCGCGGCCGACGGGGTCACGACGGGCATGGCCCCCGTGCGCGGGCGACGGTTGAAGATGCCGCGCTTGCGTGCCTGGCTCTCCCGCAGCGACCTGCGCGTCGGCAGGTCGGCCATGAGGTCCTCGAACTTGGGGAGCGCCTCGAAGGACAGCTCCTCGGGGATCTCCTCCCGCGCCGGGGGCGCAGGCTGCTGGGTCGCGGGCTGCTGCTGGGTCGCGGGCTGCTGCTGGGTCGCGGGCTGCTGCTGGGTCGCGGGCTGCTGCGGCGCGACCTGGAGGGCGGCCGGGGCCTCGTGGTGCTGCTCCTGGAGCGGCTGGGGCGCGACCTGCTGCTGGTCCTGGTACTGCTGGACCGGCTGCCCGACCGGGGGTCGGTACGTGTCGACGTGCGCGACCGGCACCTCGTCCTGCGTCGGCTGCGCGGTCGGGGCCGAGCGCTGCGGGAGCGCGACCGCCGGGGCCTGCGCGGCCTGCGGCTCGCTCACGTCGGACACAGCGGCCGCAGGGTCCTCCGTGACCGTCGCGGAAGCCTCGCTCGGTGCGAGCGGCTCGATCGCGAACTGCGGGGCCCACGTGCCGTCGTCGGGCACGAAGTCCGGGACGGAGATGTCGGTCGCCGACACGTCCGGTGCGGCGTCGAGCTCGACGGCCTGCTGCTCGGACGTCGTGGGGTCGGCCGCGCCGAGGGCGCGGAAGCTCGAGAACATGGCCGAGCGCGTGCTCACGTCGAGCACGGGGATCTCGGCGGACTGCGGCTGCAGGGGCGGCATGACGCCGGTGGTCTCCGCGGGGCTCGCGGCGCGGGCCCTGCTCGGGAGCGAGGAACCCGACGAGGCCACGCCCTCGGGTGGGGACCAGGCCTCGGGCGAGGCCGGCAGGTCGAGCGGGAGCGACGGCGTCGCGAGCGGCGGCAGCACGATCGAGCCGGTCTGCGGGCCGGGGACGAACGAGGCGCTCGGCGCGGACCCGGCAGGGTCCATGCCGCGCGAGCGGCGCCGAGGCATGCCCGTCGAGGTCGCGCCGTCGGTCAGGGCCGCGAGGTCGACCGGGATCGCGACGGGCGCGTCCTGGTCGATCTGCGGGGTCGCGGTCGTGGCCGGGCCCGAGTAGACGGGGGCCGACGGCTGCGCGGGAGGGGCGGAGAGCTGGTTCGCGGCGACCTGCGTGCGGTTGTCCAGCGGGTCGGTCGGCATCGGCAGCGGGACGTTCGAGTCCGGCACGAAGAGGACGTTGGGGAAGCTGACCGTGACGAGGGTGCCCGCACCCTCGGGGGCGCGCTCGAACGTGACCCTCGCGCCGAGGCGGTCGGAGATGCGCCCGACCACGTACAGGCCCAGTCGCTGCGACCCCACGACGTCCGAGGCGGCGTGCGCGTTGACCTTGCGGTTCGCCTCGGTGATCTCCTCGGGCGTCATGCCCAGGCCGTGGTCGCGGATGATGATCTTGACGAACCGCTCGTCGCGCGCGGTGCTGACCTCGACCGGCGTGTGCGGCTCGGAGAACATCGTCGCGTTCTCGAGGAGCTCTGCGATGAGGTGCGCCGCGTTGAGCGCGTTGTGCCCCAGCATCAGCGGGTCGACGACGAGGTTCAGCCGGACGCGGTCGTACAGCTCGATCTCGGACGACGCCGTACGGATGACGTCGGAGGCAGGCATGGGCTGACGGACGCGACGGCCCGAGTCGATGCCCGCGAGCACGAGGAGCGACTCGGCGTTGCGGCGCATACGGGTCGCGAGGTGGTCGAGGCGGAAGAGGTTCGACAGCGTGTTCGCGTCTTCCTCGGAGCGCTCGAGGTCGTCGAGGAACGCCAGCTGGCGGTTGAGCAGCACCTGGTCGCGACGGGCCACGTTGACGAACATCTCGGCGATCGACCCACGCAGCGCCGCCTGCTCGCGGGCCACCTGGATCGTCGTGGAGTTCACGTCGTTGAACGCGTTCGCGAGCTGACCGACCTCGTCGCTCGACTCGACCGTGATGGGCTGGATGTTGATGCCCGGGCCCTGGCCCGGCACCGAGACCTGCTCGACCATGCGCGGGAGCTGGTCCCGGACGTCCTGGGCCGCGCTCGTGAGTCGGCGCAGCGGGTTCACGATCTGGCGGGCGATGGCACCGGCCACGAGGATGCTGGCGGCGAACGCGACGAGGGTCACGAGGATGGTCAGCACGGCTCGGGTCACGGCCGCGGCCGCGATGTCCGACGCCGTCTCGCCGGCCTCCTTGCGGACCTCGTCACGGACCGGGGTGATGTTCGCGAGGTCGTTGGTCGAGGCGGTGGCCCAGTCCTCCTTGTTCGTCACACCCTTGGCGCCGTTGGCCGCGAGCGAGTTTCGCAGGTTGACGTAGGAGCCGAGCGGGGAGGGGATCGCGAGCCCGGTGCGCAGCTCGCGCACCGCCTTGCGGGCGGCCGCCGCCTTCGTCTCGCCCTCGCTGACGAGTCGGGCGGCGCGCTGGGAGTCGTCGTCGATGTTCGGGACGGCGTTGGCGATGTCCTGGAAGAGGAACGAGACGACCGGGAGCTCGAGCGCGACCTGGCTCATGAGCACGTTCGACGCGACGTACGCGTCGAGGACCTGGGCCAGGCCACGGTCCTGCGCGGTGTCGGCCAGCACGCGGGGGACGTCGAGCGCGTCGTCGATCAGCGTGTTGTAGGACGACGTGAAGCCGAGCTCCTGGATCGTCTGGTTGTCGATCTTCTTGCGGAGCGCGTCCAGCTCGGCGCGGTCCTTGACGGTCGCGTCGACGGCCCGGGTCACGCGGGGGTCCAGCATGGACATGGTGACGTCGCCGTACATCCGGTCACGTCGGTCGAGCGCCTTGTCGGTCTCGGCGCGCGCCTCCTCGACCAGCGCGTCGGCGTTCTCGACCCCCCGGGCCCGCTGGATCTCTGCGGCGCGCTCGGCGGCGACGGCCTTGCCGGCGACGTCCTGGGAGGCGAAGGCCTCCACCAGGGCGACGGTCTGGTTGGCCACGCGCGCCTCGTTGATCGCCTGAACCGAGAAGACCGTTGCGGCCAGGAACAGGACGAAGACAGGCAGCGCGAGTGCCGCAAGGATCTTCCCGCGAACGCTCAACCTGCGGAGCATACGAACCTCTCTCCATACCCTGTGACCAGCGGATCGTCGTGAGGTCCGGTCGGCTGCGACCATCCCCCACTCGCCAGACGTGCGTACTAACTATCGGTGCACTTGCCCCAGGGACCTAATCCGGTCATCCAGGGCAAGCCGGAGGCTTCGTGGAGGATTCCGACGAGGCCCGACACCCGCCCTCGTCGACGAGGCCGTAGTGTCTTTCGTGTGCGAGCCGTCACGATAGCCGCCCCGGGTGGCCCAGGGGAACTCACCGTGTCCTACCTCCCTGACCCCGTCCCGGGTCCGGACGAGGTGCTGATCGACGTCGTCTCGAGTGGCGTGAACCCTGCTGACCTGCTACAACGTGCCGGAAAGTACCCCCCGCCAGCGGGTGCGCCGGTATGGCCGGGTCTCGAGGTATCTGGGGTGATTTCGGCCGTCGGGTCGCGTCTCACAGGATGGGACGTCGGCGACGAGGTCGTCGCGCTGCTCGACGGCGGCGGCTACGCGGAGAAGGTCTGCGTCCGGGCGTCCCAGGTGCTCCCTCTGCCGGGCGGCGTCTCGCTCGTCGACGGCGCCGCGCTCCCCGAGGCCGTGTGCACCGCGTGGAGCAACCTGGTCGACGTGGGGCGCCTCGCCCGGGGCAACGTGCTGCTCGTGCACGGCGGGTCGGGCGGGGTCGGCTCGGTCGCGACGCAGATCGGTGCCGCGCTCGGAGCGCGGGTGGTCACGACCGCTGGCGGACCCGAGCGCGTCGCCCGCTGCCTCACGCTCGGTGCCGACGTCGCCGTCGACCACCGGACCCAGGACTTCGTCGCCGCGGTGCGCGAGGCCTCGGGCGGCGCCGGTGCGGACGTGGTGCTCGACGTCGTCGGGGCGGCGTACCTGACCGACAACCTCCGCGCGCTCGCCACGGGCGGGCGGCTGGTCGTGATCGGGATGCAGAAGGGGCGCCGCGGGGAGCTCGACCTGGGCATGCTGCTCGCCAAGCGCGCGACGGTCGCCGGGACGACCCTGCGCGCCCGGCCCGCCGAGGAGAAGGCCCGGCTGGTCCGTGACGTGCTGACGCACGCGTGGCCCCTGGTCGAGCAGGGGCGGGTGCGCCCCGTGGTCCACGCGAGGCTGCCGCTCGACGCGGCGGCCGACGCTCACCGCCTCATGGAGTCGGGCGAGGTGTTCGGCAAGGTCCTGCTGGTGCCGTGAGCGCCGGGCCGTCGCGCTCGGCCGCCGTTCGGGACAGACTGGGTGCATGAGCGACGACGCGCGAGGCGACCTGTCCCCCGAACGGTCCGAGCAGCCCGCTCCCCCGGATCGGGGGCGCGAGCGGGGTGCGGACACCGGCTCCGGGAGCGGGCGCGGCTACACGGTCATCTCCCCCGACGGGACGGAGGTCGCGCCCGACGGGTCGGACGACGAGGCCTCGCGCGAGGGAGCGGTGGGAGCGACGGACGAGGACCGCGACCCGGGCGCGGCCGTCGAGGAGCCGGCCAAGGTCATGCGCATCGGCGGCATGATCAAGAGGCTGCTCGAGGAGGTCCGGGACGCGCCGCTCGACGAGGCGGCCCGCAGCCGGCTCGCCGAGATCCACGAACGGTCGCTCAAGGAGCTCGAGGAGGGCCTGTCCCCCGAGCTCGTCGCGGAGCTGCACCGCATCTCGTTGCCCTTCACGGACGACACGGTGCCGTCCGACGCCGAGCTGCGCGTCGCGCAGGCGCAGCTCGTGGGGTGGCTCGAGGGGCTGTTCCACGGCATCCAGACCGCCCTCGTGGCGCAGCAGATGGCCGCGCAGGCGCAGCTCTCGCAGATCCGTCGGGCCCTGCCGCCGGGAGCGATCCCCGTCCCCGGCATGCCGGGCCACCCCGCGCAGCCTGCACCGCCCGGCGTGCGACGCGAGGGGGACGACGGCCGCCCCTCGCCCGGGCAGTACCTGTAGGGACCTCTCGGAGCGGGTGCGCGCGCTATGCGGGCGGCGGGTCGGTCCGCTGCGCGGTCATGGCGATGGCCCCGGAGACGAGCAGCAGTCCGACGAGCTCGAGCCAGGAAGGGAACTGCTGGAGCACGACGGCGCCGATCACCACCGCGGTCGCCGGCAGCATCGCGAGCAGCACCGAGAACGTCGCCGCGCTGACGCGCCGCAGGATGAGCTGTTCGAGCACGTAGGGCACGACCGACGAGCACACCGCGATCCCGACGACGGCGAGCAGCAGCTGCCAGTCCTCGAGCACGGCGCCCGACGACGGCGCGAGGAACGGGGCGAACACCAGCGCCCCCGCGGTCATCGCCACGGAGAGCGACGTGACCCCCGACCCGGCCAGCGCGACGCGGCGCCCGAGCAGGATGTACGCGGCCCAGCACGCGGCCGCGATGCCGATCGCGACGAGCCCGATCACGACGTCCTCGTGCGGGAGGTCGGACGTGAGCGTGACCCCCGCGAGCAGGACCACGCCGACCGCGGCGACCGCGATCCCGCCCCGCTCGCGCCAGCCACGGCCGGTGATCGCCGCGACGGCCACCGGGCCGATGAACTCGATCGCGACCGCCGACCCGAGCGGCAGGTGGTCGATCGCGACGTAGAACGTCACGTTCATCGCGGCGAGCGCCACACCGAACACCGCGGCCCACGCGAGCGTGCGCCAGGTCCAGCGCTGCCGCCACGGGCGTCGCCAGGCGAGCAGCAGGAGGGCCGCGACGACGATGCGCAGCCAGGCGACCTCGGGCGCCCCGACGACGGCGAACAGCCCGACCGCGATCGCGGCCCCCAGGTACTGGGTCAGCCCCGAGACGACGAAGAGGGCGGGCGGCGGGATGCGGCCCGCCACGTTGCCGAGGGCACGACCGGGACGCGAAGACACGAGACGACCCTACGTCGGCGCCAGGAGTCCCCTCACGCACCAGCACCCCCGTGAGCCACGACGGCACCCGGGAGGGGGGCCCACAGCAGTCGGGCGAGCAAGTACCTCACCCCTTGACGGAACCAGCCAGGAGGCCTCGCACGAAGTACCGCTGGAGCGCCAGGAACACGATGAGCGGCACGATCATCGACACGAACGCTCCGGCGGTGAGCAGGTGCCAGGCGTTGCCGCGCGTCCCGGCGAGGTCGGCGACCGCGACGGTCAGCGGGCGCGAGTCCTGGTTGGCGAACGTGAGGCCGACGAGGAGGTCGTTCCACACCCACAGGAACTGGAAGATCGCGAACGACGCGATGGCCGGGACGAGCAGCGGCATGAGGACCTGGAAGAAGATCTTGACGTGTCCCGCGCCGTCCATGCGCGCGGCCTCGATGAGGGACGAGGGGATCTCCTTCATGAAGTTGTGCAGGAGGAAGATCGCGAGGGGCAGCGCGAAGATCGAGTGGGACAGCCACACGGTCCAGAACGTGCCGTTGATGTCGGCGTCGACGTAGGCCGACAGGAGCGGGATGAGCGTGATCTGGATGGGCACGATCTGCAGCGCGAACACCGCGACGAACAGCAGGTTGCGCCCCTTGAAGTCGATCCACGCGAACGCGTAGGCGGCGAGGAGCGCGATCGAGATGGGGATGACGACCGCCGGGAGCGTGATGACGATCGAGTTGACGAAGAACGACGCGAGGTCGGCGGACCCGAAGAGGACGTCGTTGTAGTTGTCGAGCGTGAACTGGGGGGCGCTCAGCGTGGTCCACCAGCCGGAGCGGCGGATGTCGAGTGCGGGCCGGAACGACGTGACGAGGAGGCCGACCGACGGGATCGTCCACAGGATCGCGATGACGATCGCGAGGCCCGACGCCCACGGGGAGCTGAGCCTGCCCTTGACGGCGATCGCCCGTCGTTCGGCGCGCGAGAGCTTGCCGACGCGCTGGATGTCCTTCGACGCCTCCGCGTCGACGGAAGCAGGCAGCGTGGGCGGGACGGCGGTCATCGGACCTCCTCGGAGAGGCGGAGCTGGCGGACGTTGTAGACCACGATCGGGATGACGAGGACGAACAGGATGACCGCGAGCGCGGCTCCCAGCCCTTCGTTGGACTGGCGGAAGCTCTGCGTGTAGAACTCGTTCGCCACGACCGACGTCCCGAACTGGCCGCCCGTCATGGTCCGGACGATGTCGAAGACCTTGAGGGTGCCCATGGCGATGGTCGTGACGACGACGACGAGCGCGGGTCGGATGCTGGGCACGGTGATGTAGCGGAACATCCCGATGCCGTGGAGCCCGTCGAGACGCGCGGCCTCGACGATGTCGTCGGGGATGGCCTTGATCGCGGCCGACAGGATCGTCATCGCGAACCCGGTCTGGATCCAGATCATGACGACGATGAGGAACAGCGTGTTGGTCGGCTGGTTGATGAGGAACTGCTGCGGGGGGATGCCGATCCACACGAGGAGCTGGTTGAGCAGGCCGGTCTGCTGGATGTTCGCCTGGTCGGGGCGGTACTCGTAGACGAACTTCCAGATGATCGAGGCGCCCACCATGGAGATGGCCATGGGCAGGAAGATCAGGCCCTTGGCGACCTTCTCGAACCGGGTGCGGTCGACGAGCACCGCGTACACGAGGCCGATGAACGTCGAGACGATGGGCACGAGGATGACCCAGACCGCGGTGTTGCGCAGCACGATCTGGAACTGGTCGGTCGTGAACGCTGTGACGTAGTTGTCGAGGCCGACCCACTCGGCCCCGGTCTTGTTCTTGAACGACGAGAGGATGGTCAGGATCCCGGGGTAGACGAGGCCGAAGATCACCAGGAGGACGGCGGGCCCGAGGAAGCACAGCACGACGACCCAGCGCGGGACGCGTTTGGGCTTGTCGACGGCGAAGAGCAGGCCTCCCATCACGACGACGAAGAGGAGCATCGCGAAGACCATCAGGCCGAGCTTCTCGGCGGTGGTCTCCGGTGTGGTGAAGAAGTCCATGAGGGCCTCCGGTCTGCCCGACGGCGTCGGCGGGCTGGGGCGGTTCGGTCACCCGCGGTCGTGGTCCGGCGGGCGGGGTGGTGCTCTGATGCTCGGTCGCCTGCGGGGACGTGCTGAGCCGGGGCCCGTCGCGTGGACGACGGGCCCCGGCTCCTCACGCCTCGTTGCGGGCGTGCTCGGTCAGGAGGCGGGCCAGGACGCCTCGATCTGGTCGACGACCTCCTGGGTGCTGGCCCCGGTGAGCCAGTTGACGATCCCGGTCCAGAACGTCCCGGCGCCCACGGCACCCGGCATCAGGTCGGAGGCGTCGAAGCGGCTGACGGTCAACGGGTCGGCGAGGATGTCGGCCGAGAGCTTGTCGAACTCGGTCGAGAGGTTCTCCGGGTCGAGCCCCTTGTTGGCGCTGACCCACCCACCGTCGGGCGTGGCCTTTGCCTTGGCGTTGGCCCACTCGGCGCTCGACAGGTACGTCTGGAAGGCCTGGACCTCGGGGCGGTCGTTGAACGCGGCGACGAACTCGCCGCCCACCTCGACGGGCTTGATGTCGGTCTGGTTGGTCGGCAGGTAGAACGCGAAGACGTCGCCGTCCTTCGACACGTCGGTGCCCTCGGGGAACTGCGTCTGGTAGAAGTTCGCGGCGCGGTGCAGGAAGCACGTCCCGTCGAGCAGACCGAAGCCCGCGTCGGTCCACGGGGTCGTGGCGATCGAGTCGACCCCGCCGAGGCCTGCGTTGACCATGGCCGGGTCCTTGAGGACCTCGCCGGCGGCGTCGAACGCCGTGACGACCTGGGGGTCGTTGAAGGGGATCTCGTGCTTGTACCACTGGTCGTAGACGTCCGGACCTGCGGTGCGCAGCATCATGTCCTCGACGAAGTCGGTGCCCGGCCAGCCCGTCGCGTCACCGGACTCGACTCCTGCGCACCAGGGCAGCGCCCCGTCGTTGTCCTCGGAGTACTGGGCAGACAGCGCCATGAGGTCGTCCCACGTCTCGGGGACCTCGTAGCCGCTGTCCTCGAACACGGCGGGCGAGTACCAGACGTACGACTTGACGTTGGCGCCGAGCGGGGCGGCGTAGAAGACGCCGTCGACCGTGCCGTAGTCCTTCCAGGAGGCTTCCCAGTTCTCGTCGACGTTCTTCACGGTCGCGTCCGGCGCCGGGACGATGGTGCCGGTGTCCCGCACGATCGTCTGAAGGAGGCCGGGCTGCGGCAGGTAGGCGATGTCAGGTGCGTTGCCTGCCTTGACGCGGACGAGGAGCTGGGCCTCGAACTCGCGGGAACCCTCGTAGTCGATCGTCACGCCCGTGCAGTCCTCGAACGGCTTGTAGGAGTCCTTCTGGGTCTGCGCCTCCGGGTCGACGATCGAGGTGTAGACGTTGACGGACGTGCCGTCGAGGTCGCCGAACTCCTCGTAGGGGGCGCAGTCGATGCTGGACGCCTCGCCGGACGAGCCGGACGTCTCGTCGCCCCCTCCGCTACCGCCGCAGGCGGTGAGCACGAGCGCGAGGCTTGCTCCGCCGGCGACGGCCGCGAGGGCACGGCGCTTGGGTGACAGGGTGCTTCTGGTCATGACATTCCTCCACAGCGTTGTGGTGCTGACATCGCGGTCGGCCCGCGGGTGTCGCGGTCCGTCGTCCTCGACTCGACCGCCCCACTTGCCATGCAAGCGTTTACATCGCTGTTGCGCAAGCGCAGGAGGCCCGTTCGCGAGTAACGATTCCGTTACTCATGACGCCTTGCAACCGCTCACGGTGGTCGCGCTCCCACCCCTGGTGACCTGCGAAAGCCCGTCAGCAAGCCGGAAAGGGGGTCAGCAGGTCCCGATCACCGGCGACGCGGCTGCGACGTCGACGACCGACGGACCAGGTGCGTCGGGTAGGTCAGGCTCTCGGGCACCGGGGCGCCGTTGATCATCTCCATGAGCAGCATCGACGCGTCCGCCCCCTGCTGGTAGGCGTCCTGCCCGATCGTCGTCAGCCCGACGAGCTCGCCCAGGTCGTGCCCGTCGACCCCGATCACCGACAGGTCGCGCGGCACGTCCAGGCCCAGGTCGCGCGCCGCGAGGATCGCGCCCATCGCCATCTCGTCCGACGCCGCGAAGATCGCCGTGACGTCCGGGCGACGACGCAACAGCTCCTTGGTCGAGGACCGCCCACCCGCGACGTCGAAGCCACCGTTGACCATCAGGTCCGGTGACGGCTCGATGCCGGCCTTGCGGAGCGCGCGCTCGTACCCCGTCGAGCGCTCGACCGGCGGCGACCAGGACGAGACCAGGTCCGGCTGGCCCGTGATGTGCCCGACGACCCGGTGCCCCAGGTCCAGCAGGTGACGGGTCGCCAGCGAACCGGTCCGCACGTCGTCGAGGCGGACCGTCACCTGGTCCGCCGGCCCCGAGCCCACGAAGGCCAGGGGCGTCCCCAGCGCCACGAGCGAGGCCACCTCGTCGTCCTCGAGCGGCAGCCCGACCACGAGCGTGCCGTCGACACGGCGCCGCAGCACCGTCGGGTCGACCGTGCGGCGCGGACGCCCGTCGTCGACCTCGAACGTGTAGAGCAGCACGTCGTAGCCCACCGAGCGCAGCGCCCGCTCGGCACCCTCGATGACGTTCGCGAAGAACCACCGGCTCACCCACGGCGTGATCACGCCGATCGTCCGGGTCCGCCCGGTCGCGAGCGACGCCGCCGACGGCGACGGGACGTACCCCAGCCGCTCGGCCTCCGCGCGGACCCGTGCCCGCGTCGAGGCCGACACGTTCGGCAGCCCCCGCAGCGCACGCGAGACCGTCGCGGTCGACACACCAGCCGCTTGCGCTACCTCGTCAATTCCTGCCACGAGGAGCGATTGTCCCCCGTCCACGGAGCAGAAGCGATTCACGGCGCGGGCGGACGGCGACGATCCGGGCGGCGCGGGCGGTTCACGACGGGCCCCCACGAGCGGCCGCGGAGGCCGCGCGGTTGCACCCCGGGCACCCTCCCGTGACACCCTGGGAGCAGGTCGGAGGCCGCCGCGACTTCCCGCGGCGACCCGGCACGCACCCGCACGCACCGAGAGGAACACCATGATCGAGCTGAGGACCCCCCGCGAGATCGAGCAGATGCGCCCGGCGGGCCGCTTCGTCGCGGACGTCCTCACGCAGGTCGGCGCGGCCGCGAAGGTCGGCGTCAACCTGCTCGAGCTCGACGCGATGGCCCACGAGATGATCAAGGACCGCGGCGCTGAGTCCTGCTACATCGACTACCACCCGTCGTTCGGGGCGAGCCCCTTCGGCAAGGTCATCTGCACGTCGGTCAACGACGCCGTGCTGCACGGCCTGCCGTTCGACTACCGCCTCCAGGACGGCGACCTGCTGAGCCTCGACTTCGCGGCGTCGGTCGACGGCTGGGTCTCGGACAGCGCCGTCTCGTTCGTCGTCGGGAACCCGCGGGCGGGCGACCGTGGTGCCGCGGACCAGAAGCTCATCGTCGCGACCCAGGAGGCCCTCGCCGCAGGGATCGCGGCCGCGCAGCCGGGCAACAAGGTCGGCGACATCTCGGCCGCGATCGCCGCCGTGGGCCACGGGGCGGGCTACCGGATCAACACCGACTTCGGCGGGCACGGCGTGGGCCGCACCATGCACGGCGACCCCCACGTGCCCAACGACGGCCGCAAGGGCCGCGGCTTCCCCCTCAAGCCGGGCCTCGTGATCGCGATCGAGCCGTGGTTCCTCGAGACGACCGACGAGATCTTCACCGACCCCGACGGCTGGACGCTGCGCAGCGCCGACGGCTCGCGCGGCGCGCACTCGGAGCACACGGTCGCCATCACGGAGGACGGCCCGCTCGTCCTGACGGCGCGCGACTGACCCTCCCCGGCTGACCGCGAGGTAGGACGTCCTGAGCGAAGTAGTGCGCAGGGCGTTCTACCTCGCGCAGAACGTCCTACCTCGCCGCGACCGACCTCTTGTAGAACGTCGCCGAGTCCTCGTAGCCGAGCGCGCGGTAGAAGTCGCCCGACCGTCTGCTCGCGAGCGACACGTAGGCAGCCCCGGACTCGGCAGCCCAGGTCTCGGCAGCCAGCATCATCTTCCGCCCGACGCCCTGACCACGAAGCCCTGGGTCGACCATGACCTCCTCGACCCAGACCACGGTGCCGTTGGCGAGGAACGTCGGGTGACGGTGCGCCAGCAGGTACCCGACAGCGCCGCTCCCCTGGTCCGCGACCAGCAGCAAGGCGTCGGGAGCCGCCAGCAGCACCCCGAACGTCGACTCGAAGGGTTCGCGGCGCGGCCTGAACGACGTCGCGAAGTCACGGGCCAACGGCCAGACGGCGTCGAGGTCGTCGGCCGTGGCCCGCCGGACGATCGTGGTGGCTGCTGCGTCGTTCACGCGCGCAGCCTAGCGGGGCCCCGCGAGGTAGGACGTCCTGCGTGAAGTAGCGTGCGGGGCGTTCTACCTCGCGCAGCGCGTTCTATCTCGGCACGGGGATCAGCGAAGAGCATCAGACCAGGCTGCGCAGCACCGCGACCGCACCGGCCTCGTCGATGCTGCCCGTGACCTCGTCCGCCGCCGCCTTGACCTCGGGCTCGGCATGGCCCATGGCCACCCCGCGACCCGCCCAGCGCAGCATGTCGATGTCGTTGCTGCCGTCGCCCACGGCCACCGTCGCGCCCGGGGCCACGCCCAGCAGCCCGCGCACGCGCTCGAGGGCGCTCGCCTTGGTCACGCCGAGCGGCGCGATGTCCATCCACGCGGTCCAACCCACCGCGTACGTGACGTCGCTCAGCCCCAGGGACCCGGCCAGCGCGCTGAACTCCTCGCTCGTCGACCCCGGGTTGCGCACCACGACACGCGTGACCTCGCCCGACCACAGCTCCTCGAAGTCGACCACGTCGTGCACGCCGTCGAGCTCACCGTGCGGGAAGAGGTCGTTCATGCGGAAGCCGATCCCGACGTCCTCGACCGCGAAGAGCGCGTCCGGGAGCTGGTCGCGCAGCAGCCGCAGCGCGTTCTCCGGGTTGAACGTGATCATCTCGTCGACCACGTACCCCGTGGGCGACGCGTCGTCGAAGCGGGCCGTCACGGCGCCGTTCGAGCACACCATGTACCCCTCGGACAGGCCCAGGCGCTCGGCGATGGGCAGCACCGCGATGAGCGACCGCCCCGACGACAGCAGCACGTGGTGTCCCGCCGCGCGCACGGCGGCGATCGCGTCCGCGACACCGTCGCTCAGGACGTCGTCGTGGCTCAGGATCGTCCCGTCGATGTCGAGCGCGACGAGCAGCGGCCCCTCCCCCGGACGGGCCGGGTGCGCGGCACGGGCCGCGTCCGACCGGGCGTCCGCGCCCGACGGCGTCACCTCGCCCGGGTGCGACGGCGCGCTCGCGGGAGCGACGTCGTCGGGCCGGGGGGTGCTCGTGGCGACCTGCGAAGGGCCCGTCACTCTGTGCCCCTCGACGTGGCCTTCGACGACGCGACCACGGGCTCCAGGACCTCGAGCCCGCCCAGGTAGGGCCGCAGGCCCTCCGGGACGCGGACCGACCCGTCGGGCTGCTGGTGGTTCTCGAGGATCGCGACGATCCAGCGCGTCGTGCCCAGGGTGCCGTTGAGCGTCGCGACCGTGCGGGTCTCGGACTTGCCGTCGACCTCGACGCGCTCGCGCACGCCCAGACGGCGAGCCTGGAACGTCGTGCAGTTCGAGGTCGACGTCAGCTCGAGGTAGCGCTCCTGCGTCGGCAGCCAGGCCTCGCAGTCGAACTTGCGGGCCGCGCTCGACCCGAGGTCGCCCGCCGCCGTGTCGATCACGCGGTACGGCAGCTCGCACTTGCGGAGCATGGCCTCCTCCCAGGCGAGGAGACGCTGGTGCTCGGCCTCGGCGTCGGCCGGGTCGACGTAGCTGAACATCTCGACCTTGTGGAACTGGTGCACGCGGATGATGCCGCGCGTGTCCTTGCCGTACGAGCCGGCCTCGCGGCGGTAGCACGCGCTCCAGCCCGCGTAGCGCTTGGGGCCGTCCGACAGGTCGAGGATCTCGCCCGAGTGGTAGCCCGCGAGCGCGACCTCGCTCGTGCCGACCAGGTACAGGTCGTCGGCCTCGAGGCGGTAGATCTCGTCCGCGTGCTCGCCCAGGAACCCCGTGCCCTGCATGATCTCGGGGCGCACGAGCGTGGGCGTGATGACGGGCGTGAAGCCCTCCTGGATCGCCTGGTCCATCGCGGCGTTGAGCAGCGCGAGCTCGAGGCGCGCCCCGACCCCCGTCAGGTAGTAGAACCGGGCGCCCGACACCTTGGCGCCGCGCTCGGTGTCGATCGCGCGCAGGCCCTCGCCCAGCTCGAGGTGGTCGCGGGGCGTGAAGCCCTCGGCCGCGAAGTCGCGGACGGTGCCCTCCTCGCGGAGCACGACGTAGTCGTCCTCGCCGCCCGGGGGCGCCCCCTCGATCACGTTCGAGATCTTGTACAGGATCGACTTGAGCTGCGCCTCGGCGTCGTCGGCGTCCTTCTGGCGGGCCTTGACGCCCTCCGCGAGCTGCTTGGTGTGCGCGAGCAGGGCGGTCTTCTCGTCGCCCTTCGCCTGCGCGACCTTCTTGCCCAGGGACTTCTGCTCGGCGCGCATCTGCTCGAAGTCCGTCAGCGCGCTCCGACGGCGGGAGTCGGCGTCGAGCGCCTGGTCCACGAGGGCGGGGTCGTCGCCGCGAGCCACCTGGCTGGCGCGGACGACGTCGGGGTTGTCGCGCAGAAGTCGAAGATCGATCACCACTAGAGGGTATCCAACGTGCGGGAGGGCGCGGCACGGGGCCCGCCGACGGTGACCGGCACGTCACCCTCGGCGGGCGGGTCCGTCACCCTCGGCGGCCCAGCGGGATCACCAGCGGCGTGCCCGTGACCGGGTCGTCGATGATCGTGCAGCGCAGCCCGAACACCTCCTCGACCAGCTCGGCCGTCACGATCTCGCCCGGCGCCCCCTGCGCGACCACGGCCCCGTCCTTCATCGCGACGAGGTGCGTCGCGTAGCGGCAGGCGTGGTTGAGGTCGTGCAGCACCGCGACGAGCGTGCGGCCCTCGCGGTTGAGGTCGCCGAACAGCTCGAGCAGCTCGATCTGGTGCGCGATGTCGAGGAACGTCGTGGGCTCGTCGAGCAGCAGCAGCTCTGTCTCCTGCGCGAGCACCATGGACACCCACACGCGCTGGCGCTGCCCACCGGACAGCTCGTCGACGGGCCGTGCCGACAGCGGCGTGACCTGCGTGGCCGCGAGCGCCCGCACGACGGCGTCCTCGTCCTCGCGCGACCACTGCCGCAGGAGCTTCTGGTGCGGGTAGCGGCCACGGGCCACGAGGTCGGCGACGGTGATGCCGTCGGGCGCGATCGACGTCTGGGGCAGGAGCCCGAGCCGCCGCGCGACCTCCTTGGCCTTGTAGGACGTGATGGTCTTCCCGTCGAGCACGACCTGCCCGGCGCTCGGGGTGAGCAGCCGAGACAGGGCGCGCAGCAGGGTCGACTTGCCGCACGCGTTGGGCCCGACGATCACGGTGAAGGACCGGTCGGGGATCGCGACGTCGAGCCCCTGGGACACGATGCGCTCGTGGTACCCGATGCTGAGGCCTTCGGCGCGCAGCCGAGGCTCGCCGGGCTCGCCCGGCGCGCCAGGCCCAGCCTGCCCGACGGCGGAGCCCGCCGAGGGAGCGTCGGCCGCGGCCGAGGTCGTGGTCGCCGGGGTCGCCGGCGTCGTGGTCGTGGCGGTCATCGCCGTCTCCTCGGGAGGGGTGGGGCTGGTCGGGGCCGTGGGGGTCCGGGTGCTCATTGCCGCCTCGCCTCCCGGGCGAGCAGCCACACGAGGTAGCAGCCGCCGATGCTCACCGTCACGACGCCCACGGGGAGCTGCGTGGGCGCGAACGCCCGCTGCGCGACGAGGTCGCTCGCGGCGAGCAGCGCGGCACCCATGGCGGCCGAGGACGCGAGGCCGACGGTCGCGCCGCGCGTGAGTCGTCGGGCGAGCTGGGGTGCGGCGAGCGAGATGAACGCGATGGGTCCGGCCGCGGCCGTGACGAGCGCGGTGAGCGCGACCCCCACGACGACGAGCGAGAGCCGCGTGCGTTCGGAGCGGACGCCCAGGGCCTGCGCGGCGTCGTCGCCCATCTCGAGGACGTCCATGCGCCGCCCCAGGAGGAAGAGCGGGGGCACGAGGACCGCGAGGATGAGCACGACGGGCAGCACCTGGGTCCAGGACAGCCCGTTGAGGCTGCCCGCTCCCCAGGTCGCGGCGGCCATGGCCCGCGCGAGGTCCGCCTTGAGGATGAGCCAGGTGTTGACGGACGCGAGCATGGCGCTGACAGCGATGCCGACGATGATGAGCCGGAAGCCCTGGACACCGTTCTTGTACGCGAGCAGGTAGACGATGCCCGCGGTCACGAGCCCGCCGATCATGGCCCCGGCGGCGACCGCGCTGTACGAGCCGCCGAGCAGCAGGATCACGACGAGCGCCCCGGTGTAGGCGCCGGTGTTGAAACCGATGATGTCGGGGCTGCCGAGGGGGTTGCGGGTCAGGGACTGGAAGATCGCGCCGCTCATCCCGAGCGCCCCGCCGAGCAGGATCGCGAGCAGGACGCGGGGCAGGCGCCACTCGACGACGACCATGCGGATCACCTCGGGGGCGTCGCCGGTGAGGGCGCGCAGCACGTCGGGCACGGCGACGGCGTAGTCGCCGACACCGAGCGCGACGACACCCACGGCCGCGGCGAGCACCACGAGCACGAGGGTCACGACGGCGGCGCGCACGTCGAGTCGTGCGGAGAACCGTCCGCGGCGCGAGCGCACGACCCGGGTGGGTCGGCCGAAGTCGAGGCGAGCACGCGGCGTCTGCACGGGCGCGGTCACAGCCCGCTCACCTGCCTGCGTCGCACGAGCCAGATGAGGACCGGGGCGCCGACGAACGCGGTGACGATGCCGACCTGCAGCTCGGCAGGCCGCAGGACCAGGCGCGCTGCGACGTCGGACACCAGGAGCAGGATGGGTGACATGACGAGCGTGTAGGACAGGATCCACCGCTGATCGGGTCCCACGATCCAGCGCGCGACGTGCGGGACCATGAGCCCCACGAACCCGATGGGGCCCGCGGCGGCGGTGGCCGCCCCGCACAGGAGCGTGACCGCGACGACCACGATCGTGCGGGTCCGGTTGATGCTGGCCCCGAGGGACCGGGCGAGGTCGTCGCCGAGGGCGACCGCGTTGAGCGGGCGCGCGGCGACGACCGCGAGCACGACCCCCACGAGGATGAAGGGCGTGACCGTCCCGACCATCTCCCACGAACGGTTGCTGAGCGTGCCCGCCCCCCAGTAGCGCATCTTGTCGAAGACCTGCGGGTTGAGGAGCGTGATCCCCGACGAGATCCCACCGAGGACCGCGCCGATCGAGATGCCGGCGAGCGTGAGGCGGATCGGTGTCGCTCCTCCGCGCCCGAGCGAACCGATGAGGTAGACCACGACGGTCGTCACGATCGCCCCGAGGAACGCGAACCAGATGTACTGCTGGATGTTGACGACGCCGAACGTCGCGACGCCGAGCACCACGGCGAACCCCGCGCCCGCGTTGACGCCCAGGATGCCGGGGTCGGCGAGCGGGTTGCGCGTCAGCGCCTGGATCAGCGCGCCCGAGAGCCCCAGCGCGACCCCGACCAGCAGTCCCAGGGCCGTGCGGGGCAGGCGCAGGTCGCGCAGGATGACCACGTCGTTCGGGTCGGCGCCGGGCGCACCGACGAGCGCGGACCACACCGAGGCGAGCGGGATCGTCTTGGAGCCCACGGCGAGGCTCACGAAGACCATCACGACCAGGACCCCGACGGCGACGAGCAGCCACGCGGTCCGCGTCGCGTTGGTCGCAGCGAGGCCGGGCGCCTTGTCGGGGGTGCCTGGCGCCTGGTCCTCGCCGGGTGGAGGGCCGTCCTGGGCGGGCGCGGGGGCCCGTTCGGTCGTCGTCATCTCACAGCCCCAGCGACTCGAGCTTGTCGAAGTACGCGTCCGTGACCTCTTCCTCGTCGCGGTCCTCGTCCGCCCACAAGGCGTCGATCCACGCCTTGACGCTCGGGTCGAGGTTCTCCCAGCGCTCCTCCCACTCCTCGGCCCTCGCGGTCCAGTACCCGATGGTCTTGTAGGCCGTGACCGGCAGGCCGCGCTCGTGGCGCAGGTACCTGCGGACGGCGCGCAGCACCGTGGTCTCTCCCGCGAACCAGACGTACCCGACGCCGTCGGGCAGGTCGATGCTCCGCAGGATCTCCTCGAGCCGGCACGGACCGTGACCGTTGCCGCCGTAGACCCACGCGATGTCGACGTCCGGGTGGGCGGGGAAGGACTGGCGGTGGCCCGCGTCGGGCACCTCGACGACCACGCGCGTGCGCACGCCCGCCGGGGCCTGCTCGATCAGCCGGCCGACCGCGGGCAGGCCCGTCGCGTCCGCGAGGAGGATCTGCCAGGCGAGGTCCGCGGGCGGGTCGTACAGCCCGCGCGGGGAGTTCAGCCCGACGACGTCGCCCGGCTTCGCCTGCTGGGCCCAGGTCGCGGCGACTCCCCCGCCGTGGACGACGAAGTCGATCACGACCAGGCCCGGCGCGGGCACCGCACGGACCGTGTAGGTCCGCAGGGGTGAGGCCTGGACGCCCTCGGGGTAGTCCCACGAGTCCTCCGTCGCGAACGGCAGGACGGGCTCGGCCTCACCCGGCGCGGGCAGGAAGACCCGCAGGTACTCGTCGCCGACGCCCGTGGACTCGAAGTCCGCGAGGCCCTCGCCGCCGAGCGTGACCCGGATCATGCCGGGGGTCAGGCGCTCGACCGCCACGACCTCGGCGCGGTGGATGCGCATCACGGCAGCAGCGCCTTCTCGACGACCTCGAGGAACGCGTACTGGCCGCTGGGCGAGCCGTAGATCATCTCGAGGTCGTGCACGGCGACCTTCCCGTTCGCGACGAACGGCAGCGAGGTCCACAGGCCGTTGCCCGCGAGCTCGGCGAACGGGTCGGTGAGCTCGCCCGTCTTCTCGTCGGGGGCCGTCGAGGTGAAGACCCAGTCGATGCCCGCGAGCTGCTCGAGCTGCTCGGTGCCGAGCGTGGTGCCCTCCTCGCCCTCGGCGAGCGGCGTGATCCTCAGACCGAGGTCGTCGAAGACGAGGCACGGCGTGCCGTAGCAGGACACGATGACCTCGCCGTCGCCGTAGCCGACCGGCCCGACCACCGGGTCGATGCCGGCCGCGGCGAGCCGCGCCTTCACGTCGTCGACCTTGGCCTGGTACTTCGCGGTCCAGGCGTCGTGCTCGGCGACCTTGTCGAACGCCTTCGCGACCTCGGCGAAGCTCTCGCGCCAGTCACGGCCGTCGAACCCGTTGAAGCTGTACGTCGGGGCGATGTCCGGAAGCTTGGTCACGAGCTCGTCGTCGTAGCCCAGCCCGTTGAGGATCACGTCGGGCTTCGCGGCGAGGATCTCCTCGTAGTTGTACTCGGGGAAGTTCTCGAACGTCTTGATGCCCTCGAGCGCCTTCTGGTCGAAGAACGACGGGAAGGTCGTGTACCCCTGCGAACGGATCGGCTGGGAGTCCGCGAGCGGGATGCCGAGCGTGATGAGCATGTCGAGGTCGGTCGTGTAGACACCGAGCGCGGCCTGCGGGTCGGTCGGGATCGTGGTCTCGCCGAACGCGCTGTCGACCGTGCGGGTCTCGACCTCGCCGGCACCGGAGCCGGAACCCGCGTCGGTGCCCGAGGCGCACGCGCCCAGCAGCAGGGCGAACGTCGCCGCGGAGGCGGCGGCAAGGGCTGAGCGGGCTGAGCGGGCTGAGCGACGGGTGGTGCGCGTGGTCATGGGACGTCCTGGTTCGGGCGGGCCGCGGGAGTCGCGGCGGTGAGGGCAGGGTGGCGGGTGGGACGGCCGGGGCGCGACGGCCTCTCGGCCGGGCCGTCGCCCCCGGGTCAGAGCAGGCGCGCGGCCTCGCGCAGGTCCTCGGCGAAGACCTGGGCGGTCAGGGCGAGCCCGAAGTTGCGGTCGTAGCGGAGCTCGGCGACGCGGCCCGCCTGGACGGCGGGCACGGCCTGCCAGGCCGGGTTGGCGGTCGCGGGGTCCTCGGGGTTCTGGAGCACGATCAGGTCGGCGTCGTGGAAGACGTCGAGGTTCTCGAACGAGTACCTCGACACCGAGCCGTTGCTCTGCCCGGCCTCGGGGACCACGAGGTCCATGCCGACGTCGCGCGCGATGCCCGAGCAGAAGCTGTCGGGCTCCTGGATCCAGAAGCCCTCCTCGTCGGCGCCCGCGATGACGACCGTGCGCCCTGCGACGAGCGGGCCGATCTCGGCGGAGACGTCCGCGACCGTGGCGTCGTAGGCGTCGATCGCCTCGGTCGCCTGCTGCTCGCGGCCGAACGCGGCGAGCTGGCGCCGGAGCGACGCCTTCCAGTCGGGGTCGTCGTCGCCGACGACGAGGACGGGCGCGATGCCCTCGGCCAGCAGCTCGTTCTCCTGGTAGTAGTTCCACCACCCCGCGCCGACGACGAGCATGTCGGGCGAGTGGGACAGGATCGACTCCGCGTTGGGCTCGATGTTGGAGCCGCCGAGGCGCTCGACGCCCTTCGGCAGGTGTGCCATGAGGTGGCTCTCGTCGGACCACTCGGTCGCGACGATCGGCAGCCCGGCGAGGAGCGCGAACTCGAGGCCTGCGCGGGCCTCCAGGACGACGACCCGCTCGGGGTGCAGGGGCAGGTCGGTGCGGTAGCCGTCGTGCTCGAACGGCTGGGTCCCGCCGCCCGCCGAGCCGGCCCCGGCCGACCCTGCCCCGTCGCCGCACGCCGCGAGGATCCCGGCGACCGTCAGTGCCCCGGCGCCGATGAGGAAGTCGCGGCGGGTGATCGCCGCGACGATCCGCTGCCACTGCCCCTCGGCGACCGGGAGGAGCGTCACGTCGGGGACGTCGGTGCGGGCAGGCAGGACGAGGGTCACAGGAGCTCCCGGGCAGGGGACGGCGACGCGACGGTCGACATCGGTTGGTTAGGTATCCCTACCCTAACCGGGCCTGCCGCTCCGGGACCGGCCGATCGTCGCCGGCAGCGGCCAGGGGATGTTCCGCATCGGCCCGCACCGAGGCCACGTACCAGCCCGGCGTGTGCCCGAGCACCCGGCGGAACGACTGCACGAACGCGCTCGCCGTCCGGTACCCCACCCGCCGACCGACCGTCCCCACCGGCATCCCGCCCGCGAGCAGCCCGATCGCGACCCGGACGCGCGCATGGATCCGCCACTGCGCGAACGTCATGCCCGTCTCCCGGTGGAACAGCCTGGAGAAGTTCCGCACGCTCACCGACACCTCGCGCGCCCACGCCTCGAGCGGACGCGTGTCGGCAGGGTCGTCCAGCAGACGCCTGGCGACCGACGCCAGGCGCGCGTCCGAGGGCATGGGCAGCACCATGGGCGTGACGTCCACGGGAGACAGGAGGTCGACGACGACGCGCTCGCTGCGCCGTCGGGCCGCCGGGGCCATGTCGCGCTGCGACAGGTGGATCATGAGCTCGCGAGCGGCGGGCGGGACCGAGACCGCGGTCGTGCGGTGCGCGCGGTCGAGGACCGCCACGAACGGGTCGTCCGTGGGCTCCGGGGCGGACGCCGCGGGTGCGGTCGCGAGCGGCTCGGCGGGCGCCGCCGCACCGTCCGCGTCCACATAGGTGCAGTAGAAGCCCGTGCCGCCTGCGGTCTGGACCGCGTGCGCGACACCCGCAGGGATCCACAGCCCGATCGTCGGCGGGACCGCGAAGAAGCCGTGCTCGGTCTCGACCGTCAGCACGCCCTGCGTGCCCCACAGCAGCTCGTGGAACGCATGCACGTGCACGGGCCACAGGCCCGGTGTGCTCGGCGGGAAGTGCGACGTCGAGACCGAGCGGACCTCTCGCGCGGCCGCCAGGAGCGCTGCGGCCTCGGCGGTGTCGGCGTCACGCGGGCCGTCCGCGGCGTCGTGCCCGCCGCCCGGGAACCGGACGTGCACGAGGGGGATCGAGGAGGCTGAGGACGCCTGGCCGATGAGCGACATGATTGGGCAGGCTATCCCACATCGGCTCAGGAAGGTAAGCATTACCTTAGCAAGCATGCCCCTCCGTACCCGTCGTCCCGCACGCCGCGGCGGGCCCCCGCCGACGACCGTCGGCCAGGTCTTCCGCCTCGTCCTCACCGGGAACCGCCGGTGGCTTCTGCTGACCGCGGGCGCGAGCGGCTTCATGGTCCACCAGGTCGCCGAGGCGCTCGTGCCCGTGCTGATCGGCGTGGTCGTGGACCGCGCGATCATGCCGCGTGACGGTGCCGCGCTCGGGCTGTGGCTCGGGGTCCTCACGGCGGTCTTCCTCGTCCTGACCATGGCCTGGCGGATCGGCATGCGCTCGACCGTCCGCGCGTTCTCGTTCGCCGCGCACGACCTGCGTCAGCTCACCGTCGCGCGCGTCCTCGACCCGCGCGGCATGGCCAGGCGCCGCGCGGCGGGCGAGACCCTGACCATCGCGTCCTCCGACACGAACCGCGTCGCGGGGATCGCCTGGCTCGTCACGGGACAGCTCGGCGCGCTCGCCGCGATCGGGACGACCGCCGTGAGCCTCCTCCTCGTCTCCGTCCCGCTCGGCGTCGCGGTCCTCGTCGCGACCCCCGTGATGCTCCTCGTGATGCACCGGCTGTCCGTCCCCCTCGAGGCGCGCAGCGAGGCCGAGCAGGAGACCGCGGCCCGCGCCGGCGGGCTCGCGACCGATCTCGTCACGGGCCTGCGCGTCCTCAAGGGCCTGGGCGCGGAGCAGGCCGCGGCCGACCGCTACCGCCGAGCGAGCCGCGGCTCGCTCGCGGCCGCGCTGCGCGCCGTCCGGTCCCGCGCCGCGTACCAGGCCGTGAGCGAAGGGCTCTCGGTGGTCTTCCTCGCGACGGTCGCGCTCTTCACGGGACGCATGGCGCTCGCCGGGCAGATCACGGTGGGCGAGCTCGTCGCCGTCGTCGGCCTCGCGCAGTTCGTCCAGGAACCCATGTCACGCACGGGCTTCCTGGGCGTCGAGCTCGCCCAGAAGCGCGCGTCCGCACGCCGTCTGCTGCTCCTGCTCGGCGAGCCGACCGTCCACAGCGCCCCGGCCCGGCCTGTGGACGCGGGCGTGGCGGGTGCGACGCCGTCGGGCGGCTCGGTGACCCTCGCCGGGGTCTTCGGCGGCTCCACGCTCCCGTCCGTCACGGTCCGCCGCGGCCAGGTCGTGGGCGTCGTCGTGCCCGACGCCGGGGACGCGGCCGCGCTCGTCGACGTCCTCGGGTGCCGTGCACCCGCGCCACCAGGAGCCGTCGTCGTCGACGGGACCGACCTCTCCACACTCGACCCCGCGACCGGACGCGCCCTCGTCTTCGCGGCCCGGCACGACGCGTCGCTGTTCAGCGCGAGCGTGCGCGACAACCTCGCACCCGACGGCCCGCTCGACCCGCGCGCGCTCGACGCGTCGGGGACGACCGAGGTGCTCGGGCATCTCGGCGACGGCCTCGACACCCACCTGACCGGGCGCGGCCAGCACCTGTCCGGCGGGCAGCGCCAACGCCTCGTCCTCGGCCGGGCGCTGCACCGCCCCGAACCCGTGCTGGTGCTGCACGACCCCACGACCGCCGTCGACACCGTGACCGAGGCCCGGATCGCGGCGGCGCTGCGCGGTCTCCCCGAGCGCACGTTGCTGCTCGTCACGACGAGCCCGACGCTGCTCGCGGCGTGCGACCACGTGGTGGTGGCCGTGAGCGGGACGCCCGGTGGGGCCGGGGTCCACGGCGCGGCCGGCGCGGCCGGTTCGGCCGGCTCGGCCGGCTCGGCCGGCTCGGCCGGCTCGGCCGGCTCGGCCGGCTCGGCTGGCTCGGTCGGCTCGGTCGGCACCGGCGCCGAGCTGGTCGCGTCGTGAGCGCCGCCGCCGCGACCGGGGCCGGCCGCGCCGCCCCGGCGCACGAGATCCTGCCCGTCGCCTCGACCGCCGCGACCAACGCGGCGCTGTGGCGCATGCTCACCCGCCGCCGATGGCTCTTCGCCGGGACCGTCGCCGTCCTCCTGGCCGGGTCGGTCGCGGGCCTCGCGATGCCCGCCCTGCTCGGGGTCCTGGTCAACGTCGTGGTCGAGGGCGGCGAGACCGCCGACCTCGTGCGCTACGCACTCCTGCTCCTCGGGGCCGGCGTGCTGAGCGCGGGACTCGGCTACCTCGGCCAGACCCTCCTCGCCCGGATCTGCGAGGGAGCACTCGCCGACCTGCGCGAGGACGTCCTCGCGAGCGCGCTCGACCTGCCCCTCGAACAGGTCGAGCAGGCGGGCGTCGGCGACGTCGTGGCTCGCGTCTCGGGGGACGTCGACGCCGTGAGCGAGGCGATCTCGGGCGTGCTGCCCGCGGTCACGTCGGCCGCGTTCACGATCGTCCTGACGCTCGTGGGCCTCGGTGCCCTGGACTGGCGCTTCGCGCTCGCCGCGGTCGCGGCCGCCCCCCTGCAGGTCGTGTCGCTGCGCTGGTTCCTGCGCCGCTCGGGCCCCGTGTACCGGGAGGTGCGCGTCGCCGAGGCGCAGCGCACCGAGCAGGTCATCGAGACGGTCGCGGGTGCGACGACCGTCACGACGCTCGGGCACGGCGACCGGCACGAGGCACTCGTCGCTGCGTCGTCGCTGCGGGCGATCGACCTGTCGCTGACCGGGATCGGGCTGCTCACCCGGTTCTACAACCGGCTCAACGTCGCCGAGCTCGTCGGGCTCGGGGCCGTGCTGGCCACGGGGTTCTGGCTCGTCTCGGACGACGCCGTGACCGTGGGCGCGGCCACGGCGGCGGCCCTGTACTTCCACCGGTTGTTCGGGCCGATCGGGACGGTGCTCGGCGAGTTCGACGAGATCCAGAAGGCGGGTGCGGGCCTCGCCCGCCTCGTGGGCGTGACGGCGGCGACGGCGGAGCCCGCCGAGGGTGACGCGATCCCCGCCGAGGGTGACCACCCCGGTCCGGCGCCCGCCGCCCGGAAGCCGCGCTCCGCCGTCGTGCTCCGGGGCGTGACGTTCGCCTACACGCCCGGGCGCGACGTCGTGACCGACGTGGACCTCGACGTCGCCGAGGGCGAGCACGTCGCGCTCGTCGGGGCTTCCGGGGCCGGCAAGACGTCGGTCGCGAAGCTCGCGATGGGCATCCACCGCCCGACGCGCGGCGCCGTGCACGTCCTGGGCACGGCGCCGGGGCGACGCCGTCGGGCCCCGCACGACGACGGCCGACGGACCGACGCCGCGATGGTGAGCCAGGAGGTCCACGTGTTCAGCGGGACGCTCGCCGAGGACCTGCGCCTCGCGGCCCCCGACGCAAGCGACGCGGAGCTCGCAGCGGCGCTCGACGCGGTCGACGCGCACTGGGCGCACGACCTGCCCGACGGCCTCGCCACCGTCGTCGGCGCGGGCGGACTCGACCTGTCGCCCGACCGTGCGCAGCAGCTCGCGCTCGCGCGGATCCTGCTGCTCGACCCGGCCGTCGTCGTGCTCGACGAGGCGACCGCGGAGGTCGGGACCGACGGCGCCGCGACCCTCGACCGAGCCGCACGCGCGGCCCTGTCCGGGCGGACCGCGGTCGTCATCGCGCACCGGCTGAGCCAGGCCCAGGTCGCGGACCGCGTGGTCGTCATGGAGGCCGGGCGGATCGTCGAGTCGGGGACGCACGACGAGCTGCGCCGGGCGGGCGGCCAGTACGCGCAGCTGTGGGCGGCCTGGGAGCGAGGAGAGGGAGACCGCCGAGGGTGACGGGTACGTCACCTTCGGCGGGCTCGGACGTCATCGTCGGCATCCCGGGCGCTACCGTGTCGAACATGGGTTGGGAGATGTGGTTGGGGGTCGCGGCGGTCGCCATCTCCGCCGTCGCGCTCACCGTCGCGATGACGGTCTGGTCGCAGCAGCGACGTCGTCGTCGCCTCGACCCCCCGCTCGCGGTCGCCGAGGCGCTCACGGAGGACGTCGGTCAGCTCATCGCGTTCGTCGCGAACCCCTCCAAGCCCGCGGTCGCGAACCTCGAGCGGACGGTCCGGCGCGTGTGCGCCGACGCCGACCTGCCCGAGCCCCTGTGGCTCGAGACCACCATCGAGGACCCGGGCGTCGGGCAGACCCGCGAAGCCCTGTCCCGCGGCGCCGACATCGTGGTCGCGGTCGGCGGCGACGGCACGGTCCGGGCCGTCGCCGAGGGCATGGTCGGCACGGGCAAGCCCATGGGCCTGGTGCCGCTCGGCACGGGCAACCTCCTCGCGCGCAACCTCGACCTGCCCATCGCCGACCCGGACGAGGCCCTGCGCATCGTCGTCGCGGGCGCGGACCGCGTGATCGACGTCGGGTGGGCCCGCGTCCTGGAGTTCGCCCAGCCCGACGGCGCCGCGCACGACCCCGCACGGACCGGCACCACGGGTTCGGGCGCGGCGGGCGACGACGCGACCGGCGAGGCGCCCGGGACCGGCGAGGCGGACGAGGTCGGCGCCGGGACCGGGACGGACGGCGCGAACGACACGGCAGGGGACGCCCTCCCCGAGCAGGACACCGAGACCGCGCACATCTTCCTCGTGATCGCGGGACTCGGTTTCGACGCCGCGATGGTCGCCGACGCCGACGCGTCGCTCAAGGCGAAGATGGGATGGGTCGCGTACTTCGTCGCGGGCATCCGCCACCTGCACGGCCGCCGCCTGCGCGCGCAGATCCAGCTCGACGACACCCCGGTGGTCAGCGCGAAGCTCCGCACGCTGCTGGTCGGGAACTGCGGCAAGCTGCCCGGCGGCATCACGCTGCTCCCGGACGCGGTGCTGGACGACGGCATCCTCGACGTCGCGGCGATCGACACCCGGGGCGGAGTCGTCGGCTGGGCCCAGCTCTTCGGCGACGTCGTCATGCAGGGCTTCGGCGTGCGCAACGACCTGCCCGCGAAGATCGGTCGCATCGACCATGCGCGCGCCAAGCGCGTCCGGGTCCGGGTCGAGGGCGGTGAGCAGGCACAGGTCGACGGCGACCTGCTGGGCAAGGCCGTCGAGCTCGAGGCCTGGGTCGAGCCGGGCGGGTTGGTCGTGCGGACCGCCTGACCGGAGGGCATCATTCGACCTGACGCACCGTCCTACCGAGGAGCACCACCTAGATGACCGCACTGCAGGACGCCCCTCGGCCGCCGGGCCTCGCGCCCTCGACCCGCACCCTGCTCAGCCTGGCCGCCGCCGTGATCGTCCTCGCCGGGATCTACCTCGCGCGCGGCCTGTTCGGCCCCCTCGCCCTCGCCGCGGTCGTCGTCATCATCGTGCAGCCGGTCCGGGGCCCGCTCCAGCGGCGGGGCTGGTCCCGGTGGGGGGCGACCACCGCGACCATCGTCACGGCCTACCTGATCCTTGGCGCCCTCGCGGCCCTGCTCGCGTTCGCGGGGGTGCAGTTCGCGAGCCTCGTGGGCCAGTACCTCGACGACCTGTCGGACATGGTCGCGCAGGCCACCACGTGGTTGGAGTCGTTCGGCGTCGAGGGGCAGGTCACGGACGCGCTGGCGTCCTGGCTCGACCCGAGCACTCTCGCGGGCTTCGCCGCGACGATCGGGGGGACCGCCATGACGGTCCTCACGGCCTTCTTCTTCGTGCTCGCCTACGTGATCTTCATGGCCGCCGACGCGACCCGCTACCAGGACGCCCGCTCGCGCTTCGGTGCGGAGCGCCCCGCGACCCTCGACCGCATCACCGCGTACAACTCGGGCGTCCGCCGCTACTTCGTGGTCAACGCGTCGTTCGGTGCCGTCGTCGCCGTGATCGACGGCCTGGCCCTGTGGTGGATGGGGGTCCCGGCCCCGGCGGTCTGGGCGATCCTCGCGTTCGTCACGAACTTCGTGCCCAACATCGGGTTCGTGCTCGGCCTGGTCCCGCCCGCGGTCATGGCGCTCGTCGTGGGCGGCTGGCCGCTCGCCCTGGCCGTGGTCGCCGTGTACTGCGTGGTGAACGTGGTGCTCCAGGTGCTGGTCCAGCCCAAGTTCGTGGCCGACGCGGTGAACCTGAGCCTCACGCTGAGCTTCTTCTCGGTCGTGTTCTGGACGCTGGTGATCGGGCCGTTGGGTGCGATCCTGGCCATCCCGCTGACCCTGCTCACCCGGGCGCTCGTCCTCGAGGGGGACCCGGGCTCCGGCTGGTTGCGCTACCTGTCGGGGGACACCTCGGCAGGCGCGGGCGCAGAGCCTCCTGAGGCTCGCGGCGAGGACATCGACGACGGAGGTGACGACCGGGGCCCGAGCGACGGTGCCGACGCGCCGGCCCCTGACGCCCCTCCTCCGGCCGCCGCGCAGGCACCGGACACGGACGTCTCAGCCCCCTCCCGCGACCGCTGAACCCGCGCTTCTCCCCCGTTCCCTAGGGTTTTCCCTAGCGATGGCATCTTCTTGACCTGCGCCTGAGACAGGCTTCTTCCTGTGCGCAGGGCACCTCCCTCGCACGCTTCCGGCCCGCCGCGACCACCCTGGGCCGACCTCGTGGAGGAACGGTGCCCGACCCGCTGGTCGAGCGGGCCCCCGGAGACGCTCCCCGTACGCTGGTCCGGTGACGAAACCGGCCGCTGACCTGCCCTTCTCGCGACCGCGCACGCTCCGGACGGCCGTCGCCGTCCTGCTCGCGCTGGTCTGCCTGGTCGGCACCGCGCTGCCCGGGCACGCCCTGCCGGGGACTTCGGCCCCCACCGAGACCCGGCCGACGCTCGCGCAGGCCCCGGCCGCGGAGTCGACCGAACCGACGCCGACCATCCTGGTCGCCGTGGCGGGCCTCTACTGGCGTGACATCTCCCGGACCGCCACGCCGACGCTCTGGAGCATGATCCGTACCGGCTCCGTCGCGTCGCTCGTCGCCGGGCGGACGGCGTGCACCACCGACGCCTGGCTGACCCTCTCGGCGGGCCAGATGGTCTCGACAGCCGACGCGCCTGCCTCCGCCCCGACGAACGAGCCCGGCGAGCCCGGTGAGGACGGCGAGGACGGCGCGGTGGACCCCGCGGTCACGGGATGCCCCGAGCTGCCGCAGCCGGTCGCCGCGAGCGGCGACCTCGAGGGGCCCGCGACGATCCCTGGGTGGGCCACCCTGACCCAGCAGCCCGACGACGTCACGGCCCAGCACCCGGCAGGCGCCGTCGCGCAGCGACTGGCCGACGTCGACGTCTGCGCGACGGCGGTCGGGCCGGGTGCCGCGGTCATGCTCGCCGACGGGGCCGGGCACGTGTCCCGCTACGTCTCGGGGATCGACCAGATCCCGGCCGGCGACCTGCAGTCGTGCCCCGTCACCGTGATCGACCAGGGAGAGCTCTTCGACAGCACCGGACGACGGGGCGAGAGCCTCGAGGCACTGGACGCGACGCTGCGGCGCATCGTGAAGGAAGCCGACCTGGGCACCCGCGTCCTGATCGCCGGGGTCTCGGCGGGACCCGTCGGAGAGCCCGGCCCGCAGGTCGTGGTCGACTGGCGGCCCGAGGTCGTGACCGGCACCTGGCTCCACTCCCCCTCGACGCAGACGGACGGCATCGTCCAGCTCGTCGACGTCTCGGCGACCATCGTCCACGAGGCCGGCGGGAGCACCGAGGGGCTCGACGGCGCACCCATCTCCCTGGGCGAGACCCGTCGCATGGACGTCTCCCGGACGGTCGAGAACCGGCAGTACTTCAACGTCCTGACCAGCACCATCCCGAGCCTCTACCCAGTGCTCGTCGGCCTGCTGATCGCGGCGCTCGTCGTGACGCTGGGCGGGCTGCTGTGGGTGCGCAGGGCGGCTCAGCGACGCGGCTCGCCGACACCGGTGCCGCCCGGCCGGGTGGGACGGCGCGTCACGACGGCCGTCCTGGTGGTGGTCGCCTCGGCCCCCGTCGGCGCGTCGCTCGCCAGCCTGTCCCGGTGGTGGGTCTGGAGCGCCCCGAACGCCGCCGCGACGCTCGCCCTGACCGCTGCCACGGTCCTGGTCGCGGTCGTGGCCTGGTCCTGCTCGCGCCTGCTCCCCCGGCGCCCGTGGGCCCTGCCGACCGCGCTCGGGGGCGTGACGTGGCTGGTGCTCACGATCGACGGGGCGACGGGGACCACGTTGCAGCAGGCCTCGTTGCTCGGGACGTCCGCGGTGGTCGACTTCACGCGCTTCTACGGCTTCAACAACGTCACCTTCGCCGTCTACGCGGTCGCGGGCCTCGTCCTCGCGGGCGGCCTGGCGAGCGCGGCCGTCGAGCGGGGACGCCGACGGCTCGCGGCGGCCCTCGTCGCCGCCGTCGGGACGGTCACGGTCGTCATCGACGGCTGGCCCGGTTTCGGCGCGGACTTCGGCGGGATCCTTGCCCTCGTGCCTGCCTTCGCGGTCCTGGCCCTCCTCGTCGGGAAGGTCCGGCTGACCTTGCTGCGGATCGCGGTCGTGGCCGGGGCGACGGTCCTCGTCGTCGCCGTCATCTCCGTGATCGACTGGCTCTCGCCGACCGGCAGCTCGCACCTGGGAGGGTTCGTCCAGTCGTTGCTCGACGGCGGGGCCTTCGAGGTGATCGCCCGCAAGGCTGCCGGGGCGTGGAAGACGATCGCGAACCCGGGGGGTGTGCTCGCCACCGTCCTCGTGGTCGGCCTGAGCATCGTCCTCCTGCGCCCCGAGCGGTGGCGCCTTCCGGAGGTGGCTGCGGCGTACCGGGCATGGCCGCTGCTCAAGCCCACGGCGATCGCCCTGGTGGTCGTCGCGGGGGTCGGGTCCGTCCTCAACGACTCGGGCATCATCATCGGGATCATGGTCTTCGTGGTCGGGGCAGCGATGCTCGTGCCGGGCTTCATGACCGACGACCTCGCGCCCGCGGACGCCGGGTCGACCGGCCGCCCGGACGGCGACGCCCGCGCCGTCCTCACCACGGCGGAGGCCCTGGCAGCGCCCGGTGTCCGCCGGATGCCCACCATGGTGGCCACGATCGGCGGCGGCCTGTTCGTCGTGATCCTCCTCGCCTCGAGCGTCCTGAGCGCGGCCGGGGTGCGCTCGCCGCACGCCACGGTGCCCGCCGGGACCGAGGTCGCCCCGAGCAGGTCCGACGTGGTCGCCGCGGACCAGCCGCTGGTCGTGGTGGGCACCGCGGGGGTCACCTGGGAGGACGTCTCGTCGGGGTCGGCCCCGACGCTCAACGACATGCTCACCGACGGCGCGGGCGCAGCAGGTGTCTCGCAGCCCACCGGCGCGGCGGGACGTTGTGTCGCGGGCGGGTGGCTCGCCCTGTCCGCGGGCCAGCTCGCGGAGGTCACGACGCAGCGCGGCGCCGACGGGTCCTGGGCCTGCCCGGACCTCACCCCCGTCGTGTCGGGAGACGGTGCCCAGGTGTCGGGGTGGGACGACCTGGTCGCCCTGCAGCGCGGGTCGACCTACCAGGCTCGGCTCGGGGTGCTCGGGGACGCGCTGACCACGACCTGTGCCACCGCCGTCGGGCCGGGAGCCGCAGCAGCCCTCGCGACGTCCGACGGCGCGGTCCCGCGCTACCGGGACGCCGCCGGGGCGTTCGCTCCGGGGACGGACACCTTCGCGTGCCCCCTCACCGTGGTCGACGCGGGAGACGCCACCGTGCCACCGCTGGACCCCACCCGGTCGGCCGCGGAGCAGTCCGCCGACCGCGCAGCCGCCCGGACCGAGCGGCTGCGCGCGGTCGACGAGCGCGTGCGCACGGTTCTCGACCGCGCCCCGTCCGGTGCGACGGTGCTGGTCGTGGACGTGAGCGGCAACCCCGGCGCCCGTCCCGTCCTCGGCGTCGCGCTGGCCCGACCGACCACCGACGGCCCGGACCAGGCGCGCTTCCTCACGAGCGCGGCCACCCGGACCGACGGCGTGGCCCGGCTCCTCGACGTCCCCGCGACCATCCTCAGCGCGGCCGGGGTGACTCCCCCGCCACGCATCCAGGACACACCCCTGGCATGGGGGTCGGTCCGTGCCCCGGACGCGGCCACGACGGCGTCCTCGCTGGCCGACCTCACCTCGCGAGACCACGTGCGGCGCACCGTGTACTCGTTCTTCGTCGACGTCCCCCTCTACGCGGGCCTCGCGCTCGGGGTCGCGTGCCTCGCGCTCGCCCCCGTGGCTTCGAGAGCACGCTCGGCCCGAGCCCGCGCCAGGTGGGCCCGCGCCTGGGTGTGGGCCCGAGGGGCGGCGCTCGTGGTCGCTGCCGTCCCCACCGCGGCCTTCCTCACCTCGCTGACGGGATGGTGGCGGTTCGCGAACCCGACGCTCGCGATCGTCCTGTCGACGGTCGGCGCGACGGCGATCGTCGCGGCTCTCGGGGCGCTCGCTCCACGACGGCCCGCCTGGTTGGCCCCGGGGATCGTCGCGGGCATCACGTTCGTCGCCCTGAGCCTCGACGCGATGATCGGCACCCCGCTCAACCGCGCCAGCCCGCTCGGGTCGGCGCCGACGTTCGGCGCGCGCTTCTACGGGTTCGGCAACCCGACCTTCTCGGTGTACGCCGTGGCCGCTCTGGTCCTGGCCGCCGCGCTCGCGCAGTGGCTCGTGCTGCGGCACCGGCGGGTCGCCGCCGCCGTGACCGTCGGGGTCATCGGCGTCGTCACGATGGCGATCGACGTGTGGCCCACGTGGGGGGCCGACCTGGGCGGTGGCCTGGTCCTCGTGCCGGCCTTCGCCGTGCTGGGCCTGGCCGCCTCTGGCGCCCGCGTCACCTGGCGCAGGTTCTTCGCGGTGGCGGCCGTGGGCGTCGCCGCGGTCGCCGCGGTGGGCGTCCTCGACTGGCTCCGGCCACCGGACCAGCGGTCGCACCTCGGCCGTTTCGTCGCCCAGGCGGTCGACGGCAGCGCGTGGGAGACGCTCGCCCGCAAGGCGGGCTACGCCCTGCGCTCTGTGCTGGGCGGTGTCCCCGTGTGGCTCACGATCCTCGTGCTCGTCGCGGCCGCGCTGCTCCTCTTCGGGTCGAGGCGCTTCACGCCACGATGGTTCGCCCGCACCGAGGCGGCCTGGCCGCTCCTGCGCCCGGCGCTCCTCGCACTGTGGATCGTGTCCGTGGCGGGGTCGGTCGTGAACGACTTCGGGGTCCGGATCGCGATGATCGCCCTCATCCCGGCGATCCCGCTCCTGACGGTCGCGGCGCTCCACGCGTCGGCGTTCCCGGGGGAGGATCCCGAACCGTCCGAGGCCTCGACGGCCGACGTCCCGGTCGGGGCGGCCCCCGCGCGGCCGACGGCGCCGCACGACGCGCCCGACGACGGAGCCGCACCGCCCGACGCGGCGGAACCTGCGGCGTCGGGCAGGTAGGACGACGAAGCGCCCGGGCGGAGAC
>NZ_JACSQE010000004.1:122717-149611 GCF_014836745.1 Oerskovia gallyi
GGGGGGCCCCCCCCGGGGCGCTTCGTCGTGAAGGACTACTTCGAGTGCTTGGTGCCGCTCAGCGCGTCGATCGCGCTGCGCACGCGCCGCGCCCCGACCGCGAGCTGCACGTCGCGGTACTGGTTCGCGCGGTGAATCTGCCCCTTGAGGTCCGAGCCGGACGGGCGGTGGCGCAGGTCGCACGGCACCTCGACCGCGACGTACCCCTTGCGGAGCAGGTCGATCGTCAGCCCCGTCTCGACGCCCCAGCCGCGCGCGAGCGGCGTCGCGGCCTCGAAGGCCTCGCGCGTCAGGCAGCGCATGCCCGACAACGGCTGCGTGGGCGTCCACCCGGTCATCGACTGGATCGCCCGACGTGCGGCTCCCACGACGATGCCCCGGCCGCCCGCGCCGGGCTGCGGCGGGAGCAGCGCGATCGACATGTCCGCAGCACCGTTGAGCACGGGGTCGACGAGGGGGGCCGTGTTGACGGCCGTCTCCCCCAGGTCGCCGTCGATGAAGAGCAGGAGGCGCGCGGGCCGGTCGGCGACGTCACGCATCGCGACGACCGCCGCGCCCGTCTCCATGGCCGCGGCCTTGCCGCGGTTGTGCGAGTGACGCACGACGACGGCACCCGCCTCGCGCGCGACGTGCTGGGTGCTGTCCTCGCTGCCGTCGTCGACGACCAGGACGAGGTCCACGTGCGGGATCGCCTTGGCCGCGCGGACGGTCGCCGCGATGCGGCGCGCCTCGTCCTTGGCGGGGATGATCACCGCCACGCGCTGCTTCTGCCGGCCGCCACCCGTGAGCGGTGCGGGACGCGGGGTCTTCGCCACCGGGAGCGCGTGCGTCCCGTTCGCGGGGACGCCGACGGCCTCGCCGGTGGTGCCGGTGGTGGGGTTCTTTCCTGACTCGGTCGACCGATGGTCCGCGTTCACGCCGTCCAGCCTAGTAGTGCAAAGAGTTTCCCGCAGTTTGCCACACTCTTGGTGGCAAAGTCACGGCCGTCTTCCCGGGATCTCCCCGAGAACGGTGTGCCCGGGTTCTTGACGAGGTATTGCGTCCTGCCGTCCCCCGTCGGCCGCCACGTCGCGGTCGTGCCTGGAGGACGCGCACTCCGGGCGTACCCGGGGTGACGTGAAGGGGGGTGGGCGGAGGGGGCGTCAGCACCCGGACGCCGTACCGGCGACGCCCGGGTGCTGTCGCCCCCTGCCGAACCTCTATGCCCTCGGTGCCGAGGTCAGCGCAGCGTGACCTGGCGGGACACGATGCCCGCACGCGCACGGCGCTCGTTCGCGTCGAGCGGCTCGGTCACCGCGAGCGCCGCGTCGAGCTTCGCCTTGAGCTCCTTGGCAGGCTCCTCGATGTCCGCCGCCTCGGTGCCGCGCGGCAGCTCCCACACGGGCACCAGCAGACCGCTCGAGCGGAACGCGCCGACGAACTTGCCGCCGCCCAGACCCGACTCGCGCTTGGCGTGCAGGCGCGAGATCGCGTCGATCAGCGCCTCCTCGCCCACGGGCCAGGCCCAGCGCAGGAACTCACGGCTCATGGAGCACCAGTAGGCCGACTCGACCGACGCGAGCTTGACCGTGGGGACGATCGACTCCGACGCCTGGTCGAGGGACGCCTTGAGGTCCGGGGTGACGTCCGTCGTCGGGTCGAGCCAGAACGAGAAGTCGTCGTGGACCGTGACCTCGAAGGGCACCGACAGGTCCAGGACGTCCTGCAGGCGCGGACCCGGTCCGGGCAGCTCGCCCAGCTCGATCGACGTGCCCGGCTCCGCCTCGACGGCCTCCAGGAGAGCAGCCGCGAGGTCGCGGCTCGTGTCTCCCGACCCCGCGATGGTCTGGAGCGCGAGGAGGATCGTGCCGTCCTGGCGGTGCAGCGCAGCCCAGCCGGCAGGCAGGACCGTGACCACGAGCACGTCGCGCGCGCCGAACTCCTTCGTGGTGCGGGCAGGTGCCGAGGCCGAGGGGACGACCTCCCGCAGGGCGACCCAGTCGGTCTCGCCGGGGAGGCCCTCGAAGGGGCGCAGCACGAAGTCGGGCGTCGAGTTCTTGGCCATGGACGAAGTGTAGTAGGACTGAACTGCACGCCGACCCCTGTGACGAATCAACCCCTGGTGCGCACGGCGCGCCGATGGCGACCCCCCTCATGATCGGCAAGGCTGGATCCGATGACCACCACGCACCGCACGCCTCCCCGATGGGTCCGCTGGACCCTCTCCGTCGTCGCGGTACTCGTCCCCTGCGTCGTCTGGGGCGTGACGACCGCGACCGCCGACCTCAGCCTCGGTCCCCACGAGGCCCGTTACGAGGTGACCACGGACAGCGTCGTCACCGTCGACCTGGGACCGCTCGGCACCCTGCAGATCGACTCCCCGCTCCCCGCCGGTCTCGGGGCGAGCGTCACGGTCAAGGAGATCCCGGCAGACCTCACCGCGGTCGACCAGGCGACGACGCTCGCCGGTCTCACGAACGATCTCGAGGGCTACCTCCAGTTCTTCAGCGGGCCGCAGGAGTCGATCGGGCACGCCGTCCGCGCCCTGGTCCTCGACGCGCTACGACGCACGGGGTTCGCGATCCTCGTGGCCGGTGCCGTGGGCGCCCTCGGGTACGTGGTCCTCGGGGCGGCCAGGAGGGACGAGCTGACCTCGGTCCTCGCTCCCCGCACCTGGGAGATCACGGCGAGCGTCGCGATCGTCTCCCTCGTCGCCGGGTCGCTGTCCTCGTCGACCCAGGAGCGCGACCTCGGGACGACGACCCCCACCTCCGCCGTCTTCGCCGGGACCCCTCTCGAGGGTGCCCGCATCACCGGACGGCTCGCGGGGATCGTCGACACCTACGGGGGCATGGTCGTCGACTTCCTGCGGGAGAACGACGAGTTCTACGACATGGCCGACAAGAACCTGGTCGCCGCGTGGGACGAGCGCGACGCGATCGAGGAGGCCGAGGCGGCGCAGGCGGCCGCGGCCGAAGCAGCTGCGGAGGCCGCGGCCGAGGCCCAGGCCGAGGCAGGTGCGGGCGAGAGCCCGCCCGACGCGGCCGACGGCGTTGAGACCACCGGACCCCGCGCGAGCGACGAGCCGTCCGCGCCGACGCCCACTCCCACCGACGACGCCGAGCTCGTGACGATGCTGCTCATCAGCGACCTGCACTGCAACATCGGGATGGCCCCGCTCATCCGCACGACCATCGATCGCTCCGACGCGACCCTGGTCCTCAACGCGGGCGACACCACCATGAACGGGACCGCCGTCGAGAACTTCTGCGTCGACGCCTACATGTCGGCGCTCCCGAAGGGCACGACCATGGTCGTCGCCGACGGCAACCACGACTCGACCGAGACCTCGGCGCGCGAGCGCTCCCGAGGCGCCAAGGTGCTCGACGGCGGGATCCTCGAGGTCCAGGGAATCCGCATCCTGGGCGACAGCGACGCCATGGCCCCCGGCCTCATCGAAGGACCCACGACCCGCGCGGGAGGAGCGACCGCGCAGGCCGAGGAGCTGACCGAGGTCGCGTGCACGGCCGACGACGGGATCGACATCCTGCTCATCCACACCCCCCGCGTGGGCAACGTCCCCATGGAGTCCGGCTGCGTGCCCGCCCAGCTCTCCGGGCACATGCACACCCGCGCGGACCCGGAGCAGGTCGGCGGCGGCATCCGCTACGTCAACGGGAGCACCGCGGGCGCCATCGCGAACGCCTCCCGCATCGGGCCGCTCAAGGGCACGGCCGAGATGACGCTGCTGCGGTTCGACCCGACCGAACGGCGGATCGTGGACTGGCAGATCGTCTCGGTCACCCCGGACGGGGCCGCCGCCGTCGGGCCACGTCAGCCGTGGCCACCCGTCGTCGACCAGGCGACCCTGGACGAGGGCGCCGTGCTCCCGGGCGACGGGAGCACCGACGTGCCGCCGCCCGTCGAGGACGGGGCCCCGGTGGGCGAGGTCCCGGCAGGGTAGGGCTGGCGGGTCGTCCCGCGACCGTTCGACTACGCCTCGACCGGGAACCCGCGCTGCGACCAGGCGACCATGCCGCCGTCGAGGTTGGTCGCGTCGAAGTCGCCCTGGTTGAGCCAGGCCGCGGCGCGCGCCGACCGCCCACCCGAGTGGCAGATCACGAGGATCGGGACGTCGGGGTCGAGCTCGCCCCAGCGGACGGGGAGCTCACCGAGGGGGATGTGGACGGCGTCGGGCGCGTGGCCCGCGTCCCACTCGTCCTGCTCGCGCACGTCGAGGAGCACGACGCCCTCGGGCACGGGGTGCTCGGCGTCGAGCTCGGACACGTCGGTCGTGGGTACCTGAGGCGGGAACATGGTGACCAGCCTACGTTTCTGACGAGACGTCGTCGGGCGGCGCTCTCACCCCCACCAGTGGCAGGATCGGTCCATGGACCCACGCGCCGGTACGCCCGCCCAGCCCCAGGACCTCATCGACGTGGACGCCGTGGTCGGCGCCTACTACGACCTGACCCCCGACGTCGACGATCCCGCGCAGAAGGTGGTGTTCGGGACGTCGGGCCACCGCGGGTCGAGCCTGGACCACGCGTTCAACGAGGCGCACATCGTCGCGATCACCGCGGCCATCGTGGAGTACCGCCGTTCGCAGGGCACCGACGGCCCGCTGTTCATCGGCCGCGACACGCACGCCCTGTCGCTGCCAGCCTGGCAGACCGCGCTCGAGGTGCTCGCGGCGGCAGGCGTCCAGACGTACATCGACGCGCGCGACTCGTACACGCCGACCCCGGCGGTGTCCCAGTCGATCCTGCTGCACAACGGTGCGGCCACCGAGGAGGGCGTCCGCACGAGCGGCCCGGAGCTCGCGGACGGCATCGTCGTGACGCCGTCGCACAACCCGCCGCGCGACGGCGGCTTCAAGTACAACCCGCCGCACGGCGGCCCGGCGGACTCGGAGGCGACGGGCTGGATCGCGGACCGCGCGAACGAGATCCTGCGCTCGGGCGTCGGGCAGGTCCGGCGCGTCCCGCTCGAGCGCGCCCTGACCGCGGACACCACGCACCGGCACGACTTCCTGACGGCGTACGTCGACGACCTGGCCTCGGTCCTGGACCTCGACGCGATCCGCGGCGCCGGCGTCTCGATCGGCGCCGACCCCCTCGGTGGGGCGTCGGTCGAGTACTGGGGCGAGATCGGTGAGCGCTACGGGCTGGACCTGACGGTCGTGAACCCGCAGGTGGACCCGCGCTGGGCGTTCATGACGCTCGACTGGGACGGCAAGATCCGCATGGACTGCTCGTCGCCGTACGCCATGGCCTCGCTCGTGCAGAAGATGACGGACCCGGACGCGACCTCGACGTTCGACGTCGCGACGGGCAACGACGCCGACTCGGACCGCCACGGGATCGTGACCCCGGACGCGGGCCTCATGAACCCCAACCACTACCTCGCGGTCGCGATCGACTACCTGTACGGCGGGGCCCGCCCGGGGTGGCGCCAGGACGCGGCGATCGGCAAGACGCTCGTCTCCTCGTCGCTCATCGACCGGGTGGGCGGTGGGCTGGGTCGCCGCGTCGAGGAGGTGCCGGTGGGCTTCAAGTGGTTCGTCCCGGGCCTGCTCGACGGCTCGGTCGGGTTCGGCGGCGAGGAGTCCGCGGGCGCGTCGTTCCTGCGCAAGAACGGCGGGGTGTGGACCACGGACAAGGACGGCCTGCTCCTCGCGCTGCTCGCCTCGGAGATCCTCGCGACCACGGGGAAGACCCCGTCGCAGCACCACGCCCGGCTCGTCGAGCAGTACGGCGAGTCCTGGTACGCCCGCGTCGACGCCCCGGCCTCGCTCGAGGAGAAGTCGGCGCTCGCGAAGCTCAGCCCGGAGCAGGTCACGTCGACGACGCTCGCGGGCGAGGAGATCACCGCGAAGCTCACGACGGCGCCGGGCAACGGTGCGGCGATCGGCGGCCTCAAGGTCACCACGGAGAACGCGTGGTTCGCGGCGCGCCCCTCGGGCACGGAGAACGTGTACAAGATCTACGCCGAGTCGTTCGTCTCGGCCGAGCACCTGACGCAGGTGCAGGACGAGGCCAAGCAGGTCGTCTCGGACGCGCTGGGCGGCTGACGCCCCCCGGTGAGGGGCCCGACGGCGGCGCGTGCCGTCGTCGGGCACCTCGCCTGTGCGGCCGGGACGGGTGGGCGAGGTGCCCTCAGCGCGCGACCAGGTCCTGGTACTCCTCGTGGAGCTGCACGAACGCCCGGATGAACGGGCACAGGGGCACGACCTTCTGCCCCGAGGCCCGCACCTGGTCGAGCGCCCCGCGAGCGAGCGTCGACCCGACGCCGTGCCCCGCGAAGGCGTCGTCGACCTCGGTGTGGGTGAACACGACCTGGCCGGGTTGTCGCACGTACGCGGCGAAGCCCGCCACCTCGCCCTCCGGGGTGCGTGCCTCGAAGCGCTCCTCGGCCGGGTTGTCGACGACCGCGATCTCCTGCGTCTGCTCGCTCACCCGTTCATCATGCGGGCCGGGATCAGTTCGCGCGCGCCCGGTGGAACGGTGACACTCGGTACGTGCCGGTGTCCGACCGGCGAAGGGTGGGCCGTGCGCCGGACGGGCGCCGTCGACCGGGGCGACAGATGGGAGAATGGGACGGTGGTACAAGACCCCCCTCGCGCAGCGGCAGACGACTCCCGCAACCCCTACCGTGTCGTCCTCAGCAAGCCGGGGGCGCTGAACTTCTCGGCCGCCGCCGTCGTGGCGAGGCTCCCGATGTCCATGGTCGGCATCGGCATCGTCCTGATGATCCAGGGCATCTACGGCTCCTACGCCCTGGCCGGACGCGTGTCCGCGGCCTACGTGATCGCGCAGGCCATCGCCTCGCCGCAGATCGCGCGCTACGTCGACCGCGTCGGCCAGGCCAAGGTCATGCGCCCGCTGCTCGTCGTGAGCACCCTCGGGCTCGTGGGCCTGATCCTGTCCGCGGTCAACCAGGCCCCCGAGATCTGGCTCTACGTGAGCGCCGTCGTCGCGGGCGCGAGCATCGGCTCGTACGGCTCGATGGTCCGCGCGCGCTGGAGCCACGCCGTCAAGGACCCACGGCAGCTCCACACCGCCTACTCCCTGGAGTCCGCGCTCGACGAGCTCGTGTTCGTCGTCGGCCCGGTCCTCGCGACGCTGCTCGCGACCGAGGTCACCGACTCCGCAGGCATCATCGTCCCCGCGGTCGCGGCCGTCGTGGGCGGCGTGTGGTTCCTGTCGCAGCGCCGCACCGAACCGCCCGTGATCCCGGTCGTCCCGGGCGTCAAGCACGGTTCGGCGATGCGATCGCCCGGCATGATCGTGCTCGCCGTGGTCTTCGTCGCGATGGGCTTCATCTTCGGCGCGACCGACGTCTCGACCATCGCGTTCGCCGAGGAGCAGGGGTCCAAGTCGGCGTCGGGCCTGATCCTGGCGGTCTTCGCGATGGGCTCGCTCATCTCGGGCCTGGCCTACGGCGCACGCCACTGGGTCTCGCCGCTGTGGAAGCGGTTCGCGATCGGCATGGTCGCGCTCGCCCTGGGCGTCTCGCTGTTCTTCGTGGTCACGTCGCTGCCCATGCTGGCCGTCGTCATGTTCGTCACGGGCTTCACGATCGCCCCGACCCTCATCAACGGCAACGCGCTGGTGCAGAACCTCGTGACGCCGCACCAGCTCACCGAGGGGCTCGCGTGGGTCGGCACGTCGCTGGGCGTGGGCGTGTCGTTCGGGGCGTCGATCGCGGGCTCGCGCATCGACGCCGCGGGCGCGCACGCGGGGTTCCAGGTCGTCATGATCGCCGCGGGCCTCGCGGTGGTCGCGGTCCTCGCGTCGCTGCGGGTCCTGCGCCGGGGGGCGCCGCGCCCTGACACGACCGACACGTCCGGCCCGTCGGAGGCTCTCGCACCCGACGAGGCGTAGCCCGCGCCCCTGACCCGCACGACGTCGAGCGTGCGGTGCGGGCCGTCCCGAGGCGCTGCGGACCGCCCGAGCTGCACACTCGGCACGCCCGCACTGTGACGCGGACCTGACACCCGGACGTGACGAGGGGAACGGCCCCTGCGGCTGCGTCCCGCACGCTTCCGGCGCACGATGGAGAGGTCCCCAACCCTTTCGTGCGGAGGTTTCCTCATGGCTCTCGGACTCGGCCGGCCCCAGGACAAGCGCAACAGGACGGTCGCCGACCTGCTCGTCGCGCAGCTCATCGAAGCGGGGGTCGAACGCATCTACGGGATCGTGGGCGACAGCCTCAACCCTGTGGTCGACGCGGTCCGGCGCAGCCAGAAGGGGAAGGGCAAGGGCATCGAGTGGGTGCACGTGCGCCACGAGGAGGCCGCCGCGTTCGCCGCCGCGGCCGAGGCGGAGGTCACCGGGAAGCTCGCGGTGTGCGCGGGCTCGTGCGGGCCCGGCAACCTGCACCTCATCAACGGTCTGTACGACGCCAACCGTTCCAAGGTGCCCGTCCTCGCGATCGCGAGCCACATCCCGAGCGCGCAGATCGGGACGAGCTTCTTCCAGGAGACGCACCCCGACCGGCTGTTCACCGAGTGCTCGGTGTACTCCGAGATGATCTCGTCGGCCACGCAGGCGCCGCGCGTCATCAACTCCGCGATCCACCACGCGTACGGCGCCCCGGGCGTCGCGGTCCTGACGATCCCGGGTGACGTCGCGGACCTCGACGCGGCGGCCGAGGTCATCGACGTCGCCGTCCACCCCGCGAAGCCCCGGATCGTCCCGGACCCCGACGCGCTCCGGACCCTGGCCGACGCGATCAACAAGGCCAAGAAGGTCACGATCTTCGCGGGCGTGGGGACCCGCGGGGCGCACGACGACGTGATCGCGCTCGCCGACAAGATCGCGGCTCCGATCGGCCACTCGCTGCGCGGCAAGGAGTGGATCCAGTACGACAACCCGTTCGACGTCGGGATGAGCGGGCTGCTCGGCTACGGTGCCGCGCACGACGCCATGCAGGAGGCCGACCTCCTGGTTCTGCTGGGCACCGACTTCCCGTACGACCAGTTCCTGCCGGACTCCGTGCGGACCGCGCAGGTCGACATCGACCCCACGCACCTGGGCCGTCGGACCCGGCTCGACGTCGCCGTGGTCGGCGACGTCGGCGAGACCGTACGGCTCTTGCTGCCGCTCGTGAACACGGCCAAGAACCGCTCGTTCCTCGACGGCATGGTCGCCAAGCACGAGAAGTCCATGACGGGCGTGGTCGGGGCGTACACCAAGGACGTCGAGAAGCACTCGCCCATCCACCCCGAGTACGTCGCGGACGTCCTGGACCAGGAGGCCTCCGACGACGCGGTGTTCACCGTGGACACGGGCATGTGCAACGTGTGGGCCGCCCGGTACATCAGCCCCAACGGCAAGCGGCGCGTCATCGGTTCGTTCCTGCACGGGTCCATGGCCAACGCGGTGCCGCACGCGATCGGCGTCGCGGCCGCGCAGCCCGACCGTCAGGTCGTCGCCATGGCGGGCGACGGCGGGCTGTCGATGCTGCTGGGCGAGCTCATCACGATCAAGGCCTACGAGCTGCCCGTGAAGATCGTCCTGTTCGACAACGCGAGCCTGGGCATGGTGCGCCTCGAGATGCTCGTCGACGGGCTGCCCATGTTCGGCACCGAGTCGCCGCACGTCGACTACGCCGCGGTCGCGAACGCGATCGGCATCCCGTCGGTGCGGGTCGAGCGCGCCAAGGACGTGCGCGGTGCGTTGCGTGGCGCCCTCTCGCGCCCCGGCCCCGCGCTGGTCGACGTCGTGACCGACCCGCGAGCCCTGTCCTTGCCCCCGACCATCACGGCCGGGCAGGTGCGCGGCTTCGCGGTCGCGATGAGCAAGGAGGTCCTGGGCGGCGGTATGGGCGAGGTCGTGTCGATGGCCCGGGCGAACCTGCGCAACGTGCCGCGGCCGTAGGTCCGGTCCGAGGGCCGGCCCGGCTCCGGCCGCAGCCCCGGCCGCGGCCCCGGCTCGTCGAGTGTGCAGCTCGGGCTGCCAGAACGCTCCCAGGACAGCCCGAGCTGCACGCTCGACGACGTCGCTCGCCCCGGTGCCCAGCCCCCTTCCGCCGAGCGCCTCGAATCGATACGATCGCCAGCGTGCTCACCAAGATGACGGTCACCGACGACCAGCTCTCCCGCATCGTGTCCCCGCTCGGCGAGATCGCCCACGCCGCTCCCCTGGACGGCGGCCTGTTCGCCTCGACGTTCCGGGTCGACCTCACGGACGGTCGGCGCCTCGTCGTGAAGATCACGAGCGCCGACACCTCCCGCCTCCTGCGCTACGAGCACGGGATCCTCGGCACCGAGGAGGACGTCTACCGGCGCGTCGCGGACCGCCCCGACCTCCTCATGCCGCGCGTCGTCCACAGCGACTTCAGCCGCACCGCGCTCGACGGCGACGCCCTGGTCGTCACGTTCCTCGACGGCGACGTGTGGAACGCCCTGCCACCGCTCGACGACGCCGCGACGGAGCGTGTGCGACACGACCTCGGCGCGTTCATGGCCCGCCTGCACACCGTCACGGGCGACGCGTTCGGCTATCCCGCCGCCGCGTCCAGGATGAGCGCCCCGACGTGGCCCGAGGCGTTCGGTCTCATGGTCGACGCTCTCCTCGCGGACGCCGCGACCTGGGAGGTGGAACTCCCCGCCGAGGCCCTGCGGGCCGTGGTCGCGCGCCACCACGACGCCCTCGCCGAGGTCACGGTGCCGCGCCTCGTCCACGCCGACCTGTGGCCGGGCAACCTCTTCCTCGCGGCCGGGCCCCTCGACGTGGCGGACGCCACGGCGGACCCAGCGGACCCCGCCGACGGGCCCTCCCCGCTGCGGCTGACCGGCGTGATCGACACCGAGCGCTGCCTGTGGGCCGACCCGCTGTACGAGCTCGCGGGCGCCGACCAGCTCGGCCTAGGTCCCGTGCCGCCCGCGATCGCCGAGGGCTACCGCTCGGCGGGCGGCCTGCTTCCCGTCGAGGAGCCGTGGTCCACGTCTCCCACACCGGGTGAAATCCCGCCCGACGACGGCGCTCCCCTCGAGCGCGGCGCCGTCGGGCGGGTGCGCCCCGGGGCGAGCACGCTCGGGGCCGGTGACGTGCGCCTGCTGCTGTACCGGGCGTACATCAGCGCGGTGCTCGTGACCGAGGTCGTCCCGCGCGACTACCAGGGCGAATGGGTCCAGGGGTACCGGGACACGGCCGCGGCGAACCTCGACGTGCTGCTGGACCAGCTCTCACGCTGACCCCTGGGCGCCGTGTCAGGACCAGCACGCCCCCGAGGCCACGCTGGTCCTGACACGAGCGCTCCCGACGGGGAGGAGTACCCATCTCGTCCCGGGGCAGGGTTGAGTCACGCTAGAGTTCGGGCAAGTTCACGATCACGTCAAGTGTTCGGGCGGCCAGAGCTCGGCGGCGCGACGTGAGCGACCCTGGGGGGTATGCGGTGATCACGTTCGTCGTCGTCGGCATCGTCGGGCTCGCGCTCGTCCTGATCTCGATGATCCTCGGGGAGTTCATCGAGCTCGGTGACGGCGCCGTCTCCGGGACCTCGCTGGGCGTCGGGGCGATCGTGTTCGGCGCGACCGGGGCGATCGTCGTCTCGAACGACCTGCCCGTCGTCCTCGCGTACGTGGGCTCGGCTGCCCTCGCGGTCCTCGCGATCCTCCTCGTGGCCGTGCTCACGGCCAAGCTCCGCGCGTCCGACGACGCGGTCCCCGTCTCGCTCGTCGGCATCCAGGGCACCGCGACGAGCGACATCTCCCCCGCGACCGGTGAGGTCTCGCTCGACGCCGCGCACGAGCTCGAACGACGCCTCGCCTGGGCCGACGAGCCGATCCCCTCGGGCGCTCGCGTCGTCGTCCTCGAGCAGTCCGGCACGCGCGTGCGCGTCCGGCGGTACTTCCCCAACGACTGACCTCTCCCACCGCACGACCCGCTCGCACGACCCGCCACCGAAAGGAGTCGCGCCGCAGGCGCGTACCGACATGCTCGAAGATCCCAACCTCGTCGGCATCATCGCCACGATCGCCCTGGTCATCGCGTTCTTCGCGATCATCACCTTCATCGCCAAGCGCATCCGCCGCGTCCCCCCGAACGAGGCCCTGATCATCGTCGGGCGCGGTGCGGGCCGCAAGGAGGCCGCCGGCACGGGCCAGCGCGTCGTCACGGGCGGTCGTACGTTCGTGTGGCCCATCCTCCAGCAGGGCTTCTCCATCTCGCTCGAGCAGCGCCAGATCGGCATCACGGTCGAGGGCGTGGACAAGAACCGCATCAAGATCGCGATCAAGGCCTCGATCAACTTCAAGGTCCGTGGTGACGAGGAGGGCGTGCGCCGTGCGGCCCAGCGCTTCCTGTCCCAGCAGGGCACGCTGACCGAGATCATCAAGGAGTCCCTCGAGGGCTCGCTGCGCTCGATCGTGGGCGACATGACGATCGAGCAGATCATCTCCGACCGCAAGGGCCTCTCGGACCGCGTCGTCGAGTCCACCAAGACGGACCTCTCGGAGCAGGGCCTGCAGGTCGACCTGCTCAACATCTCGGACATCTCGACGCCCGGCTCCGACTACCTCGCGAACCTCGGTCGCGCCGAGGCCGCTCGCGCCCGCCAGGTCGCCGAGGTCTCCGAGGCCGAGGCGCAGCGCGCGTCGGAGTTCGCCGCGATCGACGCCGCCGAGCAGATCGCCGAGCGCCAGAAGGCCCTCGACCTCAAGCGCGCGATCATCAAGGCCGAGACCGACAAGGCCAACGCCGAGGCCGAGGCCGCAGGTCAGCTCGCCCGGGCCGAGCAGGAGCGCCTGGTCGCGGTCGAGGAGCGCGAGGCCCTCGCCGAGCAGGCCCGCGTGACGCAGGAGCGCCTCGACATCGAGATCCGCAAGCCCGCCGAGGCCGCCGCCTACGCCGAGGTCCAGCGCGCCAACGCCCAGCGCGACTCGTCGAACGCCGCGACCGAGGCCGACGCCTACAAGCGCACCACGATCGCCGAGGCCAACAAGACCGCCGCGATCCAGGACGCCGAGGCGTCCGCCGAGGCCGTCCGCCGCGCCGGTGAGGCCGAGCGTGACCGCCAGGTCGCCCTGGCCGTCGGTATCAAGGCCGAGGGTGAGGCGCGGGCGTTCGCGGTCGAGGCCGAGGGGCGCGCTGAGGCCGTCGCCACGGACGCCAAGGCCGAGGCGCTCAAGAAGTACGGCGAGGCGGCCCTGGTCCAGGAGCTCATCGAGCGCCTCCCGGAGATCGTCCGCGCCGCGGCCGAGCCCATCGGCAAGATCCAGGGCATGACGGTCATCTCGACCGACGGCGCGAGCGCGGTCACCAAGAACGTCGCCTCGGTCCTGGGCGAGGGGCAGCAGGTCATCAAGCAGCTCACGGGCGTCGACATCAACCAGCTCATCGCCGGGCTCGCCGGCGGTCACCTGAGCGGCCAGTCGGCCTCGAACGGGTCGGCCGGTTCGCCCGCGTCGTCCAACTGATCCGTCACTGACGCCCGCCGCGCCGCCGAGGTGGACCCGTTCGGGGTCCACCTCGGCGGCGACCTCGCCCCACCTCACCCCTCGGAGCAGCCCCCATGCTGACCGCCCAGCAGGTCCTGGACACGACGTTCACCGCGACGAAGTTCCGCGAGGGCTACGACGTCGAGCAGGTCGACATCTACCTCGACGACGTCAGCGCGACGCTCAAGGCGTACGAGGCGGGCGGCCGCCCCGGCACGGGGCTGCTGACCTCGGCCACGGCCGGGGAGGTACGGTTCGCGGCCACGAAGTGGCGGGAGGGCTACGACGTCACCGAGGTCGACGACCTCATCGACGCGATCGTCGGCACGCTCCGGTCCTACGAGTCCCGCACCATCCCGACGGCGCCCCCGGCCGTCCCGCACCCGGGCGGGGCGGCGAGCGACGCCGTCGGGCAGCAGGACGCCACCGCACCGGACCCGGCCGCCGCTGCCGACGCCCGGCCCCTCGGCATCCACGACCTGACCACCCGGCTCCAGTACGCGCGCGTCCGCGCGAACGGCAGCGACCGGCTCGTCGTGCTGCTCCCCGACGGCTCGAGCGCCCACGTGACCGCGCTCGACGCGGGCCCGCAGGGGATCACGCTCCGCACCGCGCCCGAGGCGTAGCCCGGTCCGGGACTACGGGCGCCGCACTCGCAGGACCGTGTCGCGGATGGTGGCCGGACGCCCCTCGGCGTCGAGCATCTCGCGCGTGGGCGCCTCGTCGGTCTCGACCGTCCAGCCGTCGAGGTCGAGCTCGGCCAGGAGGTCGTCGCCCGTGTAGAAGAAGTGCTCGTCGAACTCGCGGCGTACCGTCTCGTGGTCCTCGGGATGGTGCCCGACGACGAGCAGCCGCCCACCCGGTGCCACGGCCTGCGCGAGGCGCGGGAAGACCTGGCGGCGCAGGTCGGCCGGCAGGTGCATGAAGTGGGCCGTCACGAGGTCGAAGCGCTCGTCCCCCGGCTCCCACTCGACGAGGTCCGCCTGGCGCCACTCGATGCGGTCGGCGACGCCGGCGACGACCGCGTGGGCCGCGGCCTTCCCGAGGGCGACCGGGGAGATGTCGAGCCCGACGACGTCCCATCCCTGGCGCGCGAGCCACACCGAGTCGGCCCCCTCGCCCGCCCCGACGTCGAGCGCACGACCCGGCGTCAGGTCGGCGGCCTGCGCCACGAGCTGCGGGTTCGGGTTGCCGCTCCACACCGACGCCGCGGAACCGTAGCGCTCGTCCCAGAACGCCTGGTCGTGGTGGTGCTGCTGGTGGCCGTGCTCGTGGTTCTGGTGGTCGTGTGCCACGCGGGCTCCTCGGGTCGGGGCGGGCCGCAGGGGTCGGCCGTCTTCCCCGACCATGAGGCCTGGCTCGGCCCTCGCGCAAGCGCCGTTGCCGTTCCGGCAAACGCCTACCCCATCCAGCCGAGCCACACCACGGCGTCCCGCGCGAGCAGGAAACCGACGATCCCCACGACCCACGCCGTGGTCGACGCCGCGTTCCTCGTCATCCACGCGTTGAGCCGCTCGAGCAGCGGCCCCACCTGGCGGGCCGCGAGGACCCGGCCCGCCAGGAGCACCAGCGCGGGCAGCACCATGACGACGCAGTACGCCGCCAGGACGACCGCCGTCGCAGGCCACCCCAGGTCTGCGCGCGTCATCATCCCGATCGCCGCGAGGTACGGCAGCATCGACGCGAGCTCGATCGCCGCGGCCGCGAGCGCCAGCCCCACGAGGGCCGTCACGGAACCGGTGCGCGGCGCGGTCGCCACACCCGAGTGAGCGTCGGGCGCAGGGCGCGCTACGCCGTCGGGCAGAGGCGTGCTGCCCGACGGCGCCACTCCCGTCTCGTCCGACGCCCCCATCGCGCGGGCCCGCCACCGCAGCACACGGCCCTGACCGTTCGACGCCCCCGTGGACCGCCGGTCCAGGCGGAAGCTGTACGCGACGAGCGCGACTCCCACGAGGAGCTCGACGATCCGGGCGGGCCGCGTCTCGAAGAGCTGGCCGAACCCGTCGGCCAAGGCCCCCGCGCCGAGCGCGATGACGACCCCGACCACGAGGTAGAACCCGACGATCGTGCCGAGGTAGACGAGCAGGCGCGCGACGCGGACCCGGCCCGGGGTCATGAGCAGCCAGACGGGGATGAGCAGCGTACCGAAACTCGTCGAGTCGACGAGCGCCAGGACGACGAGTGCGCCGAGGAGGGGCAGGAGTTCCATGCCGCAAGGCTCGTGCAGGGCGGGGGGCGGCGTCGTCGGGCGGACGAGTGATCCTCGGGCCGGCGGGCGCCGCGCCGTACATCGTTCGGGCGATCCCCGGGCCGGGTCCCTGTGCTGAGATGGGGGCGTGCCCGACCCCCTGCCCACGGCTGCCGACACCGCGGCCCCGACCGCGCGCGCCGACACCGCGGCGCCGAGCCACACCTCGCGCGTGCGGCGCGTCGTACGCCGGATCGACGCCGGGTTCCGTGACGACGGTCCGGCCGGTGACCCCTACGGGGCGGTCGGCACGTTCCTCATCGGGGTCGCGCTGCTCGCGGTCGGGGTGGTCTCGGTCTGGTCCGTGTCGGCGTTCGTCCAGCCCGCCAACCGGTGGTGGCACGTCGTACCCCTCGCGGTCGGCTGCCTGATCCTGCTCGCCAAGCGCCGGCACACCGCGCTCGCCCTCGTGGGTGGCACCCTCGTGGTCGTCGCCGACCTCCTGATCGGCGGCAGCCTCAGCATCCTCCTGGTCCTGTGGGAGCTGCTGTTCGCGTGCGGGCTCTACGGGAGCAAGCGGCTGCGGACGGTCGTCAACGTCGTCGTGTCGGTGCTCGTCGTCGCGGCCGCGGTGGCCACGGGCGAGTACTTCCGGGACGTGCAGGGCTTCGCCCTCGGGGGCATCCAGGCGGCGGCGATCATCGCGACGCCCCTGTGGTGGGCTGCGAACGTGCGGCAGAAGACCGATCTCGCGGTCCTGTCCGCCGAGCGGGCCGACCTCGAGGCACAGCGCGCCGACCTCGAGGCGCAGCGCGCCGCCGACCTGGAGCAGATCGCCGAGCTCGGTCAGCACGAGGCCGTGCGGGCCGAGCGCGCGGCCATGGCGCGCGACCTGCACGACGTCATCGCGTCGCACCTGTCGGCCATCGCGATCCACTCGGGAGCCGCGCTCGCGTCACCTCCCGACGCGGTCAAGGACCGGGCGGCGCTCGAGCTCGTGCGGTCGAGCAGCATCACGTCGCTCGAGGAGATGCGCGCCATGATCCTGCTGCTGCGCTCGGACCTGACGCGCGACGGTCTCCCATCGACGGTCGGTCCGGCCGACCCCGCGACCCGTGGCGCACCGCACGGCACGGTGCTCGCGGGCGAGGCCGTCGCCGCACCCGCGCGCCTCGCCCGGCTCGACGACGTGCTGTCGTCCGCGCGCGCCCAGGGCCTCACGGTCGAGGTCGAGGACCCCGGCGACGTCCGGTCGGTGCACCTGCCGTCGGCTCTCGACCAGGCTGCGCACCGGATCGTGCAGGAGGCGCTGACGAACGCCGCCAAGCATGCCCCGGGCTGCCGGGTGCGGGTTCTGCTCGGGCTGGCCGAGCCGCCCGAGCAGGTCCTCGCGGTCGAGGTCACGAGCACGCTGACCGCCCGCCCCGGGCCGCTGGCACCGAGCCTGAGCGCCCGCACCGGTCTCCTCACGATGCGCGAACGCGCCGAGGCGCTCGGCGGCACGTTCCGGGCGGGCCCGTCCGACGCGGGCGGCTCGTGGACCGTGCGGGCCGAGCTGCCGCTGTGCGGCCCGCCCCCGTCCCCGTCCTCCGCCGCCCGCCACGACTCTCCCGGAGCCCCCGCATGATCCGCGTCCTGCTCGCCGACGACCACGCCGCCATCCGCGCCGGGCTGCGCTTCCTGCTCGACTCCGCGCCGGACGTCGAGGTCGTGGGCGAGGCCTCCGACGGCGCCGCCGCGATCACCAACGCCCGCGCCCTGCGCCCCGAGGTCGTCCTCATGGACCTGCGCATGCCCGGCGTCGACGGCATCGAGGCGACGCGCACGATCGTCGCCGAGCGCCTCGCCGAGGTCCTCGTCCTCACGACGTTCGACCTCGACGAGTACGTCGACGAGGCCCTGCGCGCGGGGGCCGCGGGATTCCTGCTCAAGACCGCGGAGCCCGCCGCTCTCATCGACGCGGTCCGCCGCGTCGCGGCCGGGGACGGCGTCCTCGCACCGGAGGTCACGCGACGCCTCCTCGCGGCGTTCGCGTCCGCCCCGAGGCCCGACGGCGCCGCTCACCTCCCGGGGGGAGCGTCGCCGTCGGGCACGGGAACCCCGGGCGACCCGCGGCTGTCCGACCTGACCCCGCGCGAGACCGACGTGCTGGCGGCCCTGGGCCGCGGGCTGTCCAACCAGGGCATCGCCGACGCGCTCGTCATCAGCGAGGCCACCGCGAAGACCCACGTGTCGCGCGTGCTCGCCAAGCTCCAGGTCACGACCCGCATGCAGGCCGCGATCGTCGCCCGCGACACAGGACTCGCATAACGCACGCCCCCCGTCCCGCCGAGAAGTGAGTAGATGCCCCTGAACCGTGGGGTTCAGGGGCATCTACTCACTTCTCGGCAGGGACGAGACGGCGCGTCAGGCCGACTCGACGATGTGCCCGCGCTTGATGACGAAGTCGTCGCGCATGTCCTCGAGCTCCTTGCCGCGCGTCTCCGGGATCTTGTAGAAGACGAAGAACAGCGACAGCAGCGCGAAGAACGCGTAGAACGCGTACGCGAAGCTCAGGCCGATGTCGGCCAGCACGGGGAACGTCGTCGAGATCGCGAAGTTCGCGACCCACTGCGCGGCGGCAGCGACCGCGAGCGCGCTCGCCCGGATGCGGTTGGGGAACATCTCCCCCAGCAGCACCCAGACGACCGGCCCCCACGACGCCCCGAAGAACACCACGAACGCGTTGGCCGCGATGAGCGCGACCGTGGCCCAGCCGCCGTCGAGCGAGGCCGTGGACGTGCCGTCGGAGGCCGTGGTCATCGTGGCCTGCGTGAACGCGATGGCCATCATGCCGAGCGAGACGAACATGCCCGTCGACCCCGCGAGGAGCAGGATGCGGCGGCCGATCCGGTCGATCAGGAGGATCGCCACGATCGTCACGACGATGTTCGTGACCGACGTGATGACGGAGGTCAGGAGCGCGTCGTCCTCCGAGAACCCGACCGACCGCCACAGCGTCGTCGAGTAGTAGAAGATCACGTTGATGCCGACGAACTGCTGGAAGACCGAGAGCAGGATGCCGACCCAGACGATCGGCTTGAGCCCCAGGCGCTTGCCCCTCAGGTCCTTGATCGACGCCTTCGTGTCCGACTTGAGAGAGTTCTCGATGTCCGCGATCTTGTGGTCGACGTCCTGGACCCCCGTGAACTCGCGCAGGACCTCGGCTGCCTTCGTCGTCTCGCCCTTCGCCACCAGGTAGCGCGGCGACTCGGGGATGCGGAGCGCGAACAGGCCGTACGCGACCGCCGGGACCGCGGCCGCCATGAACATCCAGCGCCACGCCTCCTGGCCCAGCCACAGGACGTTCGACGCGCCACCCGCGGCCCCCGCCAGCGCGGCGTCCGTGAGGAGCGAGGCGAAGATACCGGTCACGATCGCGAGCTGCTGCAGCGAGCCGAGCCGGCCGCGGATGCGCGCCGGGGAGACCTCGGCGATGTACGCGGGAGCGATGACGGATGCCGCACCGATACCCAGACCCCCGACCACGCGCCAGATGATCAGGTCGACCACCGAGAACGCGAGACCCGAACCGAACGCCGACACGAAGAACAGTGCCGACGCGATGAGCATGACCTTGATGCGGCCGATCTTGTTCGCGACCGGCCCTGCGAACCAGGCACCCACCGCGCAGCCGATGAGCGCCGACGACACCGCGAAGCCGGTGATCGCCGCGTTCAGCTCGAACGTCTCGGACAGGGAGTCGACGGCCCCGTTGATCACGGCCGTGTCGAACCCGAACAGGAAGCCACCCAGTGCGGCGGCCAGGCTGATCCCGACGACCTTCTTGTTCAGCCGCTTGGCCCTGGCCTGGGCCTGTGCGTCCCCAGCCGCTCCCGCGTCGTTGCTGGTCATGACGACCCCCTCCGTGTCAGGTTGTCCTTTGACGATAGTGAGGAGAGGGCGTGGTCGCGCGGTGAGCGACCGTGGTGAGGGTCACGCAGCAGGTCACGTGCGGCGTCGGAGGGTCGACGTCGCCGCCATCACGCCGAGAGTGCAGTACGGGCTGTCTCTCAGCGTGCGGGACCGCCCGAGCTGCACGCTCGGTGAGCGGACCCACGCGTCCGGCGCGACGTCGTCGGGCACATGGGGACTCGGGGACACGGGCGCACCGGCGAGAGAGGCGAACCGGACCCGCTCTACGGCTCGGGGTGCAGCGCGTCGTACCGCAGGAAGCGCGGCTGCGCCCGCAGGATGAGCCACACCACGACGATGCAGGCCAGGCCGCCCGCGACCGCGGCCCACGCCTCGCCGAACCAGCTCGCCTGCGCACCGAGCACGACCTCGCCCAGCCGGGGGCCGCCCGCGACGACCACGATGAAGACCCCCTGGAGGCGGCCGCGCATGTCGTCGGGGGTCGCGGTCTGCAGGATCGTCTGGCGGAAGACCGCGCTCACGGCGTCGGACGCTCCGGCCAGGGCGAGCGCGACGCACGCCGCGACGAGCCCGCCGACGAGCACCTGCGAGGGTTCATTCCGCCCGACGACGAGGAGCACCGCGCCGAACGCCGCGATCGACAGGCCCCACGCCGTGATGGCCCACGCGATCACGAGCCCTTGCCAACGCACGCGCGACAGGGCCCCGGAGAACACCCCGGCGAGCACCGCACCGACCGCGAAGGCCGCGCTCAGGACGCCCGTCGTGGTCTCGCCGCCCCCGATGAACAGGACGCCGACCGCGGGCAGCAGCACGCGCGGGAACGCGAGGATCATCGCGGCGAGGTCGACCAGGAAGGTCGTGCGGACGTTGGGCCGGGTCGCGAGGTAGCGCAGGCCGTCGACCACCGAGCTGATGCCGACGACCTTGCGGCGGGGCGCCGCTCCATCCCCCGCAGGGTTGTCAGGACCACCGTGGCCCGGAGTGCTCGCTGGTTCCGACACGTCGCTGGTGAGGACCGGCGGGATCGACGGCAGCCGCCACACGGCCCACAGCGCCGCCGCGAACAGCACCGCGTCGATCGTGTACGCGATCCCGTACCCCCACAGCGCCACGAGGAACGCCCCGAGCAGCGGTCCGACGGTCAGCGCGATGCTCCACGAGATTGTCTGGAGCGCGTTCGCGGCGGGCAGCAGCCGGGGCTCGACCAGGCGCGGGATGATCGCCGAGCGTGCGGGGTTGTTGATCGCGAACGCCGCGGACTGGAGCGCGACGAGCCCGTACAGGACCCCGACCGACCCGACGTCGAGCCACGCCTGGAGTGCGAGCAGCCCCGTGACGACCCACAGCGCCCACGACGCGAGGAGTGCGACCTTGCGGCGGTCGTACGCGTCGACGAGCGCGCCCCCGTACAGGCCGAGCGCCACGAGGGGCACGAGCGCGAAGATCCCGAGCACGCCGACCGCGAGCGTCGAGCCCGTGAGCGCGTAGACCTGCAGGCCCACGGCGACGACCGTGAGCTGGGAACCGAGGTTGGAGATCCCGAGCCCCCACCACAGCCGGCGGAAGGGCGGGGAGACGCGGAGCGGGGTCGTGTCGGCAAGGATGCCGTCGAGGCGGGGCACGACCGACGAGGCTACCTCGCACCGGCCAGAAAACCGTCTCCCGGGGCGACCGTCTCAGGAGGTGGGTCCTCCGCGCGCGGTGCCCGACGCCGTCGGGCCGTCCGCGCGACGGCCCGCGGTCGCCCGGCTCACTCCGCGAGCGCCGCCCGGACCTCGCCCACGAGGGCCGCCATGGCGCGCTCGGCCTCGACGGGGTCTCCCGCCGCGACGGCGCGGGCGACGGCCTCGTGCTCGTCGAGGGCCTCGGCGACGGGCGCCTGCGGCATGAGGCCCAGGTGCGTGCGCCCGGCGAGGACCTCGCCGACGACCTCGGTGAGCGCCGCGAACATCTCGTTGCCGCACGAGCGCAGGAGCAGGGCGTGCAGGCGGATGTCGAGCTGGAGGAACTCCTCGAGGCGCCCGGCCTCGCCGAGCTCGCGCATGCGCGCGGCGAGCTCGACGGCCTCGGTGCGGGCCTCGGGGGTCGCGTGCCGGGCGGCGCCGGCCGCGGCGAGGGGTTCGACGGCGCAGCGCAGCTCCGTGAGGGACCTGAGCTGGGCGTCGCGGCCGGGTCCGGCGAGGCGCCAGCGGATGATGCGGGCGTCGTAGACGTTCCAGTCCTGCTCGGGGAGGACGACGAGGCCGATGCGTCGGCCCGAGCGCACGAGGCCGAGCGCTTCGAGCTGGCGCATGGTCTCGCGGGTCACGGTGCGGGAGACGCCGAACTCGGTGCCGATCCCGTCGAGGGTCAGCGTGCTGCCCGCGGGGAGGTGACCTGCGGTGATGCGCTGACCGAGGACGTCGGTCACCGAGCTGTGGAGCACCGTCGCGGACATGGGTCGAGCCTACGGCGTCCGCCATTGGTAACACCATTGTTTGCCAAAGGTGATACCAATCATGCATGCTCGAACAGCGGCCGCAGAGGTCCGCGCACGACGCAGCAGTCGACAGGCCAAGGAACCCCTCATGGACACAGACGTCAGCCCCGCCCCGACACCGGGGAGCGAGACCGAACCCGTGCACCTCGTCATCATGGGCGTCGCAGGATCGGGCAAGACCACGGTCGCGACCCTGATCGCCGAGCGCACGCACCGCCCCTACGCCGAGGCCGACGAGTTCCACCCGCAGGCCAACATCGACAAGATGAGCGCGGGCACCCCGCTCACCGACGAGGACCGATGGCCCTGGCTCCGGGCGATGCGCGACTGGCTCGACGAGCAAGCCGCCGAGGGCGACTCCGCCGTCGTGACCTGCTCGGCGCTCAAGCGCACCTACCGCGACCTGCTCCGCACGGCCCACGGCCGCGTGCGGTTCGTGCACCTCACCGGGAGCCCCGAGCTCCTCGAGGAGCGCATGACCCACCGCAGCGGGCACTTCATGCCCGCGTCGCTCCTGCCGTCCCAGCTCGCGACGCTCGAACCCCTCGCGGACGACGAGGACGGGATCACGCTCGACGTCGGCACCCCGCCCGAGGAGCTCGTCGACCGGATCCTCGCGACCAGCGCCCTGCCCCACCCCACGATCCCCCGCTCGCCCCGCCACCTGGCGGGCGACCCCCGCACCGACACCGACACCGAGGAGCGATGATGCTCACCCTCGCCTCGCACCCGCTCGCCGCGGGCACCCTGCGCGCAGCCACCGAGACCCCCACGACCGACGCCGGGACGGCCCAGCTGATCCTCGCGGCGGTCGTCGGGATCGCGACGATCATCGTCCTGATCGTGTGGCTCAAGCTCCACCCGTTCCTGTCCCTCATGATCGGCTCGGCGGTCCTCGCGATCGTCGCGGGCATCGACTTCGTGAGCGCGTTCGTGAGCTTCTCGGCCGGGCTCGGCTCGACCGTCGCGGGGGTCGGCGTCCTCATCGCGCTCGGCGCGATCATCGGCAAGATGCTCATCGACTCGGGCGGCGCCGACCAGATCGTCGACACGATCCTCGCGCGCACGCCCGTGCAACGTCTGCCGTGGGCCATGGCGCTCATCGCGTTCGTGATCGGCATCCCGCTGTTCTTCGAGGTCGGCGTCGTCCTGCTCATCCCCGTCGTGATGATGGTGGCCCGCCGGTCCAAGGTCTCCCCGATCCTCGTCGGCATCCCGGCCCTCGCTGGGCTCTCGGCGCTGCACGGCCTCGTGCCCCCGCACCCCGGCCCGCTGCTCGCGATCGATGCCCTCGGCGCCAACCTCGGCCTGACGCTCGGGCTCGGCCTCCTCGTCGCGGTGCCGACCGTGATCGTCGCCGGGCCGCTGCTCGCCAAGCCGCTCGCCGTGTGGGTCAAGCTGCCCCCTCCCACGACCGTCCTGGGTGTGTCCGAGCGTGACCAGGACGCCCCGCGCCCGAGCTTCGCGGTCGCCGTCACCGTGGTCCTGCTGCCCGTGATCCTCATGCTGGCCCGGACCGTCGTCGAGACGACCGGCACCCTCGACACGCCCGTGGGCAAGGGCCTCGAGTTCATCGGGACCCCGCTCGTCGCGCTGCTCATCACCTCGCTCGTGTCGCTCGTGGCGTTCGGCAGCGCGATGGGCCGCACGCGCGACGAGATCAGCACGCTCGTCGACAAGTCCTTCGCCCCGATCGCGGGCATCCTGCTCATCGTGGGCGCGGGTGGCGGGTTCAAGCAGACGCTCGTCGACTCGGGCGTGGGCGACGTCATCGCGAGCGGCATCTCCGACGCGAACCTCTCACCGCTCCTCGCGGGCTGGCTCGTCGCTGCCCTCATCCGCGTCGCGACCGGGTCCGCGACGGTCGCGACCATCACGGCCGCCGGGATCATGGCCCCGCTCGCTGTGGGCCTCGAGCCCACGCATGCCGCGCTGCTCGTCCTCGCGATCGGCGCGGGATCGGTGTTCCTGTCCCACGTCAACGACGCCGGCTTCTGGCTCATCAAGGAGTACTTCGGCATGACCGTGGGCCAGACGTTCAAGACGTGGTCCGTCATGGAGTGCGTGCTGTCCGTCGTGGCGCTGGTCGTGATCCTGCTGCTGGGCCTGGTCGTCTAGCGCTGAGGCCCGGGCCACCAGCCACCAGGAAGGTGCACTTCTGCGGAGCGGCAACAATCGTTGCCGCTCCGCAGAAGCACGACCCTCCGGGAGATCGCCTCGGCCGCACGCGCCCGCCCGGCACCGCCCGGGCGAGCCGCCGCCAGAAGGGCGCGCTCCGCCGTCGGGCCTCAGGAGCGGCTACGCGACCGTCGCCCCGAAGACCAGGCCCAGCGCGTACGTCGCGGCCGCGGCGCCGAACCCGATCGCGAGCTGGCGCAGCGCCCGCTTGATCGGCGAGGCGCCCGACAGCAGCCCGACCGTGGCGCCCGTCCCGAGCAGCGCGAGCCCCACGAGTCCGCTCCCGACGAGCACCGCGACCCCGCCCTGGAGGCCGAACAGGTACGGCAGCACGGGGATGAGCGCGCCCGACGCGAAGAACAGGAACGAGGACACCGCGGCGCCCATCGCAGAGCCGTGCGTCTCGAACTCGTCCCCCTCCACCGCCGGCGCGATCACGGTCGCGGCCGTGTACGTCGACAGGACCTCGCCCGCGTGCCTCTCGGCCTCGTCGGGTGCGAGGCCCCGCGCCCGGTAGACGAGCGCGAGCTCGTTGGCGTCGACGTCGAGGTGCGGCAGGGCCGCGGACGCCAGCGGCGAAGGCGTCGACGCGTCGAGCAGCTCGCGCTGCGAGCGCACCGACACGTACTCGCCCGCACCCATCGACAGGGCGCCCGCCAGCAGACCTGCGAGGCCCGACAGCAGCACGGTCGCGTTCGACGCACCCGACGCCCCGATCCCGAGGATCAGCGCGAGGTTGGACACCAGGCCGTCGTTCGCGCCGAACACCGCGGCCCGGAACGTCCCCGACATGCGCATGCGCCCGCGCGTCGCGAGGCCGCGCACGACCTCCTCGTGGATGCGCTCGTCGGCCGCCATCGTGGCGGTCGCGTCGACGTCGGTCTCGTACGACGACCGGGCCTCGGCCCGCTGCGCGAGCGCGAGCACGAACACCCCGCCGAGCCGGCGCGCGAACAGCCCGAGCGACCGCGTGCGCCAGTCGCCGCGCAGCGGCTTGCCGACGTCGTCGCCGAGCAGCGCGAGCCAGTGGTCCTCGTGCCGCTTCTCGGCGTCGGCGAGCGCCAGGAGGATCTGCTTCTCCTCGCCCGTGCGGCGCGAGGCCAGGTCACGGTAGGTCGCGGCCTCGGCACGCTCGTCGGCCAGGTAGCGGCGCCAGCGGCGGATGTCCTGAGGTGTCCGACGGCGGTCCGCACCTGCGTTCGCGGGCACGCCGGAGGTCGGGGTGGCGGGGGGAGTCATGCGTTCATCATGGCAAGAAATGGGCCTCCGTGGGTTTCGGGATCCCCAACTTTTCCGCACGGTTCTGCGGTTCGCGGGAGTTGCGACAGCCCGCGCCGCGGCGGGGCGTGGTTGGATCGGAACATGTCCGAGAACACCGAACGCACCCGTCCTGAGGTCGACGCCCCCGCGGGCCCGGCCCCCACCGAGCTCGAGGTCACCGACCTGATCGTCGGCGACGGCGCCGAGGCGCAGCCCGGCTCGACCGTCAACGTCCACTACCTGGGCGTCGAGTACGACTCCGGCGAGGAGTTCGACTCGTCCTGGAGCCGCGGCCAGTCCATCAACTTCCCGCTGCGCAGCCTCATCGCCGGCTGGCAGCAGGGCATCCCGGGGATGAAGGTCGGCGGGCGCCGCAAGCTCGTCTGCCCCCCGGAGCTCGCCTACGGCCCGGCCGGTGGCGGCCACCGCCTGTCCGGCAAGACGCTCGTCTTCGTGATCGACCTGCTCGGCGTCAGCTGAGCCCTGGTCACGTGGCGCCCCCGCTCCCCCGGTCACCGGTGGGGGCGGGGGCGCTGTGCGTGTACCGGCCCGAGCTGTCAGAACCAGCGTGAGCTCTGGGTCACGCTCGTTCTGACACCGCCCGCGACGGCCCGACGACGGAGCCCGCCTCGCGCGCCCGGGTGCGCGACGGCGTCGGGCGTCGCTCGTTGTCAGAACCAGCGTGAGGTCTGGGTCACGCTCGCTCTGACATCACCCGCGGGTGTGCGAGCCGCGGTCCCGACGCCCCGGAAAGTCGGGGACAATGGGCGCGACGGACTTCCGACTCCGATGAGCGAGGACGCACAAGTGATCACTGTCAGCACCGACGGCTCGTGCCTGGTCAACCCGGGTGGAGCGATCGGTTGGGCGTGGATCAACCACGACGGAACCTTCGACTCCGGTGGCGCAGCCTCCGGGACGAACCAGATCGCGGAGCTCCAGGCTCTGCTCGAAGCGGTACGCGCCCACCCCAGCGCCGAACCGCTCCTGATCGAGTCCGACTCCCAGTACGCCATCAAGTGCGCATCGGAGTGGCTCGAGGGCTGGAAGCGCAAGGGCTGGCGGACAGCCGGCGGCAGCCCCGTGAAGAATCTCGAGCTCGTGCAGGGCATCGAGGCCGCGATCCAGGCGCGCCCCGGGCCCGTACGGTTCCGGTGGGTGCGCGGGCACGTCGGCAACCACTTCAACGAGCGGGCCGACCAGCTCGCCGGGCTCGCGGCGCAGGACTGGGCCGCGGGACGCGGCGAGGAGCGGGCCACGCTCGCGGGGACCGACGACCTCGTGGCTGCACCGGCGGCCAAGCGGCCGGTCGCTGCGGGCCGTCCGGCCGCCAAGGTCGGGGCGAGCGCCGCGTCCAAGGCCGCCGCGGACGCCTGGACCGAGTCGACGCTCTTCGACTGACCCTCGCGAGCTGCCGAGAACGGGTTCGAGGTCGCCACCGCGTC
>NZ_JACSQE010000004.1:149621-230027 GCF_014836745.1 Oerskovia gallyi
CCCCCCCCAAACCCGTTCTGGACGAACGCCGCCGGACCGGGCGGCGGCTCGGCAGGATGTCCCCTGAGCACTCCCCCACCCGAGGCCCTGGTCCGTGAGTTCTTCGCCGTCGTCCGCTCGGGCACGGCCCCGCACCGGGCGGGCGACTTCATGGCCCCCCTCGTGCGCGCGCACCAGGTCCAGGCCGAGGACCCCACCACGGTCGAACGCACGCCCGAGCAGTACGCCGAGCACGTCGAGGAGATGATCGCGGCCTACGGCCCGTTCCGGCTCACGATCGACGAGGTCCTCGCCGCGGGCGACAAGGTCTACGTGCGCTGGACCCAGGAGGGGAACCACCTGGGAGAGATCGACGGCCACGCCCCGACGGGGCGACCCGTGGTCCAGGTCGCGAGCTGCGTGTACCGGGTCGAGGACGGACGGATCGTCGAGCACTGGATGCAGATCGACCGGGCGGGCCTGGCCGCGCAGCTCGCTGCGGGCTGAGCCTCGCGGACCTCTCCCGAACCGTTCGAGAACGGAGTCGAGGCCGCTCCGAGATCGGCCCCGTCCTCAGCGCTCGTCGATCCTGCGCCCCGGCGCGGGCACGACATCGACGAGCATCGGGTGCGGACCCGCGGCCCACCCGACGAATGGGAGTGATGGACGCGGCCCACCGGCGAGGACCCGTGCGAGATCCGCGACCACGGGCCCCAGCGCGGCCGCCTGTTCGTCCGAGTGCGCCGACGTGACGGCCCCGAACCAGTGGACGAGCTCGTGCTGCTCGTCGGGCCGGGCCCCCGCGAGGAAGAACACCGACTGCCGCCACGCGTACGCGGCGTTCTTGATCGTATTCGCCGCCGCGTGCCGGTCGCCGCGCGACCACTGGGTGCGCCCGCCAACAACCCCCCGACGCGCCTCGGCAAAGGCCGCTCGCGCGAGCGGGCCGAAGTCGTCCGGCGCGACCGCCCCGACAGACACCAGGGCCGCGAGGTTGTGCGTCGTGAGGATCTGCGCCTGCTCGATGACCATGCCGTTCACGACGAACCGCAGGTCCGCGTCCGACGCCCCGATCGCCGCTGCCCGCCGACGGCACAGGTCCGCGAACCACGTGCGCGCCCGCGGGCCGCCGGCGGCCCGCACGACCTCCGCGAGATCCTCGCGGATCCCGAAGTAGTCCTGGTAGAGCGCCCCGGCGATCTCGCTCGTGCGTGACGCGGCCTCGATGAACCGGCGCGAGAAGGCCCCCTCGAAGATGTCCGCCGCGAGCTCGGGGACGAGTGGTGAGTCGATGCCGGCGTCCGCCAGCAGCGCCTCCAGCTCGACGACGAGCGTGTTCGGCACGATGCGCTCCGGAAAGCGCCTCAAGCACGAGCCCGCCAACTCCCTCGCGACAGCGAGCCCCTCGGGAGCTCCCACCGACCCTGAGGCCCTGTGCCCGTCGACTGCCGCGACCCAGGGCAGCTCCGCGAAGCGCACCTGCGCTGCGAGGTTGCGCAGGAGCACCGAACGCCGGGCCCGGAAGGCACGGTAGCTCTCGGCAATCACGCGGCTCAGGTCGTCGTCCAACCCGCGGGAGACCACCGCACCGGCCACCTGAGGGACGAGCTGCGCCAGGACCTCCGCGGAGGGCACGTCCCCCTCGCACAGGAGGTCGTCCAGCGGCGCGGAGCGCGCGAGGCGGACGACCCGGGCGATCTGCCGGGGCACGACCGTCCCTGCGGGAACGTGGCGTGTCTCCTCGTCCGCAGCGACCTGCGTCACGAGGGCGTCGACGTCCTCGATCCCGGACCAGGCCGGGCGCCGTGCAACCCGCCCGGCCACGATCCCGGCCACGGCCGCGTGCGAGGGCGCCTCCCCCGCGTGCGCCTGGGCCTCTCGGATCGCCTGCAGCAACGAGGAGCCCGGAGCCCCTCGCTTCCTCGTCATGCCGTCGACAGCGGCCTGGAGACGACCCCGGTCCCTGGCGACGAGCGGCGCGCCCGCTGCCACGGACCTCGTGGCCCGCACGAGCGCGCCGAGGTTCTTCTTGGGGTTGCCGTGCGCGGTGCACAGCGTGTGCTCAGCGCTCAGCGTCGCGTGCTCCTGTGCGGCCGCCCGGACCCGGTCGCGCCACCCCGCAGGCCGCACAGCGTCGACCACGCCGTCCTCGACCGTCTCCACCCAGAGCGCCAGCAGACGGTCGGCGAACGGGTTCCAGACGTCGAGCGCCTCGCGCTGCGCCTCCACCTGCCGGTGGGGCCGGCGACGGACGAGACGCTCGTGCACGTCGCCCGCCGTGTATCGGTGGACGACTCCGCCGGGCGTCACCGAGACCGGACGGCCAGCAGGGAGGAAGCGGAGCCGGTCCCCGTAGGGCGCGATCTCCGCGACCAGACGGGCCGCCCCGTCGATGTCCCCGGCGCGCACCAGCCAGGCCACGACGAGGAGGGCGGCGTTCTCGGGGTGCACGACCGTGAACCGGCCCGAGCGGAGCATCTCGTCGAGGTCGGCAAGACCGCGTTCCGTGAGCGCCCCCGCCAGGAGCGCCTGGCGGGTCTCCGAGACACCCCAACGGCGCGCGGTCTGCCGCTCCTCGGAGGAGAGGGCACCCCCGGCCGACGGTTCTCCCGTCGCGAAGCCGCCGTGCAGGACGTCGAGCGTGACCCACGCCGGGAACTCCTTGGCGGGGGCTCGGGAGCCGACCTCGACATCGCCCCGGGCGACGGCCCTCAGGTGCCGGGACCAGTCCCGGACACGAGTTGCCGCACGTGTGCGCGTCTCGGCGTCATGATGGGCCGCCGCGGTGACGAGCGCGGCCGCCAGGCGGTCATGGGCGTACGACACGGTCGCTTCTCCTTCTCCTGCAGAGCCGACGCCGAGCGACACCGGCGACGACGGCGACGGCGACGGCGACGACGACGATGGCGATGGCCGACGTGGCGGGTACTGCCCCCGCGCCCTCCGGGACCAGAGCCCGGTGCTCTCCTGCTGAGCTACACGTCGTGAGGCTCGGACCCTAGCAACGCCGACAGGTTCCGCGGAAGGGCATTGCGGCGCGCCGCGGGCAGATCGACCGGGCGGGCCTGGCCGCACAGCTGACCGCCGGCTGAGCCGACCGGGCCGCCCGGTGCGCCCGGTGCGCCCGGGCCGCCCGGGCCGCCGAGAACGAGGTTGCGGTCGTTCCGGGGCTCACGGCGACCTCGATCCCGTTCTCGGCGAACCTGCTTGGCGGCCAGCCAGGCCGAGGGCCCAGGTGGCGGTGCGACACTGGGGCGATGACCGCGTCCCCGCTCCCCGCACCGGCGCTCGTCCGGTCGGGACCGGCCGACCCGCTCCCCCTCGCCCTGCGCTCCGAGCGCCCGCTCGACCTGCGGTCGACGCTCGCGAAGCTCGCCCGCGGCCCCTACGACCCCACGTTCCGCGTCGTGCCGGGCGGCCCGCACGCCGGGACCTGGCGCACGAGCCTCTTCCCCACCGGCCCCGTGACCTACCGGCTGGTGCAGGCGGGGGCGCGTGACGTCGTCGGGCAGGCGTGGGGGCCGGGGGCAGGCGAGCTCGCCGCGTCGCTCCCGTCGCTCCTCGGCGAGCCCGACGACGCAGCCTCCTTCGAGCCTCCCGCTCGCCTCCGCGACGCGCACCGCCGCCACCCCGGGCTGCGTGTCCCCCGCACCGGGCGGGTGCTCGAGGCCCTGGTGCCTGCCGTCCTGGAGCAGAAGGTGCAGGTCGTGACCGCGCACCACGCGTGGCGCTGGTTGCTCGCTCGCTACGGGACGCCCGCGCCGGGGCCTGCGCCCGACGGCATGCGCGTGGTGCCCGACGCACGGACCTGGGCGACGATCCCCACGTGGGACTGGCACCGGGCCGGCGTCGACCCGCGGCGGGCGCGGACCGTCGTCGAGTGCGCACGCGTCGCCCGGCGGCTCGAGGAGTGCGCGGTGATGGACCCGGCCGCGGCGCAGGCGCGGTTGCAGCTCGTGCCCGGGGTCGGGGTGTGGACGGCCGCGGAGGTGGCGCAGCGGGCGCTCGGGGACGCGGACGCGGTGTCGGTCGGGGACTTCCACCTGGCCAAGGCCGTCGGGTGGGCGCTGACCGGCGAACGGACCGACGACGCCGGGATGCTGGCGCTGCTCGCGCCCTACGCGCCGCACCGGTACCGGGTCGTGCGGCTGCTCGAGGTGTCGGGACTGGGGCACGCGCCGCGGCGCGGTCCGAGGCTCTCGATCCAGGACCACCGGGGGAACTGAGCGGGTCGGGGTCGGGTGGTCGACGAGCCGACCCTCCGGCCCTTCACCGCCGACCATGCGGTGGGCGTCGGTCGACCGTGCGGCTGACATCGAACTGCCGAGCACGAGGTTCCGTGCGGTCGAGCACGAGGTTGCGGTCACCAAGCCGGTCATAACGACCGCAACCTCGTGCTCGGCACCAGCACACCGACCACCCCCGGACGGCAGTTCCGCGACACACCCCGGCCGGGAGATGACAGCACGTTGTGAACCATCCCACTGGGTCGCGCGGGCCCCCTTCGTCGAGGGCTCCCAGGTCATGAGGTTAGCCTTACCTCTAGCACCACCACCCCCGTGCAGCACCGACCGAGGAGCATCATGTCTCGCACCGTCTCTCGACGGCTCCGGCCCGCAGCGCTGGTCGCCGCGACCGTCGCCACCGCGTTCGCCCTGGGAGCCTGCTCCGGCGGGTCCACCGGCGACGCCTCGTCGCCCGCAGCCGACAGCACCGCGTCCGAGGGCGCCTTCCCCGTGACGATCGACAGCGCTCTCGGCGAGGCCGTCATCGAGGAGAAGCCCGAGCGCGTCGTGACCTGGGGCTGGTCGACGCAGGACGCCGTCCTCGCGCTCGGCGTCGTGCCCGTCGCGATGCCCGCCTACAAGTACGGCGGCAACGCCGACGGCGTGCTCCCCTGGGTCGCCTCGACGCTCGACGAGATGGGCGCCGAGACGCCGACCCTCCTCTCGGGCGGCGACACGAGCGAGGTGCCGTTCGAGGAGGTCGTGGCCGCCAAGCCCGACGTCATCCTGGCCCCCTACTCGGGCATCACGCAGGAGGAGTTCGACAAGCTCTCCAAGATCGCACCCGTCGTCGCGTACCCCGACGAGCCGTGGTCCCTGTCGTGGCAGGACCAGCTCGACATCGTCGGCGAGGCCCTGGGCCTGTCCGAGGAGGCCGACGCCCTGCTCGAGGAGACCGACGCCGGCATCGCCGCGCAGTCGGACGCCTACCCGGTCATCAAGGACAAGTCCTTCTTCTACGCGGCCGCCAACACGGCCGACCAGCTCAACGTCTACCGCGCCGGGGACCCGCGCGTGCAGGTCGTCGAGGACCTCGGCATGACGCTCTCGCCGAGCGTCGCGGAGCTCGACGCCGACCCGTCGTCCGGGACCTTCTGGTACCCGCTGAGCTACGAGAACGTCTCCAAGATCGAGACCGACGTCCTCATCATGTACTTCGCGACGCAGGCCGACGTCGACACGTTCGTGGCCGACCCGGTCATCGCCGCGATGCCCGCGGTCGCCGAGGGCCGTTTCGCCCCGATCGTGGGCGAGTCGTTCGTCATGGCGTCGAGCGCCCCCACGGTCCTGTCCATCCCGTGGATGCTGGACCAGTACGTGCCGCAGCTCGCGACCGCCGCCGAGAAGGTGTCGTAGTCTCACACCACTCATGAGCACGACCCACAGCACAGACGCCGGCACGGGCCGGGCGACCTCTCGTCGCCCGGCCCGTGCTCGGCGTCTCGTCGTCGGGCTCGTGGTCCTGGTCGTGGCGCTCGCCGCGGTGTGCGCGCTGAGCCTCGCGGTCGGGGCCAACGCCCTGCCGCTCAGCGTCGTCATGGACGCCCTCACGAGCTACGACCCGACCAACCCCGACCACCTCGTCGTGATCGAGAAGCGCGTGCCCCGCACGCTCGTGGGCCTCGTCGCGGGGGCCGCGCTCGGCGCCGCGGGCACGCTCATGCAGGGCCTGACGCGCAACCCGCTCGCCGACCCGGGCCTGCTCGGCATCAGCGCGGGCGCGTCGCTCTTCGTGGTCGGCGCGATCTCGTTCTTCGGGGTCTCGCAGGTCGGCGGCTACGTGTGGTTCGCGTTCGTCGGAGCCGCTGTCGCTGCCTCGATCGTCTACGGGGTCGCGAGCGTGGGGCGCGAGGGCGCGACCCCGGTCAAGCTCGCCCTCGCCGGTGCTGCCGTCACGGCGGCGCTGACGTCGGTCGTGACGGCGGTCCTCCTGGTCGACCGCGCCGCGCTCGACCTCATGCGCTTCTGGCAGGTCGGATCGCTCGCGGCGCGCGGCTCGGCCGTCGTGTGGCAGGTGCTGCCGTTCGTCGTCGTGGGCCTGGTGCTGGCGCTCGCGCTCGGACGCTCGCTCAACGGCCTGGCCCTGGGAGACGACGTCGCACGCGGCCTCGGGCAGGACGTGACCCGCACGCGCGTGGTCGCTGGCGTCGCGATCGTGCTGCTGTGCGGGGCCGCGACCGCGGCCGTGGGACCCGTGGCCTTCGTGGGGCTCGTCGTCCCGCACGTGGCGCGCTACGTCGTCGGGCTGGACTACCGGTGGGTGCTGCCGTACGCGGCCGTCGCGGCGCCCGTGCTGCTCATCGGGTGCGACGTGATCGGGCGCGTCGTGGCGCGCCCTGGCGAGCTGCAGGCGGGCGTGGTCACGGCGGTCGTGGGCGCACCCCTGTTCATCGCGCTCGTGCGGCGCGGGAAGACGGTGTCGCTGTGAGCGCCCCGGCCACGGCCCCGCACGGCCTGCCCGACGGCGCCGCCCACCAGGGTGTCGACGTCGCCCGGGCCTCGCGTCACCGCGGGCGCTCGCGCGAGGCGCGGCTCGTGACGGGCCTGTCGGTCGCGCTCGTCGTGCTCGCCGCGGTCGGGATGACGCTGGGCGACGCGTCCGTCCCGCTGTCCGGCATCCTCGACACCGTCCTGGGCCGCGCCGACGTCCTCACGCAGTTCGTGATCGTCGAGCTGCGCCTGCCGCGTCTCCTCACGGCCCTGGTCGTGGGGGCCGCGCTGGGCCTGTCGGGCGCGCTCTTCCAGTCGATCGTGCGCAACCCGCTCGCGAGCCCCGACATCATCGGGATCACGCAGAGCGCGAGCGCCGCGGGAGTCCTGGGCGTCGTCGTGCTGGGCATCAGCGGGCTCGCGCTCACGGGGCTGGTGCTCGTCGGGTCGCTCGTCGCGGCCGTCGCGATCTACCTGCTCGCGTGGCGCGGCGGCGTGGCCGGGTACCGGCTCGTCCTGATCGGGATCGGCGTCGCGGCCCTGTGCATGAGCGTGGTCTCGTGGGTCCTCACGACGAGCGACGTGCGCGACGCGCAGGCCGCGCTCGTGTGGATCACGGGCTCGCTCGCCCGCTCCGACTGGTCGACGCTCAACCCGCTGCTCGTCTGCTTCGTGGTGCTCGCACCGCTCACGGCCTACCTGGCTCCGCGGCTGCGCTCGCTCGAGCTGGGTGACGACGCCGCGGCTGCGCTCGGCATCCGCGTCGAACGCTCCCGTCTCCTGCTGATCCTCGTGGCCGTGGGCCTCGCGGGCTCGGCCGTCGCGGTCGTGGGCCCGGTCGCGTTCGTCGCGCTCGTCGCGGCCCCCATCGCGCGCCGCACGCTCGGCGACGGGCGGCTCGCGCTCGTGCCCGCGGCCCTCGTGGGCGCGCTGCTCGTGCTCGGGTCCGACCTCGTCGCACAGTTCGCGATCCCCGACGTGACGCTGCCCGTCGGCGTCGTCACGGGCATCGTCGGCGCCCCCTACCTGCTGTGGCTGCTCGTGCGCACCAACCGTTCCGGACGCGGAGGCTGAGAATGACCGACCACCCCGAGACCTCCGGGGGCGCGCGCACCGCCGGGACGCACACGCTCGCGGCCGACCACGTGTCGCTCGCCTACGACGAGCGCCTCGTCGTCGAGGACCTCAGCCTCACGATCGCGGCCGGGAAGATCACGTCGATCGTCGGCTCCAACGGGTGCGGCAAGTCGACGCTGCTGCGCGGCCTCGCGCGCCTGCTCAAGCCCGTGGGCGGGGCCGTCCTGCTCGACGGCGAGGACATCCGCACGCTGCCCACCAAGCAGGTCGCGACCACGCTCGGCCTGCTGCCGCAGAGTCCCGTGGCCCCCGACGGCATCACCGTCGCGGACCTCGTGGGTCGCGGCCGCTACCCCCACCAGGGCTGGTTCCGGCGATGGACCGCGGACGACGACGAGGCCGTGGCCGACGCGCTCGCCTCGACCGGGACGCTCGACCTCGCCGAGCGGTCCGTGGACGAGCTGTCGGGCGGGCAGCGGCAGCGCGTATGGATCGCCATGGCGCTCGCTCAGCGCACCGACCTGCTGCTGCTCGACGAGCCGACGACGTTCCTCGACATCGCCCACCAGATCGACGTGCTCGACCTCCTCGTCGACCTCAACACCTCGCGCGGGACCACGGTCGTCATGGTGCTGCACGACCTCGACATGGCGTGCCGCTACTCCGACCGCCTCGTCGCGATGCGCGACGGCACGGTGCACACCGAGGGGGCACCGGGCGACGTCGTCGACGCGCAGATGGTGCGCGAGGTGTTCGGCCTGGACTCGCTCGTCGTGCCCGACCCGATCACGGGGACCCCGACGCTCGTGCCGATGGGCCGCCACCACCGGGGCTGAGTCGCTCGCGCTGCCGATCAGACAGGCGCGGCCCCGCCCCGGGTGTGACGAACGGGTGGTCAGCGGTCGCACGCGGCGACCCGTTCGTCACACCCGGCGCAGGGCCGGGCCGGGCATCTGTCGGCGGTAGGCCGAGAATCGGCCGGTGATCACTCGGGGAGAGCGCACACCCCGTCGACGCACACAGCGCCGTCGTCGCTGCCGACCATCGTGAACGGCGCGGCGGCCTCGGCGGCCGAGACCGTCATGAGGGTCGTGCGGCGCGGGTTCGCGATCGAGTGGAAGAGGTTTTCCTGGGTGTCAGTCATGGGATCTCCTGATGTCACGTGCTGCGGTGCTCGTGGGTGGTGGGATGGCCGGCCGTCTCGACGGGCGGACGCCTGCGGGGCCACCGGGACCAGCGACGCTGCGGGTTTCCGACAGTCTGGCTGATACTCGGTCGCATTCGCTACCGCTCCTGTTGTGATCTCGGTCGCATTCCACGTGGTAGGTGGAGGCGTCCGAGGCCACGGTCGAACCGGGGCGTCAGGCCACGGACTCGGCGGCGTCCGCGACGACCTGGTCGAGGACCTGCGTGAAGACGGCCGGGTCCTGCGCGCCCGAGACCCCGTACTTGCCGTTGAACACGAAGAACGGGACGCCGCTGATGCCGTAGGCGCGCGCCTGCGCGATGTCCTGCTCGACGTCGTCCGCGAAGTCGCCGTTCTCGAGGGCCGTGCGGACCTCGTCCGCGTCGAGCCCGACCTCGGTCGCCAGTGCGACGAGCTCGTCGATGCGGCCGACGTGGCGTCCCTGCTCGAAGTAGGCCTTGAGGAGGCGCTCCTTCATCTCGACCTGCTTGCCGCGCGACTTCGCGAGGTGCAGCAGCTCGTGCGCCTTGAGGGTCTTGGTGTGCTGGAGGGCGTCGAAGTCGTACGTGAGGCCCTCCGCAGCGGCGACCGTCGTCATCTGTCCGAGCATCTGCTCGACCTGCCCCTTGGGCATGCCCTTGTGCTTGGCCAGGAAGTCGACCTCGGTCCCCTCGAAGTCGACCGGGGTGTCCGGCGCGAGCTCGAACGAGTGGTACTCGATCTCCACCTCGGGGGCGTCGTCGCGGCCCGCGAACCCGGCCAGCGCCGTCTCGAAACGGCGCTTGCCGACGTAGCACCAGGGGCACGCAACGTCGGACCAGATGTCGACCTTCACCTTTTCGCTCATGCCCGTTCTCAACCGCGGCGACGGGCCGGGGATTCCCCCGGAAGGGTGTGATCCTGCCGACGCCTCTCCGGTTGCGGGCCGTCCAGCTCTGTGACGACGATGGGCGTCGTGCCCACTACGGGGCATTCGGATGAATCAGGGGAGAACATGCGAAACAAGGTCATCGGAGCCCTCGTCTCCGCAACAGTCGGGGTCACCACTCTGGTCGGAGCTGCGGCTCCGGCGAGCGCGGCGCCCCTCAGCGGCCAGGCCACACCTCTCAGCGGGCAGGTCGCACTCCTCAGCTCACAGGTCGTCGGTGGCTTCACGACGCTGGCGAGCTGCAACGCGGGACGCGCCGAGTGGCGCAACCGCGGGTACATCGTCGGCTCCTGCACGTACGCGGGCGGCGAGTACCACTTCATCGCCCGGCGCTGACCGACGACCTCGGCGACGTCGCCGAGAGGACGGCTACGGTCCTGTCCGCGGAGCACGACGGCGCGCCGCCCTGTGGGGTGGCGCGCCGTCGTCGGGGTGACTCAGTCCGCGTGCCGCGCCCGGTACAGGTCCTGCAGCACCATGATCTCGGCGCCGTGGTGGATGAGCTCGCGGTTCATGTGGAGCACGAGGTGCCCGAACGGCGCCTGGGCGTCGATCTCGGTCGCCTGGCTGAGCCCGACCGTGAACACCTCGTCGTCGGGCAGAGAGTCGACGCCGGTGCGCCACAGGTCGACCCAGCGCGTCAGACCTTCGATCGCAGGGTCCACCTCGCCCGAGAACGCGACGGCGTCCCGCCGGGCGATGCGGTCGCCGAACGTCCATTCCCACCGCTCGAAGAACGCCTCGGTGAGGTGCGCGACGAGCCACGCGATCGTCCGCGGCTGCGGCGAGTCCGACCCCTCAGGCCACTCCATGACCCACTCGCCGACCCCGAGCGTCCGGGGCGAGCGCTCCTCCCCGCGCCGCACGACGCGCAGCGCGTCCGGCGCGGGCTCCCACTCGAACTCGTCCTGGTCGAGGGTCACGAGCCGTCCCAGCACCTCGAGCCACGAGAACCCGAGCTGCCCGCGCACCATCGCGAGCGGGGTCGGGACCGTCAGCACGGACCAGTCGAACACGGGGCTGCCGTAGGTCGCGTCGTCGCTCATGGGTGGCTCCTAGGTGCGAGGTCGGGGTTCGTTCGTGCCCGACGACGTCACGCGCCCCGGGCGTCCTGCTCACCTCCGCGATCATCCCCCGGGGCGCAGGTTGTCCGCCTGCGGGAGCCCCCTCAGCGTCGCGAGCGCAGCTCGTCGTGGAGCGAGCGGGCGGCGAAGCCGAGGGCCTGCTCGGCCGCCGGTTGGATCCGGGCGGGCACCGTGGACTCGCTCAGCACGGCGATCGCGAACGTCGAGCCGTCGTGGTGCTCGAGGACCCCGACCTCGTGCCGCAGGTGCAGGAACGTCCCGGTCTTCGACGACCAGGTCGACGCGTCGCTCTCGAGGTCCGGTGCGAGCCGGTTCCGCAGGACGTTCCTGGCCAGGAGCGCACGGGTCCTCTCGACCGTCGCGCGGTCGAGGCGCTGTCCGGTCCACACCTCACGGAGCAGCCGGACAAGCCCCCGGGTCGTGCCCGCGTTCGCCTGCGAGACGTCGAGCTGCGGGACGAGGTGCCCCCGTCCCTCGGTCGTCGAACGGATGGCCAGGGAGAGGGCGAGATGCAGCTCGTCCGGGCCGAGGCGGCTCGCGAGCGTGCGGTGGAGCTCGTGGATGGGGTGCCGCAGCGTCACGTCCGTGATCCCGAGCGCGCGCAGCGTGGCGTTGACCTCGCTCGGTGGGCACAGCGCGAACAGGGCGTCGGCCGCGGTGTCGTCGCTCAGGCAGGTCGCGAGGTACAGCAGGTCCTCGACGGCGAGGCTCGCGGGATGGGCGAACTGCGAGAGCCCCGTCGGCCCCGGCGTCCGCTCGGAGCGGCCGAGCGTGACCACCGTCGACAGGTCGATCGTCCCCGCTGCTGCCCGCTCGAGGACCGCGACCAGGAGCGGGAGCTTGACGACCGAGGCGAGCGGGTAGGCCACGTCCGGCTCGATCGCGAGCTCCCTGCCCGTCCCGAGATCCTGCACGAGGACCGAGGCCCGGAGCCCCGCTGCGTCGAGCACCCGGACGGCCTCCCCGACCACCGACCCATCACCCACGGACGGGCTCCAGCCCGGTCTGCGTCGCACGGGCGCTCGCGTCGTCGGCCCCGAGCACGGTCACGACCGCAGCCGAGCAGAGTGCGACGAACCGCGCCGCGAGGCTCTCGTCGGCCGCGCCCACGGCGTACGCCCGCACGAGCTGCTGGTCACCGAGGGGGCGCCACCGCAGGTCATAGGTCGAGGCCTCGGGTCGTGTGCAGAGGACCAGGTCGTCGGACACGAGGATCTCGGACAGCGCTCGCACGGTCGACTCCGCGACGCGGACCTGGACGGGAGCGAGCCCCGCCTCGTCCCGGGCCCGCTCCATCCGGTCGCGGACGTGGGGCACGTCGTCCTCGGGCTGGAGCCAGAGCCGTCGCAGCGCTCCGTTCGGTCGTCCGCGCGAGGGGCGCAGCTCGGCCAGGTGGAACGTCCCTGTCGCGTCGTCGTCGGGGTGGGAGCCGACCCCGAGCCGTGCCATCCAGCGCGCCCGGTCCGCGGGGACGTTCTCGAGGAAGAGCGAGGTACGCCCGGAACGGAACGCCTCGGCGCGCTCCGCAGGGCTCCCCGCGACAGGGGCCAGCGGGAGCCGCCCGGCAGCACCGGCTGCGCACAGCTCTGCCAGCACGAGCGGTGGCACCGACGGAGGGACGCCCACGCTCAGCGGGCGCGAACGAGAGCGCCTGGCGTCGTCGACCAGGTCGGCGGCCGCACCGACGAGCCGTGCGGCGCCGGGCAGGACGCCGCGGCCGAGCCCGGTGAGCGCGACCCGCCGCGACGTCCGGTCGAAGAGCCGTCCGCCCAGATGGGCCTCGAGGGCCCCGATGCGTCGGCTCGCCACGGACTGGCTGATGCCCGCTGCCAGGGCACCGGCCGTGAAGCTCTCCCGGTCGGCGACGGCGACGAATGCCTCGCACGCTGCCAGGACATCGAGTGATCGACCCATGGATGCCACTCTCGCATCGATAGGGGCATTTCGTGCTTTGTCTGCATCGATCACCGCTCCGAGACTCGTGGCATGACTCCTCGAGACACGACCGCCCCAGCGGTCTCCCGCCGATCCGTCCTCACCCTGCTCGCCGCTGCGGGGCTCACGGCCGCCTGCTCTCCGCACGGTACGGACCCTGCGGTCGCCGCCCCGGCCTCCGGATCGCCGTCGGCAGCCGGACGACCCGAACTCGACGAGGCCCTGCGCGACCTCGAACGGTCGCGGTCGCTCACGGTCGGGGTGAGCGTGCGTGGCGGCGGCCGGGCCGACTACGGCTACCGCGCGGCCGAGCGCTTCCCGATGTGCTCGCTGTTCAAGCCGATCGCCGTGGGGGCACTGCTCGCGGACAAGGCCTACGACGACGCGTACTGGTCGCACGAGATCGCGTTCGGCCCACAGGACCTCGTCGAGAACTCCCCCGTGACGTCCGCGACGACGACCTGGCGCATGACCCCCGCGCAGCTCGCCGACGCCGCGCTCCGCTTCAGCGACAACACCGCGGGCAACCTCCTGCTGCGGGAGATCGGCGGCCCGACGGCCGTCACGACCTTCGCCGCCTCGCTCGGCGCGCGCGCGACGCGTCTCGACCGGATCGAGCCGCAGCTCAACGAGGCGACGCCGGGAGACGACCGCGACACCTCGACGCCGGACGACGTCGCGCGCATCTACGCCGCGCTGCTGCTCGAGCGCGGAGCAGGCGCCCTGACCACCGCGCGCCTCGGTGACTGGATGCTGCGGAGCACCACGTCCGGCAAGCGGTTCCGCGCAGGCCTCGACGGCACCTACGAGCTCGCGGACAAGACCGGCGCAGGTGACTACGGCGTCGTCAACGACGCGGGCGTCCTGTGGCGGCCCGGCGCCGAGCCGACGACCCTCGTCGTCATGACCCGCGCGGACTCTCCGACGGCGACCGGGGACGACGAGGCCGTCGCCGCGATCACCCGTCTCGTCGTGGCCTCGTGAGCGCAGGGCGCTGGGTCCTCGGGAGCCTGGCCACGATCGTGGCGGTCGGCGCGCTCGGGGCGGTCCTCGTGCTCGGCGCGGTCGCGCTGCAGCTCGACAACTGGGCCGATCGCTCGGGGAACCGGTTCGCGGCCGAAGCCGCCCCGGCCTCACCGACGGCCTCGCCGTCACCGACCGGGGCCTGCCCGGCGACCGACGGCCACCTGCCGACCGGCTGCGTGCCGTACGACCCCGACGCGCTCATGCGCTCGAACGACGCGTACCGGCAGCGGGTCTCCAGCCCGCAGGACGCGGCTCTCGCGGCGCGTTCGGTCCCGGCGGTCGAGGCGGCGCTGGCGGCGCTGACCGGGTCGGGTGCGACGTTCGGCTCGCAGGACGTCGTCGACGCCCTGACCGCTGCAGGCTTCACCACGATCCAGACCACGGGCGACACGGACGTCTGGGGAGACGGCACGACGGCTTTCGGGATCGGCGTGAGCGTCCCGGGCGGGTGCGTCTTCGGAGACGTCCGGCCGGGCGCGCTCGCCCTGGAGTCAGGCGGCCCGATCGCCGACGGCGGCTGCCTCGAGATGCCCTCGCACTAGGTCAGCGACAGGAAGAGCTTCTCGAGCTTCTGCACGTCCGCCGTGCCGTTCTCCTCGTCCGTGAGGCACTGCTTCATGCCCGACGCGATGATCGCGAACCCGGCGCGGTCGAGCGCCTTGGACACCGCGGAGAGCTGCATCACGAGGTCGGCGCAGTCGCCGCCGTCGTCGACCATCCGCACGACCGCGGCAAGCTGCCCCTGGGCACGCTTGAGCCGGTTCGAGACCTTCTTCATCTCGTCCTTGTCGAGCTCCATGACTCTCCCTCTCATCGCACGCACGCGTCGCGCGTGCTGCTCGTGCGCTGCACGAGCCCGAACAGGACAACAGCCAGCGCGGGCGCCACCATCCCGGTCTGGTGCGGCGCCTGGCCCACCAGGAACACGGCGGCGAGCACCGTGCCGCCCGAGACGACGGCGCACGGCGAGCACCCGAGGGTATCCCGCCAGGACTCGCCCCGGGCCGGGACGTAGCTCGCGAGCGTGAGGCCGCCGACGACTGCCACGGCCGCGAGCAGCCCCAGCCACAGGGGTGCGACGCCGGAGGTCCAGCCACCGCCCGCCTCCACGAGCAGTACGAGGAGCCCGGGAACGACGGCGGCGGCGACGACGAGCCGTCGCCTCCCCCACGCAGGTCGGCGCACCTGGACGGGCAGGGCGTCGAGCACGGCGTCGGGCACGGCGCGCCGGGGCGCCGGGCTCATCGGCAGGTGCAGCGTTCGGAGGGCTCGAACTCGGCGAGGACCTCGTCGGCGTGCATGCCGCAGCCGGTCCAGGTGATCTTGCGGCAGGTTCCGCAGCGGGCGGGGCTGCACATGGTGGTTCTCCTCGTGGTCGTCGGGTCGGGGGGTCAGCGCTTGAACAGGCGCGAGAGGAAGGACCCCTGCGCAGGTGCCTTGGCCTCGGCCGCGTGGCCCTCGCAGCGGTCGGCGCGGGGCACGCCCCGCATGACCTGGTCGACGTGCTGGCCGCAGCCGGCCCACGTCGTCTTGCCGCACTTCTTGCAGGTCACCGCTCTACACACGCTTTTCCTCCTTGGTGGACGTGGTCCCACTATACCCCCGGGGGTATAGTGCTTCCCAACCCCCAGGAGGAAAGCATGAAGATCGTCATCGTCGGAGGCGTCGCGGCAGGCATGTCCGCGGCGACCCGTCTTCGTCGCCTGTCGGAGGACGCGCAGATCGTCGTCCTCGAGGCCGGCGATCACGTCTCGTTCGCCAACTGCGGCCTGCCCTACTACGCCGGAGGAGTCATCGAGGACCGCGACGCGCTCCTCCTCCAGACCCCCGGGTCGCTCGCCGCCCGCTTCCGCATCGACGTCCGCGTCCGCCACCGCGTCACAGGCGTCGACGCCGACGCGCACACCGTCGCGGTCCGCGACCTCGCCACGGGCGAGGAGTCCGTCGAGACCTACGACCGGCTCGTGCTGAGCCCCGGGGCCCGCCCGATCGTCCCGCCCGCGCCCGGCATGGAGCGCGCCCTCGTGCTGCGCGACGTGGCCGACGTCGACCGGATCGTCGCCGCGATCGACGGCACGATCGACGGCACGGACCCCGCCGGCTCACGCGCCACGACCATGCCCGGCCCCGTCCGGTCACCGGGCCGGTCGCCCGCCCGGCCACCGGCCCGCTCGGCCGTCGTGATCGGCGGCGGGTTCGTCGGGGTCGAGGTCGCGGAGAACCTCGTGCACCGTGGTCTCGACGTCACGCTCGTCGAGCTCGCCGACCAGGTCCTGGCCCCGCTCGACCCCGAGATGGCGATCCGCGTCCAGCAGGAGCTCGAGGCCCACGGCGTCCACGTGCGCACCTCGACGCAGGTCGGTGCGCTCGGCCCCGACACGGCCGACCTGTCCTCGGCCGACGGCTCGCCGCGTGGCACGGTCCCGGCCGACCTCGTCGTGGCCGCGATCGGCGTCCGCCCCGACGTCGAGCTCGCGGTCCTCGCCGGAGCGCAGGTCGGCCCGCGCGGCGGCATCCTCGTCGACGAGGACCTGCGCACCTCGGTGCCCGACGTCTACGCCGTGGGCGACGCCGCGACCAAGCGCGACGCACTCGCCGCGACGACCTCCGACGCCTCGTCCACCGGCGACGAGCCGACCACCCTCATCCCCCTCGCGAACCTCGCCAACCGGCACGGGCGCCACGTCGCCGACGTGATCCTGGGGCGCCGCAACGGCATGCGCCCCTCGATGGGCACGGCCGTCGTCGGGGTGTTCGGGCTGACGGCCGCGAGCGTCGGGCGCAACGAGAAGCGCCTGCGTGCCGAGGGGCGCCCCTACCGGGCGATCCACACGCACCCCGCGCAGCACGCGGGCTACTACCCCGGCGCGACCCAGATGGCCCTCAAGCTGCTCGTCGACCCCGAGACCGACCTGATCCTCGGCGCGCAGGGAGTCGGCCGCGACGGCGTCGACAAGCGCATCGACGTGCTCGCCACGGCCATCGCAGGCGGGCTCACGGCCTCCGACCTCGCCGACCTCGAGCTCGCGTACGCCCCGGCCTACGGCTCGGCCAAGGACCCCGTCAACATGCTGGGCTACGTGGCCGACAACCTGCGCGCGGGTGAGACCCGCAGCGTCCAGTGGCACGAGCTCGACGCGCTCGTCGCCCAGGGCGCGACCGTCGTCGACGTCCGCACGCCGGGCGAGCACGCGCGCGGGACCGTCGAGGTGCGCGCTGCTGACGGCCCTGAGGGCGCGGAGACGCTGCCCGCGCTCAACGTCCCGCTCGACGAGCTGCGCGACCGGGCCGCGGCCGAGATCCCCGCCGGGGCCCCCGTCGTCGTGCACTGCCAGGTGGGGCAGCGCGGGCACACGGCCGCGCGACTGCTGACCCAGCTCGGGTACGACGTGCGCAACCTCGACGGCGGCTACCTCACGTGGCGGGACGGGACGCTCGCCCGCCGCACGGCCCGCACCGACGAGCTCGCGGCGTCCAGAGCCTGACTGGGAGGGGGGGGGGGGCCCCCGCCCCCCCCTCGCCCGGTCGAAAATGCCTCGGCCAGGCACGGCGCCCGATGGGACCATCGGGCATGACCGACGCCCTCGCTCCCCACCCGCCCACCGAGCTTCCGCCCGTCGACACCCTCGCTGGCGACGCGTTCTGGGCCGACTACGCCGCCGCGCACCCGGACGCGGTCGCCCTGTGCGGTGAGTACACGGTCGAGCGGTTCGGCGACTCCCCGACGCTCTCCGACGCCCTGCTGCGCGAGGTCACGCACGGCGCCAAGCGCGCGACGGCGGAGCTCGCCTCCGAGTTCGCCGCCCGCGGCGACGCCCTCCCGCGCGTCGGGTCGCACTGGGTCGCGTGCGACGGCGCCGGGCACCCTCGCGTGATCCTGCGCAGCATCGAACTGCGGCTCGGGACGTTCGGCTCCGTGGACGCGGCCTTCGCGTGGGACGAGGGCGAGGACGACCGGTCGCTCGAGAGCTGGCGACGCGAGCACAGGAAGTACTGGATCCGCACGTGCGCGGCCCGGGGTGCGCAGTGGTCCGAGGACGAGGAGATCGTGCTCGAACGCTTCCAGGTGGTCTGGCCGCCCGAGCTCGCCGACCGTTCGACCCACGACGCCTGACGGTCCGCGCCGGCAGCCGCGGATCCTGCCTACGATGGTCCGGTTCCCTTCACCGCGCGCGGACGTCCGTGCGCGGGACCCCAGCCCGGCAGGAGCCCCATGCCCGTCCGTCCCCGTACCGTCCTGCTGATCTCGGTCGGTGTCGCCGTCGTGCTGCTCGGGTCCCTCGTGGTCTTCCTGTCGATCGTGGGGATCGACGGCGTCGCCTGAGGCATCGGGTTGCGGACCTCGTCCGGCGAGATGCGGACCACGGGGTAGGGCGACGGCCCGGTCGAACGGTCCGCCGGTCAGGACGCGGTGACGCTCCCCGCGCCGAAGACGCGGCGCCGGGCGTGGTCGAGGGCCGCCGCGAGCGCCCCCTCGACCACGCCGTCGCCCTGCGCGGTGGACAGGAGCACCGAGGTCGGCGCCCCGTGCTCGGTGTGCAGCGCCGTGGCGACCCGGCCCCGCAGTGCCTCCCCACCAGCAGCAGCGACCTCGCCACCGAGCACCACCGCGTCGGGGTCGAGGACCCCGATCGCCATGCTCAGCACGACCGCGAGGCGCCGGGCGAGGTCGTCGAGGAAGTCCCCCGCGTCGCCCGTCGGCTCGAGGGCCGCCGCCGCGAGCACGCGCGACGCGGCCTCGCGAACCTGCGGGCTGCGTGCGACGTCGGACCCCCGTCCCGCCGAGGCCGGGGCGATGCGCAGCGTGTCGAGGGGCGCGGCGTCGAACGGCGCCAGGCGGTAGGCCTGCGCGAGGCGCGCGACGGCGTCGAGCTGGACGAGGTCGGCGACCGTGCTCCGGCCCTCGCACCCCCGGCGGGCCGGGTCGGGGACGGGCACCTGGTCGATCTCGCCCGCACCGCCGTGGCGACCTCGGCGGATCCGCCGGTCGAGCAGGGTCGCAGATCCCACGCCCTGGTCGACCCACAGGACGAACAGGTCCCGGACGTCGGCCAGGTCCTCGCGCGCGAGCTCGGCGAGCGCCACGAGGTTGACGTCGTTCTCGACCGCGACCCTCGCGCCGAGCGTCTGGGCGAGCTGCGCCTCGACGTCCTGGTCGTTCCAGACCGCGAGGTGAGGGGCGTACGCGAGGCGTCCGGTAGCCGGGTCGACCGACCCGGGGAAGCCGACGACCACCTGGAGGAGGTCGGCCCGGGAGATCCCGGCCCGTACGCAGGCCTCGTCCAGGACGGCCCTGACGACGTCGAGATGCGCGCCTGGCGGGAGCACGCCCGGCAGGTGCTCGTCGGCGGTCCAGACGACCGCGCGCTCCGACCTGCCGAGCACCTTGTCGGCGAGGTCGGCGACCACGACCGACACCTGGCCGACCGTGACGTCGACACCGGCCGCGTACCCGGAGGCGCCGCGCAACGTCCAGACGACGGCGCGCGGTCCGGGCCGACCATCGCGGTGTCCCGAGCGCTCGACGAGGCCCGCGGCCTCGAGCCGTGCGACGAGGGTCGCGGTCGCCGGCTTGGACAGACCCAGGATCTCCTGGAGGCCGGCCGAGGTCATGGGCCCGTGACGAAACAGAGCCTCGAGCGCGGCCCCGTCGTTGAGGGCGCGCAGGACGGTCGCGTTGCCGACCCTCTTGGTGCTGTCCGTGCTCACGACGTCGTTCTCCTCCTCCGGCCCCGGCGTCCGCGGTGCTCGGGCTCAAGCGTGCCCGAAACCCGGGGCAGCATCGAGATCCCACCGAGACCACCCCGGCACCGGGCGCCCGATGATCGTCTGTAAACTTGACTGGCAGCACATCCCCCGCCGTCCGCCGCACGAGGTCCCGCCGAGAAGACGCGACCGGGAGAGCGCCCGACGACCCCCCGGACCCGAGGAACAGCACCACCGTGAGAATCCGGCCCTACGCGCCCCGCGACCTGGACGCGCTGTACGACATCTGCCTGCGCACGGGAGACAACGGCCGCGACGCGACCGCCGTCTACTCCGACCCACGCCTGCTCGGCGAGATCTACGCCGCGCCCTACGCAGCCCACGACCCGTCGCTCGTGAGCGTGCTCGTCACCGACGACGACCGCGTCGTCGGCTACGTGATCGGCTGCCGCGACACGCTGGCCTTCGAGGAGTGGCGCGAGCGCGAGTGGTGGCCGTTCCTGCGCGAGCGGTACCCCCTTCCGGACCCCGCCGACCCCACGCCCGACGCGCGCCTGGTCCGCCAGATCCACGACCGCACCGCCGCGACGCCGCGACCCTGGCTCACCGAGCCCGCGACGCACCCCGCGCACCTGCACATCGACCTGCTCCCCGAGGCGCAGGGCACCGGCTGGGGACGACGCATGATCGAGCACCTCACGGGCCAGCTCACGGACCTCGGCGTCCCGGGCCTGCACCTCGGCGTCGGCGCCGAGAACCACGGCGCGATCGCGTTCTACTCCCGGCTGGGCCTCGCCCCCCTCTCGGACCCCGACGACGGCGGGCTCACCCTGGGGACGACGCTCGGCGTCCAGGACGCGGCCAGGGCGGACGACACCTCGACGGACGCGCTGCGCGCCGGGTAGCCAGCGGGTCAGACGACCTCGTGCGCCCCGCTCCACGACGCGACCGTGCGGTCGTCCGAGGTCTGCAACGAGAACGAGGTGAGCGGCAGGTTCCCGCTCCGCTTGCGTGACCGGACGACGTCGAGCGCCGCCTCGTCGGTCTCGGCCTCGAACGGTTCGCCTCGCAGCGCAGCGGTCGCCGTCAGGATCGAGTAGGTGGTCATGACGGACGAGCCTAGGGCCAGAACAGGCTCCAGGACGACCCCCGACTCGGTCACACCCGCCCGCGGCCTCCCCGTGCGCCCGCCGCCGGAGGCCCTTCGGCGGCGCCCGGCCCGTCCCCCGGGCGACCCGTCCGCGGGCTACGACCGCCGCCCAGCGGGTGCTCCGCCGTCGGGCCTGGGGGATGCTCGGAACAGCACCCCGACCCCGGAGGACCCCATGCCCGACCCCCAGCTCGTGCTCCTGCGGCACGGTGAGACCGAGTGGAGCCGCTCCGGCCAGCACACCGGCACGAGCGACATCCCCCTGACCCCGCTCGGCGAGGACCAGGCCCGGGCGGCCGGGGCGTTCCTCGCCGGACGCTCGTTCGCCCTCGCCCTGCGCAGCCCGCTGCTGCGCGCCCGGCGGACCGCCGAGCTCGCGGGCTACCCCGACGCGGTCGCCGAACCGAACCTCGCCGAGTGGGACTACGGCCCCGTCGAGGGCCGCACGGCCGACGACGTGAGCGAGGAGATCGGGCGCGACTGGCTGATCTTCCGCGACGGCGTGCACGTGGTGCCCCGTGCCGAGGGCGCCCCGGGCGAGCCGGGGACCCGGCAGGGCGAGACGCTCGACGACGTCGCCGACCGGGCGCGGGCAGTCGTCAGGCGCGTCGACCCCGTGCTGCGCGACGGCGGCGACGTCCTGCTCGTCGCGCACGGTCACCTGCTGCGCGTGCTCGCCGCGGTCTGGCTCGAGCTGGGACCCGCGACCGCCGCGCGGTTCGAGCTGGGCACCGCGAGCATCAGCCTGCTCGGCCACGGGCACGGCCTGCGCACGGTCGAGGGGTGGAACCTGCCGACGGCCTGACCGGGACACCGCGCCGCGACACCCACCCGGGGTGGCACGATGCTCCCCATGAGCGTCAACAAGAACCTCGCCGAGGGCGAGACCGTCGTCATGGAGCTGCGGACCCACCCCAAGGCCCTGTTCCTGCCGATCCTGGTCCTGGTCCTGATCGTGGCCGCGGCGGCGGCGATCCTCTGGTTCTCCCCCGAGCACCCCGTGATCCTGTGGGGCACGCTCGGCGTGGCGGCGGTCGCGGCGTTCGTGTGGGTCGTCGTGCCGCACCTGCGCTGGCTGACGACCAAGTACACGGTGACGACCAAGCGCCTGTCGACACGCACCGGCATCCTCACGCGCACGGGCCGCGACATCCCGCTCTACCGCATCAACGACGTCACGTACGAGAAGGACCTGGTCGACCGCATGTTCGGCTGCGGGACGCTCATCATCTCGGACGCGACCGCCAAGCCCGGCATGACCCTGCCCGACGTCCCGCACGTCGAGGAGGTTCAGGTCCGGCTGCACGAGCTGCTGTTCGCGGCCGACGACGGCTCGGACGACGGCGAGTGGCCCCCGGCCGAGCCGCGGCGCGCCTGATGCGCGCTGAGTGCGGAGTACTTGTCGTCGAACGGGCGATCCGGCGACAAGTACTCCGCACTCAGCGACGGATCAGCGGACGGCGCGCTCGGCGCGCTCCCGCACCTCGTGCGACAACCGGACCTCGCCTGCGGCCTCCGCGTCGAGCAGGCGCTGCGAGACCTCGACCGTCGTGCCCGCGACGCGCGCCCCGAACCAGTCCGCGATGCGCACGCCGTGCGAGGGCCGGTGAACGACCTCGACCGCGTCCCCGGCCCGCACCTCGCCCGGGGTCACGACCCGCAGGTACGCGCCCGTGCGGTTCGCGTCGGTGAACCTCTTGACCCAGCGCTCCTCGCCGAGCCGGCGCGCGAACGTCGAGCACGGCGTGCGCGGCTGCGTGACCTCCAGGACCGCGGACCCCACCTGCCAACGCTCACCGATCAGGGCCCCGCTCGCCGCGACGCCGCGCGTGCGGAAGTTCTCCCCGAACAGCCCGGGCGTGACCTCGTAGCCGAGCTCGGCCGACCAGTGGTCGGCGTCCTCCTGCGAGTACGCGTACACGGCCTGCTCCTCGCCGCCGTGGTGCGCGCGGTCGGCCTGGACGTCGGCGTACAGCCCCAGGGGCCGGACCTTGACGGGTCCCTCGACGGGTCGCTTGTCGATCGCGGTCACTCCGACCGCGCCAGCGTCGGGCAGCAGGACGTGCACGCGGCACACCGCGAGGAGCTCGCCGGTCGCGGTGCTCGCGCCGGGGCGGACGGGTTCCGGGGTCGAGAGGGTCACCGGAGGATTCTCCCAGGTCCCCGCACCGCTCCGGCCCGACGGCGGCGCACCGGCACGTCCGTCCCGTCACCGTGGGCGGCGCGCGCCCCCGCCGCGCGTGTTGGCGACCCGCCGGACAGACTGGTCCGATGGCCAACGGTGTTCTACGACTCAAGTCCGTCGAGGAGTCCCTCGCCGCCCTCGACGACCCGGAACGGTCGCTCAAGCGCGACCTCAACGCCTGGGACCTCGCGGTCATGGGTGTCGCGGTCGCGGTCGGGGCGGGCATCTTCTCGGTCGGCGCGACGGCCGCCGCGAACTTCGCCGGGCCGTCGGTCATCATCTCGTTCGTCATCGCCTCGATCGTGTGCGCGCTCGCCGTCATGTGCTACGCCGAGTTCGCCTCGGCCCTGCCCATCGCGGGCTCGGCCTACACGTTCTCCTACGCGACCATGGGCGAGCTCGTCGCGTGGATCATCGGCTGGGACCTCATCCTGGAGATGCTGCTCGCTGCGTCGGTGATCGCGAAGTTCTGGGGCATCTACCTCGCGGACGCGTTCTCGCTGTTCGGGGTGGACCTGCCGCTGACCATCCCGATCGGTCCCGTGGACCTCGAGTGGGGGCCGGTGTTCATCGTCGCGGTCTTCACGACGCTCCTCGCGATCGGGACCAAGCTCAGCAGCCGCATCAACAGCGTGTTCACGATCATCAAGGTCGCGATCACGCTGTTCGTGATCGTCGTCGGCTTCTTCTACGTCAAGGCCGAGAACTACACGCCGTTCATCCCGCCGTCGCAGCCCGCGCCCGAGAAGTCGGCGCTCGAGCAGCCCCTGTTCGGCTTCCTCACGGGCCTCGAGCCCACGACGTACGGCGTCATGGGCCTGCTCGCGGGCGCGGCGCTCGTGTTCTTCGCGTTCATCGGGTTCGACGTCGTCGCGACCACCGCCGAGGAGGCCAAGGACCCGCAGAAGACCATCCCGAAGGGCATCCTGAGCGGCCTCGCGGTCGTCACGGTCCTCTACATCCTGGTGACGCTCGTCGTCACGGGCATGGTCTCCTACACCGACCTCGCGGCCTCCGAGGATCCCTCCCTGACCACGGCCTTCATCCTGGTGGGCGCCGACTGGGCCGGACGCGTCATCTCGGTCGGCATCCTCATCGGCCTGACCACCGTGATCATGGTGCTGCTCCTAGGGCTCACGCGCGTCATGTTCTCGATGAGCCGCGACGGTCTGCTGCCACGCGGCGTCTCCAAGACCTCGCACCGCTTCCACACCCCGGTCCGCCTCCAGGTGGGCGCTGGCATCGTGGTCGCGCTCATCGCGGGGCTCGCGCAGGTCGAGCTGCTCGAGGAGATGATCAACATCGGCACGCTGTCGGCGTTCGTGCTCGTGAGCTTCGGCATCCCGATCCTGCGTCGCTCCCGGCCCGACATCCAGCGCGGGTTCCGCGTCCCGTGGTCCCCCGTGCTGCCCATCTTCTCGGGAGTCGCGTGCCTGTGGCTCATGACGAACCTGACGACGCTCACGTGGCTGCGGTTCCTCGTGTGGGTCGTGATCGGGCTCGTGATCTACGCGTCGTTCGGGTACCGGCACAGCCTGCTCTCGAAGCGCAACGTCGCGGCACGCGAGGCGGAGGCGGCCGCAGCAGCCGGCCCACCGGGTTCGCCGGGCGACCCAGCCCCACCGGCCTGACCTCCCCGTGCCCGACGGCGCCCCCTCCTCCGGCGAGAGTCTCACCGGAGGAGGGGGCGCCGTCGGGCACTGCCGCCGAGGTAGAGGCGACCTCGGTCTCACGGTCAGGTCAGCAGGTGAGCGCCGCGTAGTCGAGCGTGTACGTCTCCTGCGAGCCCGTGTCGTCCCACGCCCGCACCGTCACGCTGCCCGCCGCGAGCGACCCTGACCTCGCGCTGAACGACTGGTGCGCAAGCTTGTCCGGGTTGACGTGGTTGAACGTCTTCTCGCCGAACGGGGTCGTGATGCGGACGTCGAGCGGTCGGTCCTCGCCGTTGGTCGCGACGACCGACAGCGAGGCCACCTTGCCCGTGCATCGCGCGGTCGCCGACAGCCCCGTCAGCTCGGGGTCGACCGGCGAGACCACGCCGTTGATCGCCGACGTGTCCGCCGCGAGCGACGCCGTGGCGTGCGCGATCGCCTTGGCGTTGATGTCGAGCGCGACCGGGTCGATGTTCTCGATGTCGTCGTTCGCCGAGTGGTAGTTCGGGTCCTGCCAGATCCCCGCCGTGCCGCCGAACAGCGCGACCTCGGCCTCGGTCTTGACGTCGTCGGCGCCCGTGAACAGGCCCGACGCGGGGACGCCGTTCGCGATGAACGCCTGGTAGTCCGAGCGGCCCGAGAACTCCGAGTCGACCCACGCCTGCCCGATCGAGTCGAAGTAGTCCGTGAAGACGTCCTCGGTCTCGGGCGAGCCCGGCGGCACCTCGACCGGCGCCGGATACGTGGACTCGTCGGCGTCGTAGACCCCGATCACGTAGTTGGGCGAGCCCACCATGTCGAAGTTCAGGTAGGTCGCGATCTGGTCGAGCGCGGCCGGGTCGTTCGCGACGAGGTCGTCGACGTAGTGCGTCGACCCGACCAGCCCCACCTCCTCGGCGCCCCACCAGGCGAACCGCACCTGGTTGTCGAGCGGGCCGCCGTGCTCGGCGAGCTGGACCGCGGTCTCGAGGATCGCCGCGGAACCCGACCCGTTGTCGTTGATGCCCGGCCCCTCGGGCACGCCGTCGAGGTGCGCACCGAGCATGACGACGTTGTCCGCCCGGCCCGTGCCGGTCTCGGCGAGGATGTTGAACGTCGTGTGCGAGACGGTCGAGGTCTGCAGCACGTACGTCGCGCTCGTCTGCCCGCCCGCGACCCCCGCGATGATGGCCTGCCCGTCGGCCTGCGTGATGCCGACCGTGGGCACCCACGCGTCGCTGGGCTCGCCGAGCGTCGGGCTGATGGGGCCCGCCGTGTTGTTGTAGATGATGACGGCCGCCGCCCCCGCGGCGGCAGCGTGCTGGACCTTGAGCGAGAAGTTGCAGGACCCTCGGCTGACCAGGGCGACGCCGCCCGTGGCCGCGACGCCTGCCCACGCGTCGGGCGTGCAGCCCTGCTTGAGGGCGTCGGCCGGCTGGACGACGGGTCCCGTGACGCCTTCCGGCGGGGTGTCGGGCGCGAACTCCGCCGGGAAGACGCTCTGCGTGACCGCGACCCCGCCGGCCGTGAGCGACAGCTCGTCGGTCACGAGGTCCTCGAACGTGAAGTACTGGCGCTCGGGCGTGTACCCGGCGTCGGTCAGGACCTGCTCGACGTACGCGGCGCTCGCCTCGTACCCCGGGGTCTCCAGGGCGCGGTTGCCGCCGTTGGCGTCCGCGATGGCCTGGAACTGCTCGAGGTGCTCCATGACGGCAGCGCCCGTGACGTGGTCCTCGAGCGGCGCGGGTGGTGCCGGCGGCGCGGCGGCGGCCGGCGGGACGAACACCGCGGCGAGCCCCAGGCTCAGCGCGGCGACGGACGGGACGATCGGACGTGTTCTCACACTCGTTCTCCTCCACTGGTCTCCCAGCAGCAGACCGCACACTCGACGCGACGCTGCGGGAGTTCGGTTGTCGCGAGCGTACGGGCACGGGGCGAGACGCGACACAGGAACGGTGGAACGCCGAGGGTGCCAGGCAGGATCGCCGACGGCGACGGGCTGGACCGCCGAAGGTGACGGGCTGGACCGCCGAAGGTGACGGGACCGACCGCGGCGGGCGACGCCGTCGGGCCTGATCGCGCGAGACCCCGTCTCGCGGGGTGTCGTGCCACCCGCCCGCAGCCCACCCCTGGCAGGGTGTGCGCATGGATCCGGACTACTCCCTGGCGGTGCGTGCCGCGTGCGAGTTCATCGGCACGGCGATACTCATCATCATCGGCAACGGCACGGTCGCGAACGTGCACCTCAAGGGGTCCAAGGGATACGGCGGCGGCTGGAGCCTCATCGCGATGGGGTACGGGTTCGGCGTCATGATCCCGGCGCTGATGTTCGGCGGGATCAGCGGGAACCACATCAACCCGGCGTTCACGATCGGGCTCGCGACGTGGGGCCTGTTCCCGTGGGCCGACGTCGCGCCGTACGTGGTCGCGCAGATGCTCGGGGCCATGGCGGGGCAGCTCGCGATCGTCGCGACTCACAAGCCGTACTACGACCGCACCGAGAACGTCGACGACGTGCTCGCGACCTTCTCGACCGTCAACGCCGCGCACAGCCGCGTCAACGGGTTCGCGAACGAGCTGCTCGGCTCGGTCATCCTGTTCTCGTGCGCCCTGGCGATCGTCAACTCGCCGCTGACCACGACCGAGCCCGGGCTCGCGCACATGGCGCTCGGCTTCCTCGTGTGGGCGCTCGTCGCGGGGCTCGGCGGCCCGACCGGTCCGGCACTCAACCCGGCCCGTGACCTCGGGCCGCGCATCGTGCACGCGCTCCTGCCCCTCAAGCACAAGGGCCCCTCCGACTGGGGCTACGCGTGGGTGCCCGTCGTCGCGCCGCTGCTCGCGGGGCTCATCGGGGTGGGTTGCTGGAAGCTGCTGCTGGGCTGAGCCGGGCGGGCACGTCACCATCGGCGGCGGGCACGTCACCCTCGGCGGGGGCCGCGCTCAGAGGCCCGCGACCAGCTCCAGCACCGCGGCCAGGACCTCGCCGAACCCGCGCTCGGGCTGGAACACGAGCCACTCGAGCCCCGCGACGAGCGTGGCCCCGAACACCGACGCAGCGAGGAGCGACACGTCGTCCCCGGGGCGTTCCTCGCGCAGCGCGGCCGCGTAGAACTCGATGACGCGCGCACGGATGTGCCCGACCGTCTCCTGCCACTCGCGCCCGACCCGGAAGACCTCGGCCGCGAGGAGCTTGGCGAAGTCGGGGTGGGCGCGGATCTGCTCGAGGAGCGACGCGATGAGCGCCGCGAGCGCCTCCTTGCCCTGCAGCCCTCCGCGGGCCTCGGAGAGCGTGAGGGTGAGGCGTTCGAGCCCGCCCGCGAGCGCGGCCTCGAACACGTCGGACTTGGACCCGAAGTTGTAGTAGACGCTGCCCTTGGCCACGCCCGCGGCGGCCGCGATGTCCTCGACGGACGTGGCGGTGAACCCCTGGTCGGCGATGAGGCTCACGGCGGCGTCGATGATCTGCTGCCGGGTCCCGGCGCGGCGGGCCGCGAAGGCCTGCTCGCGCCGGGTCCCGGCCTCTGCGGTGGCGCCGGGCTCAAGGGGCCCGACGGCGCCCGGTCCATCCGCCGTCGGGTCCGCCTTGGTCGTCGTCATCGTTCGTCCAGCCTCTTCGTCGTCAGATCTCGAGCGCGGGGTGCAGGCGGTCGAGGGTCCAGGTGCGCATGCGGCCCGCCCGCCAGGCGCTGATCGCCAGCGACGCTAGCAGCAGCACGCCGAGGTAGACCACCGCGAACCAGAGCCGTCCGTCGACGCCGCCCGTGATCGTCTGGCGCAGGCCGTCGACCGCGTAGCTCATGGGCAGCAGCGGGTGGATGGCCTGGAAGAACGCGGGCGTGGTCTGCACGGGGTAGGTGCCGCCCGAGGACGCGAGCTGCAGCATGAGCAGCGCGAGGATCGCGACCTTGCCCGCGGCCGGGCCGAGCAGCGCCATGAGGGCCTGCTGGAGGGCGAGGAACGTCGCGGCGACGAGCGTCGTGAACGCGAGCGTCCCGAGCGCGTGCGTCATGTCGAGGCCCACGCCCCAGTGGATGACGGCGAGCATCACGGCGACCTGCGCGAACCCGATGCACAGCGCGGGCAGGAACCCGGCGAGCGTGGTCCGCAGGCCCGAGGCCGGCGTCGCGAGGGCCCGCGAGGGCAGCGGGCGCATGAGCAGCCACGTGATGAGCGCTCCCACGAACAGGGCGAGCGGGATGAAGAACGGTGCGAACCCTTCGCCGAAGCCCTCGGCCTCGGCCAGGTCGTGGTCGGCGACGGTCACGGGGGCCGCGATGACGTCGGCGCGCTGCTCGCGCAGGGCGGTGCCGTCGTCGGGGATGGCCTCGGACCCTTCGGCGAGCTTGTCGGTCAGCGTCTGCGCACCGTCGGTGAGCTGCGCGCCGCCGTCGGCGACCTGGGTGGCGCCGTCGGCCAGGGTGCTGGTGCCGTCGGCGAGCGCCCCGGCGCCGGCCGCGGCGGACTGTGCGCCGTCGGCGAGCTGCTGGGCGCCCGAGTAGAGGGACGAGGTTCCGGCGGCGAGCGTGCCCGCTCCCGACGCGAGCGAGGCGTTCCCGGCCGCGAGGTCGGAGGCACCGCCGCGTAGGGTCGTGAGGCCGTCGCTCAGGGTCGCGGCCCCGGCGGCCACGCCGTCGACGCCGTCGCGGACGGTCTGCGTGCCCGAGCCCGGGTGGAGCTGCGCGTCGATCTGCGCTGCTCCGGCAGAGGCCGTCTTGAGGCCGGTCGAGAGGGCGGGCAGCCCGGCCGCGACCTGCTTCGAGCCGTCGGCGAGGGCCTGGAGCCCGGCTGCGCTCTTGGCGAGCTCGGCGTCGGACGGGAGCTGGCCGAGGGCCTGCTGGTTCGCGGCCGCGAGCGCCTGCGCCCGGGGGTCGGCCGAGGCGCCGAGCGTCGCGGCGTTCTGCTGGAGCAGCGCGCGGAGCGTGGGGACGCTGCCCGTGAGCGAGGTGACCTGTCCTTGGACCTGCGCGACGCCGTCGGACACCTGCTGGGCGCCTGCGGCGGCCTTGTCGGCCCCGGCCACGAGCCCGTCGGGTGCCGTGAAGCCCGCGACGAGCTTCTGCGAGCCGTCGGCGAGCTGAACCATGCCCGACTGGGTCGTGGCCGCACCGGCCGCGAGGGCCGAGGCGCCGTCGGCGGCGGAGGACGCTCCGGCGGCGAGCTTCGAGGCGCCCGCGCTCGCCGAGGTCGCGCCCTGGGACAGCGCGCCCGCGCCGGTCGCGAGCTTTCCGGCGCCCGCCACGGCGGACCCTGCACCGTCGGCGAGCCGGTCGATCCCGGACGCGAGCGTGCCCGCGCCGTCGGCGGCGGAGGTCGCACCGTCGGCGACCTGCGTCGCGCCGTCGGTGAGCTGACCGCTCGCGGCGGTGAGGGTGAGCGCGCCGTCGGAGGCCTGCGCGAACCCGTCGCGGGCGCTGCCGAGGCCCACGAGGACCTTGTCGACGGCCTGCGCGCCGATCTCCTCGCGCACCGCGCCCTGGACCTGCGTCATGGCGCTGCGTCCCAGGGTCGTGGCGAGGAACGAGTTCGCGTCGTTGTACGTGACCATGAGCTGCGCGGACTGCGGGTCGTCTCCCGCGGCGCTCGCGATGCCCTCGGAGAAGCCCTCGGGGATGGTCAGCGCGAAGTAGTAGGTGCCGTCCTTGACACCCTTCTCGGCCTCGGCCGCGTCGACGCGCGCCCACTCGAGGTCGCCCGAGTCGACGAGCGTGGACGTGACCTCCTCGCCTGCGTCCAGGCGTTCACCATCCACCTCGGTGCCGGTGTCGGCGTTGACGATCGCGACGGGCAACTTGTCGAGGTTGCCGGTCGGGTCCCAGAAGGCCCAGAGGTACATGGCCCCGTAGAGCAGGGGCACGAAGATCATCGCGCCCACGGCGAGCTTGGGCAGGAGGCCGCGGCGGAACCGCCGCAGCTCCGTACCGGTGGAGGTCCAGGACATCACGAGAGGTGTCTTCCGTTCTGTTCGTGCGAAGGATGGGGCCCGACGGCGGAGCGTGGGCGGGGCGACGACCGTCGCCCGGGGTGGTGGGTCAGGCCGCGACGAGCTGCGGGCCGGTCGCGAGGCGCACGACGTGCGGGGCACGGCCCCAGCGCATCGCGTCGACCTCGCCCGCGGAGGCGACCGAGCCGATCACGGTCACGCCCGTGGCCGCGAGGGCTTCGAGGCGTTCCCAGACGATCTGGCGGCGGGCCGAGTCGTGGACCTGGTCGAGGTCGTCGACGACGAGCAGCTCGGGGTCCTGGGCCATGGCGATCGCGATGCGCAGGAGCATGGCGTCGACCTCGTCGAGGTCCCAGACCATGGCGTCGAGCGCGGGCAGCTCGCGGCGCCCGAACACGGGGCGGGCCACGCGCTCGTAGACCTCCTGGGTGACCTTGGGGGTCCGGCGGTACCAGGGCGCGAGCCAGGTGAGGCGTTCGCGCACCGAGTCCCCGACGGTGACCGCGTCGTCGAGCTCGTCGATCCCGTGGAAGCCGGCGATCGCGGCGCGGCGCTGGACCGCGGTGCGACGCGCGCGACGGCCCGTGAGGTTCTCGCCGAGCACGACGAGCCAGCCGTCGGGGGTGTGGTCGGGGGCCATGCGGCCCGCGAGGGTCAGGAGCAGGCTCGACCGGCCGGCCCCCTGCGGGCCTTGGAGGACGACGACCTCGCCTGCCGGGATCTCGAGGTCGACGGGGCCGTAGACGAGGCCGCGCGGGCCGTGGAGCTGGAGGTCGTAGGCGCTGACCGCGTGCGGGGGCGTGCCGTCGCCGAGGGGCGGGGTGTCGGGCTCGGCGATCTCGCCGCCGAGCGGGCCGCGCAGGGTCAGGTCGGCGGCGATGTCCGCGGCGGCGAGCTCGCCCTGCGGGAGGTGGGCGGTGCCGTCGGGCCTGCTGACGTTCGCCGCGGTGCCGTGGTCGGGCGCGGTGGTCGGGGCCTGCACGAGGTACGTGGCCTCGTCGCTGCCGTGCCGTGCGACGGGCTGGTTCATGGGGGTTCCTCCGAGAGTTCCAGGTCCGATCACTCTTTTAGACTGACCGGTCAGTTCGAAGTTACGCGCCGGGAACCCCCGTTGTCCACACGACGTCAGATACCCGGCCCCGTGATCCCCGTCACGCGCGGCCGCCGAGACGGGTCCACCGGACCGAGACGGGCCCTCGCGCCCCGGTCCGGACCACCCACCTCGGGCCGCGCGGCCCGTCTCGCAACCGCCCCCCGGGCGACATACGCTCGTGCCCCGGACCACCCGGCTCATCGGAAGGCACACAGTGAACGACGGCACCGCCGCCCACCCCGCACCCACCGGGGCACCGCTCCCCCACGTCGTCGTCGTGGGCGGCGGGTTCGCAGGCCTCGCGACCGTCAAGGCGCTCGCAGGCGCACCCGTGCGCGTCACGCTGATCGACCGCCGCGTCTACAACACGTTCCAGCCGCTGCTCTACCAGGTGGCCACGGGCGGCCTGAACCCGGGCGACGTCACGTACTTCCTGCGCGCGCTGCGCCTGGGGCAGCGCAACGTGCGCGTGGTCCACGAGCACCTCGTGGGCCTCGACCCGCACACCAAGACGCTGCGCCTGCTCAACGACGAGGAGATCCGCTACGACTACCTCGTGCTGGCCAACGGCGTCACGACGAACTTCTTCGGCACGCCCGGCGCCAAGGAGCACGCGTTCGCGATGTACTCGCGCTCGCAGGCGCTGAAGATCCGCGACACCCTGTTCGTCCGCCTCGAGAAGTCCGCGGCCTCCCCGGGGACCGACGACGGCCTGCGCGTCGTCGTCGTCGGGGGCGGGTCGACCGGCGTCGAGGTCGCGGGCGCCCTCGCCGAGCTCCGCACGCAGGGCCTGGCGCCCGCGTACCCGGAGATCCACGGCGACGCGTTCAGCGTCAAGATCGTCCAGCGCGGCACCGAGCTCATCAAGCCCTTCCCCGCGAAGCTCCGCACGTACGCGGCGCGCGAGCTCCAGCGCCGCGGGGTGGACCTGCACCTGGGCGCGGGCGTCGCCAAGGTCCTGCCCGACGGCGTCGAGCTCACCGACGGCGACTTCATCCGCTCGGACCTCACGATCTGGGCCGCGGGCGTCGCCCCGCACGAGGAGGTCTCACGCTGGAACCTGCCCCTGGGCGAGGGCGGGCGCATCCGCGTGGGCGACGACCTGCAGGTCGAGGGGTTCCCGGACCACTTCGCGGCGGGAGACGTCGCGGTCTCGCCCGCAGGCCTGCCGCAGCTCGCCCAGCCCGCGATCCAGTCGGGCAAGGTCGTGGGGCGCAACATCCGCGCGCTCGTCCAAGGACGCCCGACGACGTCGCTCAGGTACCTCGACAAGGGCACCATGGCCGTCATCGGACGCCGAGCGGCCGTCGCGGACATCGCCGGGAAGCTCCGGCTGACCCGCGGGACCGCGTGGTTGGCGTGGCTGTTCGTGCACATCATGAGCCTCATCGGGCCGCGCAACCGCCTCACGACGCTCGCAGGGCTCGTGACCCGCTACGGCTTCCCGTTCCACCGCCGCCCGGTGCCGATCGTGGGCGACGTCCCGACGGTCCGGCCCCCCAAGGGCTGGGTGCCCGCGGACGGCCCCGCGCCGCTGCCCGAGGTCACGCCGAACGACTGACCGCGCGGTCACCCCGGCCGCCCGGCGCGGGGCCCGGGGCGCCGGACCCCGCGCGTCGGTAGGGTCACGGGACGGCCCGCACATCTCGGCAAGGAGCACGTCATCACGCACGCACCCGACCCCGAGCCCCAGGCCTCGGCCCCCGAGGCCCAGGCCACCCCGGCCCAGGCCTCGGACCGGGCCCCGGGCCCGCCCCCGAAGCCCACCCGGTCCCCCACGAGCCACGCCCTGCGCGTGCTCGTGTGGTTCGTGCTCATCGGCGGCCTCACGTACGTCGTCATCCCGGAGATCAGCGAGATCCCGCGCATGGGAGAGGCCCTGCGCGACGCCCAGCCGGCGTGGGCGCTCCTGGCCGTGCTCTTCGCCGCGACGGGGTTCTTCGCCGCCGCGGCGTCGCTCGCCGCGTGCTCCCCGAGGCACCTGCCGTTCCTGCGGACCACCCGCGTCCAGCTCGCGAACGCGTTCGCGGGCACCGCGACCCCGGCGAGCGTCGGGTCGCTCGCGCTCAACGTCCGCTACCTGTCGAAGTCCGGGATGAGCACGGCGCTCGCGACGGGCACGGTCGCGCTCCAGAGCATCGTGCAGGTCCTGGTCCACCTCGTGCTCCTGACGGTGCTCGCGCTCGTCGCGGGGCGCAGCATCGACCACCACGTGCCGGGTTGGGCGAGGTGGGCGCTGCTCGCCGCGGCGGTCGCGGTCGTCGTCACGGGGGTCGTGGTGCTCGCGGTGCCGCGGTTCCGGCACGCGGTCCGCACGTACGCGCGTGACGACGTGCTGCCCGCCTTCCGCCAGCTCGGCGGGCTCGCGAAGGACCCGCGTCGGCTCTCCTTCGCGGTCCTGGGCGCGATGGGCACCACGGTCTCCTCGGCCGCGACCCTGTGGGCCTGCCTCCTGGCGCTCGGCGGCGGCAGCGACCCGGTCGCCGCGGCCTTCTCGACCATGGTCGGGCAGACGCTCGCGTCGGCGGCCCCGACCCCGGGCGGCGTGGGCGTGGTCGAGGCCGCGCTCACGGGCGGGCTCGTGAGCTTCGGGATCGCGTCCGCGATCGCCCTGCCCGCGGTCCTGCTCTACCGGCTGATCTCGTGCTGGGTCCCGGTCCTGCTGGGCTGGATCACGCTGCGCCGGCTGCAGCGCGAGGACGTGGTCTGACCCCTGCCCGACGGCGCTGCCCCCCCCGGGAGGCGTGCTCCGCCGTCGGGTACGCACCGCACGGTCTCCGGTCAGCGCCGACGGATGCTCTGCGCGAACACGTCCAGCACGGCCAGGATGCCGTCGTGCTGCCAGATGCGGTTGCGTTGCTTGCCGGTGCGCTCCTGGAGCACACCGGCATCGGAGAGCTGGTTCAACGCGCGCTGCGCCGTGACGGTGTTCATCTGCAACCTGCTGGTCAGGAACGCTGCGTTGACCACGGGGTGCGCAACCAGATGAGGGACGACCCTCCAGGCCGCGGCCTGAGGGCGCAGGTTCCCCAGCTGTTCCTTCGCCTGAGCGATCTGCGCCGCCAGGTCGTCGACGAGCTGCGTACCGGACCGCGCGGCGTAGCGACCTGCACGAGCGAGCTGCTCGACGATCGGCCGAGCGTCCCCTTCGCGAAAGGCCGTCAGCGACTCGAAGTACGCCTCGGTGTCGACCAGGAGCCCCGCCGAGACGGGGGCGGTCGTGTGCCGGACCGTCCCCTTGGACCGGAGCAGGGCCTGGACGAGGGCGCGCCCCGTGCGCCCGTTCCCGTCGACGAACGGGTGGATCGTCTCGAACTGCGCATGAGCGACGGCGGCCTGGACAAGGACGGGGAGATCGTCCCGGCGCATGAACTCCACCAGGTCACTCATCGCGGGCGCGACCAGCTCGGGCTGAGGGGCCACGTGCGAGGCTCCTCGCGGGCTGATGCTGCTCGCCCCCACCCAGACCAGCCCGTCACGGTATCGACCTGCGTGCTGTTCCCAGCCGCGCTGTCCGGAGAGGAGCTCGTGCTGCATGGTGAGGATCGCGGTCTCGTCCAGCCGGTCGGCCAGCGCGAGCGCTGCCTCCATCGCGCGCACGTTGGCGACGACGGTCTGCGCGTTCGCACTGGTCGACTGGTCGATCTCTGCCAGGGCGAGCTGCCTGGCACCCACCGTGAGGTTCTCGATCTGGGAGGACGACGCCGACTCCGTGCGCAGCAGCACCGACGCCATAGGGCCCAGTGCGGGGCTGTCCACGCCGAGCGCGGCACGTGCGTAGGCGTCGAAGCGCGTGAGCTCGGACGTGGCGACCTCGACGTCGGCAGCGAGGTCGCTCGGGACGTCGGGAGCCAGGCCGACGATCTTGGCGGGAACCGTCGAGGCATACGGGCCGGATCCGGCAGATACCTGTGCGCGCGTGGACAGCCCGTCGTCCTCTGCCACCCAGACGTGCTCCTCGTGGCCGACCGGCGCGATCGCGAGGGGCAGCGGATCTGTCATCACCGCTCCATAGTACTTACAGTTTTGCCGAAACTGTAAGTAATAAGAAGGGGTGAGCACAGTTCCCGACGGCGGCGCTCTCCGGGAGGCGCGCTCGGCCGTCGGGCGTGGGCCGTCCTGACCGGGTGCTACTCGCGGACCGGTGCGCCCGTCGGGACCACCGGGGTCGCCTCGGCCGGCACGTCCTCCTTGCGGCCCAGGGCGCTCGGCCACCACATGTGCCGCCCCACGTCGAGGTTGAGGGCCGTGACGAGCACCGACCGGACGACGAGCGTGTCGAGCAGGACGCCGAACGCGACCGCGAACCCGATCTCCGCGAACGCGACCACAGGCAGCGTGCCCAGCACCGCGAACGTCCCCGCGAGCACCAGCCCGGCCGACGTGATGACCGCCCCCGTCGCCGCCAGCCCGATCAGCGCGCCGCGCCGCGTCCCGACGCGCAGCGACTCCTCGCGCACCCGGCTCATGAGGAAGATGTTGTAGTCGATCCCCAGCGCGACGAGGAACACGAACACGAACAGGGGCAGCGACGTGTCGGCGCCCTCGAAGCCGAAGACGTACTTGAAGACGAGCGCGCTCACGCCGAGGGCCGCGGTGAAGGACAGCACGACCGTCGCGACCAGGATGAGCGGCGCCGTGATCGCGCGCAGGAGCAGCGCGAGGATGACCAGCACGGTCAGCAGGATGATCGGGATGATGAGCATGTTGTCCGCGGCCGAGGCGCGCTGGACGTCGAGCGTGATCGCGCTCGCCCCGCCCACCTGGGCGTCGGCGTCCGGGACCGCGTGGACCGCGTCCCGGACCCGGTCGACCGTGTCGTACGCCGCCTGCGAGTCCGGCTCGGACGTGAGCGTGCCCTCCATGTACGCGTATCCGCCCGCGGACACGGGCTCGGTCACGCTCGAGGCGTCGATCCCCTCGGTGCCCGCGAACGCGTCGTGCACCGCGGCGACCGCGGTGGGCGACGAGTCGTCCGCGACGACCACCACGGGCGAGCCCGACCCCGCCGGGAAGTGCTCGGCGAGGACCTGCTCGCCCACGATCGACGGCTGCTCGCCCCGGAACGACTCGGCGCTCGAGAGCCCGTTCGCGTCGAGCTGCGTGATGCCCAGGCCCAGCACGGCCAGGACGATCGACGTCACGACCCACACACGCCGGGGCCGCTTCGCGATCCGGCCGCCCAGCCGCGCCCACACACCGTGCTCGGTGGGCTCGTCGTCACCCACGTGCGGCACGCGCGGCCAGAACACCCACCGGCCCGTCGCGACGAGCAGCGCAGGCAGCAGCGTCAGCATCACCAGCAGCGCGACCACGATCCCGACCGCCGCGACGGGCCCCAGCCCGGCCGTCGAGCTCATCTGCGCGAACAGCAGGCACAGCATGCCGATCGCGACCGTCGCACCGCTCGCGACGATCGCCGGGCCCGCGCGGTGCAGCGCGAGCGACATGGCCTCGTGCCGGTCCTCGTGGCGACGGAGCTCTTCCCGGTAGCGCGCCACGAGCAGCAGGGCGTAGTCCGTCCCCGCACCGAAGACCAGGACCGTGAGGATGCCCGCGCTCTGCGCGTTCACGGTCAGGCCCGTGCGGTCGGCGAGCACGTAGACCACGGCCTGCGACACGGTCAGCGCGACGCCCGCCGAGACCACGGGCAGGAGCCACAGCGTGGGGCTGCGGTAGGTCAGCAGCAGGATCACGATCACGACGCCCGCCGCTGCGTAGAGAAGCGTCGAGTCGATGCCCTCGAACGCCTTCGAGGAGTCGGCGGCCGCGCCCGCCGGGCCCGTCACGTAGACGTCCATGCCGTTCGCGCCGTCCTCCGCGGTCGCGCGCAGGTCCGCGACGGCGTCGGCCGCGAGGTTCCAGCCCTCGCTGCCCAGGTCGAGGGGCACGATCACCTGGGCGGCCTGCCCGTCCTCGGACGGGATCGGCCCGACGACGTCCCCGTCCAGGGTGTCGAGCTCACCGAAGGTCGCGACGTCCTGGGAGACCTTGGCCAGGTCCTCGGGAGTCAGACCGGACTCGCGCACGTAGACCAGGACCGCCGGGATCGTGTTGGGCGAGGTGAAGCTGCTCGCGACGTCGAGCACCTGGGTCGACTCGGCGTCGGCCGGGAGCCACGACGTGGCGTCGTTGTCCTGCGCGCCCGTGAGCTTTCCGGCCAGCGGCGCGGTCAGGACCAGGACGACCGCCCAGAAGGCGATGACGACCCACTTGGCGTAGCGGTGCGTGATCCAGCCGGCGATGCGAGACATGGGTTCTCCCCGAGACTCCCGGTGCTCCCTGGCGCGAGATTCCAGCGCACACCCGCGAGGGGGTGGGTGTCAACGGGTCAGGACCCGACGCCGGCCCGCTCGGTCCGCTTCCGCAGCCGCGACCGCACCGCGTAGATCCCGACGATGACGCCCACGAGCACGAGCGTCGACACGAGCTGGACGCGTGCGGCGTCGTCGAACAGCATGAGCACGATCAGCCCGGCGAGCCCCGCGAGCGTCGCCCAGGTGAGCCCGGGGTAGGCCCACATGCGCAGCGTCATCCTGTCCGCGCCACCTGCGGCGGCCTCGAGGCGGGGGCGCAGCCGGAGCTGCGAGACCGCGATGAACACCCAGATGACGAGCAGCGCCGAACCCACGGCGTTGAGCAGGATGCCCAGGACCTCGCCCGGCAGCAGCCAGTTGAGCCCCACGGACACGAGGCCGAAGAACACCGACAGCAGCACGGCGACCCACGGCACACCGGTCGGCGACACCTTGGTCAGCGCCGGGTGCCCGTCGCCGCGGCCCGCGAGCGAGAACGCCATGCGGGACGTCCCGTAGACGTTGGCGTTGAACGCCGACAGGAGCGCGACGACCACGACGGCCTCCATCAGCCGCGCCGCGCTCGGCAGCCCCGCGAGGTCGAGCACCGCGACGAACGGGCCGCTCAGCAGCTCGGGGGCGTCCCACGGCAGGACGAGCGCCATGATCGCGACCGCACCCACGTAGAAGAAGAGGATGCGCCACACGATCGAGCGGGTGGCGGTCACGATGGCCTTCTGCGGCTCGCGGGCCTCAGCCGCGGCGATCGTCACGATCTCGATCCCCCCGAACGCGAAGACCACGACGAGCAGCCCCGCCGCGATGCCGGGCAGCCCGTGGGGCGCGAAGCCCGCGAGCGAGGCCGGGTCGCCGAAGATGTTGGTCGTCCCCACGGGGTCGGTGCCGGGCAGCCAGCCCAGCACGAGCAGCACCCCGATCACGAGGAACGCCACGATCGCGGCGACCTTGATGAACGCGAACCAGAACTCGAACTCGCCGAAGTGCTTGACGCCCCACAGGTTCACGACCGCGAACGCCGCCACGAACACGAGCGCGACGACCCATTGCGGCACGCCCGGGACCCACCCGGACACGATCTGCGAGGCACCCGTGATCTCGGCGCCGAGCACCATGATGAGCGTGAACCAGTAGAGCCAGCCCATGGTGAACCCGGCCCAGCGTCCCAGCGCGGTCTCGGCGTACACCGAGAAGGAACCGCTCGACGGCACGGCCGACGCCATCTCGGCGAGCATCCGCATGACGAGGATGACGAGCAGGCCGGCGACCGCGTACGAGACCAGGACGGCGGGTCCCGCGGTCGCGATCCCCACGCCGCTGCCGAGGAACAGGCCGGCCCCGATCGCGGAGCCCAGTCCCATCATGGTCAGGTGCCGGGTGCGCAGGCCGCGGGAGAGCTGCTCGCCCTCGGGGGCGAGGGGCGCGGTGGGGTGCGCGGCGTCGTCGGGCAGGGAGGGGGAAGCGCTGTCAGGCGTGCCCGACGGCGTAGGTGCGTTGCTCATGGGGGTGCGGTCAGTCCGTGGTCGAGGGGGGTCGCCGAGACGGCGGCCGTTCCACGGTACCCGCACCCCGACGGCGGGGAGTGCGGGCGCTGCGCTCTGCGCGAACCGACCACACCTTGTTGCCCCGAGCGACATACGTTCGAGAGGTTCACCCGTCGACCCCACCCTGGAGGTAGCACGATGAAGACTCTCTACACCGCGGAAGCCCTGGCCACCGGAGAGGGCCGCAACGGCCACGTCCGGTCCACCGACGGGCGGGTCGACCTCGACGTCGCCGTACCCAAGGAGATGGGCGGCACCGGCGACGGGTCCAACCCCGAGCAGCTCTTCGCCGCGGGCTACGCGGCATGCTTCCACTCGGCCCTCCTGGGCGTCGCCCGCCAGCGCAAGGTCTCGGTCGTCGACTCGGCCATCGGCGCGAGCGTCTCGATCGGCCCCCTCGACGGCGGCGGGTACACCCTCGCCGTGCAGCTGGAGGCCAGCCTGCCCGGCGTCGAGCGCGCCGTGGCCCAGGAGCTCGTCGAGGCCGCGCACCAGGTCTGCCCCTACTCGAACGCGACGCGCGGCAACATCGAGGTGACCGTGGCGGTCGTCGAGGAGTAGTCCGGCCTGCCCCCAGCGGGCGGAGCGCGCGTCCTCGGTGCACCGTGGAGGGAGCACCGTCACCGACACCACGAGGAGAACCATGAACGTCGCCCTGATCGGAGCCCACGGCAAGGTGGGTCGCCTGGTCGTCCCCATCCTCAGGGACCACGAGATCGAGGTGAGCGGGATCGTGCGGCACGAGTCGCAGCTCCCGCTCGTCGAGGAGCTCGGCGGCACGCCGTTGCTGCTCGACGTCGAGAACGCCACGACCGAGGAGATCACCGAGGCCCTGCGCGGGCACGACGCCGTGGTGTGGTCCGCCGGCGCCGGTGGCGGGAGCCCGGAGCGGACCTACGCCGTCGACCGGGACGCCGCGATCCGTTCGATGGACGCGGCCGCCGCCGCGGGCGTCTCGCGCTACGTCATGGTGTCGTGGATCGGCTCGGTGCCGGACCACGGTGTGCCGGAGGACAACAGCTTCTTCCCGTACGCCGACGCCAAGCTCGCCGCCGACGACCACCTGCGCGGCACCGACCTGGACTGGACGATCCTGGGCCCGGGCACCCTGACGAACGACGAGCCGACCGGCATGATCACGGTCGACGCGCACGAGGGGAAGACGTCGCGCGGCAACGTCGCCCTCGTCGTCGCGCGGGCCCTGCGCTCGCCGTCGACCGTGGGGCAGTTCGTCCGTTTCGTCGACGGCGAGACGCCGGTCCTGGAGGTCTTCGGCCGCTAGCCCGGTGTCCCCGGGGTGCCGAGAACGGGGTTGAGGTCGTTCTGCCGCCGATACCGACCTCCATCCCGTTCTCGACCGCAGGCAACCTCGTGGTGGGCGAGGGGTCCGGGTCCGGTCGGTGAGACCGGGTCTGGTCGGCGCTGGACGGTCGCGGGGGTAGTACCCGGTGGGGGTACGGTCGAAGGTGCGGCGGCCCGCTCTCGTGGCCGCCGCCGAGCCCGTTCAGAGCCCCGCCCGACCCCGAGGAGCCACCGGTGAGCAAGGCCAACCCCACCCGCTGGGAGCAGAAGACCGCCGTGAACCCGTCCCACTCGACCTGGTACGTCGAGCGGTTCCGCGCCATGGCCGCCCAGGGCGCCGACCTCGCGGGCGAGGCCCGGCTGGTCGACGCGATGGTTCCCCGCGGCGCCCGCATCCTCGACGCGGGCAGCGGCCCGGGGCGCGTCGGTGCCGAGCTCGCAGCGCGCGGTCACACGGTGGTGGGCGTCGACGTCGACCCCGTGCTCATCGAGGCCGCCGAGGCAGACCACCCCGGTTCGACGTGGCTCGTCGGGGACATCGCCGAGCTCGACCTTCCCGCGGCCGGGATCGCCGAGCCGTTCGACCTGATCGTGTGCGCCGGGAACGTCGTCACGTTCCTCGCGCCGGGCACCGAGGTCGAGGTGCTGCGCCGCTTCCGCGCCCACCTGGCGCCGGGCGGTCGGGCCGTCGTCGGCTTCGGAGCGGGGCGCGGGTACGCGTTCGACGCGTTCTTCGCCGACGCCGCCGAGGCCGGGCTCGAGGTTCAGCTCACGCTCTCGACGTGGGACCTGCGGCCGTTCGCCGAGGACGGCGACTTCCTCGTCGCCGTGCTGGGAGCACCTGAGAACTGACGCGTCGCGGTCTGCTCCCGGGGGATTTCACCCCCTCCCGGGTGCTGACGCGAGGGCTCTGCTCCCCCTAGCCTCCGGGGTGTCGACCGAACGACGGTCGCCCCGGCACCGCCGCGCGCGTGCCCGCTCGACGAGGAGCCCTGCCATGACCGTTCGCTTCAACCCGCCCCCGGGCTGGCCCACCCCGCCCGAGGGATGGACCCCGGACCCCCACTGGACGCCCGACCCTCGCTGGCCGGCGAAGCCCGCCGACTGGCCGCTCTGGGTCGAGGACCCCGCAGCGGGCGAGCCGACCGAGCAGACCATGGCACTGCCGGTCGCGAGCCTCACCGGTGCGGGAGCCGTGGCAGGCCGTCACGACGGTCGCACGCGGCGCATCGTGCTCGTCGCCTTCCTGTGCCTCGCCTTCCTGGTCGTCGGGCTGCTGCTGGGCGCCGTGCCCTCGGGCTCGCGGCTCGCCGCCGCCGAGGCCACCCTGGGCGAGGCGACGGAGGCTCGCGCCGCCCTGGACGAGGACAGCGCGGCGCTCACGACCGCGCAGGACGAGCTGGGCGCCGCTCAGGCCGACGTCACGGCCCGCGAGGAGGCAGCGGTCGCGAAGGAGGCCGAGCTCGCGACCCGCGAGTCGGCCGCCGTGACGGCCGAGGCCGACCTCCAGGCCCGGCTGACGGCGGTCGAAGGACGCGAGGGCGCGGTCACCGCGGCCGAGGCCGACCTCCAGGCGCGGAGCGCGGCGACGGGGCGCTCGGGCACGTCGTCGGGCACGTCGTCGAGCGCGCCGAAGGTGACCACGCCGGACGCGCCCGCCGGGATCGTCGGCGGGAGCGGGGGCGGCGCGGTGTCCTACGCGAACTGCGACGCGGTCCGGGCTGCTGGCAAGGCGCCGATCCGGTCCGGAGACCCCGGGTACAGCAAGAAGCTGGACCGCGACGGCGACGGCGTGGGCTGCGAGTAGCCCCCGCCACGACGGGGCCCGGTCGGCGTGCCTTCCGGGGTCGTCGGTCGTTCGTCCAGGGCGAACGCCGATCCGGAATTGAGCGAAGGCGACTCAAGTTGTACCGGTCAGAGGTTCCGCACCGACCGAAGGAGTCACCATGACGACCACCCTGACCACCGCCCCCGCGTTCGACCGCGCCCTGCGCGACCTGCTCACCGCCCGCCCCGTGGCAGGCGTCCCGGCCCACGCCGACGTCTTCCAGGACGGCGACGACCTGGTCGCCCGCTTCGACCTGCCAGGGATCGACCCCGCCCAGGACGTCACGGTCGAGGTCGAGGGCCGCAAGCTCGTCGTGCGCGGCGAGCGCAAGGACGAGCGGGCCGAGGAGACCGAGGGCCGTCGCGTCCGCGAGGTCCGCTACGGCGCGTTCCACCGCGTCGTGACCCTCCCCCAGGCCGCCGACGCGAGCGCCATCAGCGCCCGCTACGACGCAGGCGTCCTGACCGTCACCGTCGCCGGCGTCTACGCCGGCACGACGCCGCAGCGCATCGAGGTCACGACCTCCGCGTCCTGACGGTCTTCCAGACCTCCCCGCCGCAGGTCACCCCCCTTCGGCCGGCGGCGCGGTGAGTCGACGGGCCCGGATGCGAGAGCACCGGGCCCGTCGTGCTGTCCGGGGGCCCGTTCGACACGTACGGCCGGTGCGCCGGTCGGGCCCGAGTCTTCAGGCCGCCGCCCCCGGGGCGTCGTCGTCGGCGACCATCGCCGCGCTCCGTTCCCACAGCTCGGCCGCGAGCCGCGGGTCACCCACGAGGGGATGGGTCGTCGCGACCTTGCGCTTGACGTAGTAGCTCCCCGGCTCCCAGTCGACGCCCGGGGTCGTCGTCGCGAGCCACACGAGGGTGTCGGCCCCCTTGGTCGACGACGTGAGGAAGCGGCTCAGCACCGTCTGGTACATCACGCGCATGCTGCTCGTCGACGTCGCGGCGAAGTTCGTCGCGACCACGCCGGGGTGGAACGACGCCGCCGCGATGCCGGCCGCGCGGTACCGGCGGTCGAGCTCGCGCGTGAACAGGTTCACCGCGAGCTTCGCGTTGCCGTACGCGGTGTTGGGCGCGTAGGACCGTTCGGACTCGAGGTCGTCGACGTGGAAGTCGCTGAAGAGCCGGTGCGCGGCGCTGCTCGTGCTGATGACGCTCGCGTGGCTCTCCTCCAACCGGTCGAGCAGCAGCGTCGTGAGGAGGAACGGCGCGAGGTGGTTGACCTGGAACGTCAGCTCGTGGCCGTCCTCGGAGACCTGACGGTCGGCCATGATGCCGCCCGCGTTGTTCGCGAGGACGTCGATCCGCTCGTAGCGGTCCCGCAGCTGCGCGGCGAGCGCCCGCACCTCGGCCAGGCGTGCGAAGTCCGCCACGAAGTGGTCGGCTCCCAGCTCGCGCGCGACGGCTGCGGTCTTCTCGGGCGAGCGCCCCACGACCACGACCTCGTGCCCGTCCGTGGCGAGCGCCCGGGCTGCCGCCGACCCGATCCCGTCGCTCGCTCCCGTGATGACGATCGTCCTGCGTGCCATGTGCCGTCCCGCCTCGTGTCGTGCCGTCGCCGTGCCCCTCTCGGAGCGTAGACCGCGCGCGGGGGCCAGGCAGGGCGGCGCGGTCGCCGCCCGGGCCGGGCTACGCCGTCGGGCCGGTGTCTCGCGTGAAGCGGTCCCGTAGTCCCAGCGCGGTCGAGCGCCACGCCGCGGCCCGCTTGATCGTCGCGCCCATCTCGCCCTCGTCGACCGGGACGTGCACGACCCGCACGCCCCGCTCGGCCGCGAGCGCGAGCATCGCATCGGTCGACCCGGGGAACGCGAGCTGCAGCAGGACCGACGTCGTGCTCGCCTGCCGCTCCCCCTCGCCGATGCGCCGCTTGTAGAGGATCTCGGTCACGGTCCGCCGCGTGAACGAGCCGCCTGCGGGCGCCGCACCGCCGACCGGCGCCTCGTCCGTGGTGTCGCCCGGCTCCAGGAGACGAGCGGCGTCGTCGGGCAGCGGGACGACGCTCAGGTACAGCGACACGAGCAGCTCCGAGACCTTGCCCAGGACCCAGCCGCGCCCCGGCACGCGCGGGATCACGCGCAGGTACTGCGCGAAGTTCGCCTCGAGCGCGTCGGCCGACAGGCTCGACCACGCAGGCTGCGTGCGCACCTCGAGCACGCGGTCCCAGTCGATCGCGCCGCCGTCGAACCCGACCTCGCGCGGGCCGACGTGCACGGCCCCGAACCGGTCGAGCAGCTCGAGCGGCTTGGTCGCGAAGCGCGGCACCAGCGGGACCTGGCGCACCAGCCCCGCGGCCGAGGCGTCCCAGTGCTCGGTGAGCGGCACGGCCGGGCGCGGGTAGGCGTCGAGGGCGCGACCCACCCAGCCGGTGACCAGGGCGTCGAGGCGCGGCTTCTTCGCGGTCTCCTCGCTGCCGTCGCGCTCCACGCTGCCCGACGGCGGGGCGTCCGTCGCGTCGTCGGCGGCGGTGGCGTCGGCAGTGGCGTCGGCGGTGGCGTCGGCGGCGGTGGCGGCGGCGGTGGCGGCGGCGGTGGCGTCGGCGGCGGTGGCGGCGGCGGCGGCGGCGGCGGTGGCGGCGGCGGTGGCGGCGGCGGTGGCGTCGGCGGTGGCGTCGGTCGGCGCGTCGGCGACGGCCACGCTGAGCGGCGCTTCCTGGTCCATGGGTTCCCCTGCGTGTCGACGACTGTGCACGACGCCCGGGTTCGGGCCGGACGCGGTCAACCCTGGACCCTACCTTCTCCGTGCCGTCAGGTACCTGGAAGGTGCCGGCCCTGGAAGGTGCCGGCCCAGGAACGGTGCGACGCTGGACCGATGAGCGACGAGCCCGGCACGAGCGGCGAGCAGGCCGCCGACCGGCTGTTCGCCCTGCCTCTCGACGAGTTCGTCGCCGCGCGGAACGCCGCCGCCAAGCACGCGACGACCGCCGGGGACGCCGTGGGCGCCGCACGGTTGCGCGCGCTCACCAAGCCGACCGTCGCCGCGTGGGTCGTCAACCAGGTCGCCCGCACGCACCCCGACGAGGTCGGTGACCTCGTCGGACTCGGCGAGGACCTGCGCGCCGCGACCGAGGCGCGCGACCGGGCGCGACTCACCGAGCTCGACCACGAGCGTCGACGGCAGGTCGACGCGCTGGTGCGAGAGGTGTCGCGCGCGGGCGAGGTCGGCGGGCGCGCCGTGTCGGGCGAGGTGCTGCGGCGCCTCGGCGAGACGCTCACCGCGGCCGTCATGGACCGCGACGCCGGGGCCCTCGTGCGGGCTGGGTGCCTGACGCAGGCGCTCCAGTACGTCGGGTTCGGGATCGTGGACGAGTCGGGCGAGAGCGCCGACGTCGTGTCGTTGAGCGCGGAGCGCGCGGCGCGGCGCGGCACGGGGGCGCGTTCGCGGGCCGCCGGGCAGCAGGGCGAGGAGGCTCCCCCACCCGTGACCGAGCACCCGGGAACGGACACCGCCCTCGCGGACGCGGAGCGTCAGGTCGCCGACGCGGCCGCGGAGATCGACCGGCTCGAAGGACGCCGCGACCAGGCCGCCGACGTCGTGCGGGAGGCGAGCGACGCCGTCGGGCCGCTGGACGCGCGGCTCAGCGAGCTCGACGAGCAGATCGCCCGGCTGACCGCCGAGCGTGAGGACATGCTCGCGGCGCTCGACCAGGCGCGGGACACCCTCGCGGCGGCGGAGGAGGAGCTGGCCGCGGTGGACCGTGAGCTCGAGGACGCAGAGCGGAAGGCCGAGGAGGCGAGGCGTCGACGGCGGGCGGCGCGGGCGAAGGGCTGAGCCGGCGTCAGTCGCCCGAGGGCGGTGCCGTGCGCTCGGGGATCTGGACCCGGATCGAGACCTCGTTCTCGCCGGGCTCGGTGGGCGTCGTGGGGTCGGTCGGCGTGGGGGTCGGCGTCGGGGTGACCGGCGGGGTCGTCGGGGAGGGCGTCGGGGAGGTGGTCGAGGTGGGGGTCGGCGTGGGCTGCCCCGGGCCCGTCTCCCCGCCCTTGCAGCCCGTGAGCACGGCGACGGACAGCAGGACTGTGGTCGTGATGGCGGCAGTGCGCACTACGGCTCCCCCGATGAATTGGTATGTCCGTCCAGGTTAAAAACGATTCGCGCGTCTCGCTCGGCGAGAACTCCCTCGACGCCTCCTATGCGCGGACTTCACCCCGCAGCCCCGACCTGGCACGCTGTCCCCGTGCCCGGATTCGCCGTGATCGACCTCGAGACCACAGGGTTCTCGCCCCGCCAGCACGACCGCATCGCCGAGGTCGCCGTCGTCCTCACCGACGCCACCGGCCGCGTCCAGGACGAGTGGTGCACGCTCGTCAACCCCGAGCGCGACCTCGGCCCCCAGCACGTGCACGGCATCAGCGCGGCCGACGTCGGGCTCGCACCCACGTTCGCCATCGTCGCGCCGCACCTCGCGCGCCTCCTCGAAGGGCGCGTGATCGTCGCGCACAACGCGAGCTTCGACACCCGGTTCCTGCGCGCCGAGTTCGGCCGCGTCGGGCTGCCCGTGGGGATCGACCCGCTCGCGTGCCTGTGCACCATGCGCCTCGCCGGGACGTTCCTGCCGTCCGCGCCGCGCGGGCTCGCGATCTGCTGCGAGCTCGCCGGGGTCGTGCACGACGGCGCCCACTCGGCCCTCGGGGACGCCCGCGCCACCGCGGGACTCCTCGAGCACTACCTCGGGCTCGACGACACCGACCCGCTCTGGAACGTCGCGCACGACGCGTCCGCGACGCACTCGTGGCCGTGGCTGCCCTCTTCCGGGGCGTTCGCACCCGTGCTGCGCGGCGCGAGCCGCCCGACCGGCCACTGGCTGTCCGGCCTGTCCGACCGCCTCGACCGCGTCCCCTTCCCACCCCAGGCCGACGACTACCTCGCGCTCCTCGACCTCGCCCTGCTCGACCGGTACGTGTCCTTCACCGAGCGCGGCGCCCTGCTCGCCGCCGCCGAGGAGGCCGGGCTCAGCCGGGCGCAGGTCGAGTCGCTGCACCACGGGTACCTCGACGCGCTCGCGCGGGTGGCCCTGCTGGACGGCGTCCTGTCCGACGCCGAGGTCGCCGACCTCCACGAGGTCGCGGGCCAGCTCGGCCTGGACGCCGACGACGTCGCGGCGGCGGTCGGGCGCGCGGGGCGTGGCGTGGGGGTCGACGTGGTCGACGGCGGAGCGCGCCCGGGCGCGCCGCCTACCGTTCTCGCCGGGGTTCCCGACGCCGGAGCGCACCCGGGCGCGGAGGCGAGCTGCGCCGTCGGGCTGGGGGGCGGCGACGGCGCGGGTGCGAGTGGCGGCCGTGCGGCAGCGCCGGCCGGTGTCGGGGAGACCGCCGTGACGTGCGCGGCCCCGGCCGAAGGCGCCAGTGCGACGGTCGTCGTGGTCTCTGACGTGAACGGCGCGATGACGATCGAGCCGACGGTCGGGGCCGTGGCGACCGTGGCCGACAGGCCACGGTTCGCGCTGGCGCACGGCGACGAGATCGTACTGACCGGGGCCATGACACTACCGCGCGAGGACTGGGAGCGTGAGGCGCGGGCCGCCGGCCTCGCACCCTGGCCGAACGTCACCAAGCGCACACGCGTCGTCATCGCCGCCGACCCGGACTCGCTGTCCGGCAAGGCGCGCACCGCTCGGCGGTACGGGATCCCGGTCGTGAGCGAGCGGGTGTTCGAGGAGCTGCTGGGGCGGGTCTCGGTCGGCTGACCTCTCCGGGCACGGGATTCGGCGCGGAGCGGACCGTCGGCACCGACGTCAGGAACCGTCCGCTGCTTCCGGCGCGACGTGCGGCACGGTGTGCCCCATCGGGGTGTCGAGCGGGACATGGACGACCTGAAGGACGGTCTCCGACCAGGGAAAGTCAGCGTCCCGGTAGAAGTCCTCCTCCCCACGTCGACCGCCCACGTCGTTTCCCTCACGGCCGTCCTTCAGGGCGACGATCGCGCAGGAACGGACCGCCGGCGGCGCTGGCGGGACTCCCCGGGCGGAAGTTGGGTGGCGGCTTCTCCCGGTCTGCCCAACCTGGCCTCAGCCGCCTCGATCTCAGCGAGCCAGGCCGTGGCGATCGCGTTGCGGCGATCCTCGCGCCACGCAAAGCCCAGTGTGGCACCGCCAAGGCTCAGAAGGATCAGCACGACGATACCGAGTCGCAGGACCGAGTCGACGAGGACCTGAGGATCGCCCTCGATCCGACCGGAGATGAAGACGAGGACGGTGACAGTCACGGCGAAGAACCCCGCAACGACAGGAATCGTTGCCCGCGCATTGCCAGGAGACGATTCCCGGACCACAAAGCGGAGGTAAGCGCGAACCTCCAGGCGTTCACGATCGGTGGATGCGCCGTACTGCTCGAGGTCATGCACGGTGATGAGGCGCTGGAGATGCACCCCTCCAGGTGTGTGTACCTTCATGTCTTTCTCCCCTGGTGACGCCATCGATGTGTTGGGTAGGTCAGGATGGTGGTACGTCGCGGGCCATCGGGTCCTCGAACGGGAGTTCACCCCCATGTTCGATCCCGTTGCCGGGATGCCGCACTGCGCGCTCAGCCTCCGAGATGCCTCCTTGGAGCGCCACACCGTGAGGTCCCCAGTTTCACAGGCAGCGTTTGCTGTATCGGGCGCTGGTCTGGTGAGCTCTGCACATGGACTCCTCCGTCGAGGCCGTGCTGCGCGCGCGGATTATGGAATGGGTGGCGCAGCGCGCCGAGCTGAACGGCGGGTTTCTCCACCGCTCCGAGCTGCTCGAATTTCACCTGGACGGTCGGAAGCTCCCTGTCATCGACTACTCCCGGGGAATCCGAAACCCCCGCGAGTTCTCCTCCACCCTCTCGATCGTCGCCGCGGTCGACGGCCCCTACGACGACGCCGAGTCCGAGGACGGACTCTTGCACTACGCGTATCGCAAGGGAGATCCCTGGGGAGGAGATAACCGAAAACTGCGTCAAGCCATCACGACCGGGCTACCTCTCATCCTCTTCCGCAAGGAAGTGGAGAACATTTACACGCCGGTCATGCCTGTGTACGTCGTCGACGACTATCCCGAGGAAAGCACGTTCCTCATCGCCCTGGACGAGTCGTTCACCTTCCTTCCTGACGTCAAGAACCTCACGGAGCCGCAACGCGCCTACGCGGTCCGTCTCGCAAGGCAACGGCTTCACCAGCCGGCGTTCCGCACCCGTGTCCTCGTCGCGTACGACACACAGTGCGCAATCTGCCGACTCAAGCACGGGTCCCTGCTCGACGCCGCGCACATCGTCCCCGACGGTCACGAGCTGGGGACTCCCACGGTCAGCAACGGACTCGCCCTGTGCAAGATCCACCATGCGGCGTACGACCAGAACATGCTTGGCGTCACTCCTGAGTACACGGTGGTGATCGACCGTGACCTCCTCCACGAGGTCGACGGACCGATGCTCAAACACGGTCTCCAAGAGATGCATGGTCAGCGTCTGGCAGTCCCGCGCCGTCGTACGGACCGGCCGAGCCCAGAACTCCTCGCCTGGCGTTTCGAGCAGTTCTCTCGGTAGAGCCGTTTCCTCCTACCCCCACTCCTGCGGCGCGAACTGCGACAGCGTCAGCTCCGCTCCCTGCGGGTCGCGCACCACGGCCTCGCGCACCCATTCGTTCTCCGACGTCGACAGCACGACCCCGCCGGCCCGCTCGGCCGCGGCCGCGCTCTCGTCCCGGTCGGCGACGGAGAACGCCACGTCCCAGCGCGCCGGCCCGGACACGCCCGCGACGCCCGCGGCGACGTCGGCAAAACCCGGGGGTGCGAACTCCTGCCGCTCGTGGATGCCAGGGTCCACGGTCCGTGCGAGGTGGTCGCCGTAGCCGGGGACGCGGAACATCCCGGCGCCGAGCTCGGGGTCGAGGTCCCACCCGAGCAGCGGACCGTAGAAGTCGAGGGCGCGGTCGGGGTCCGGGGTGAGGAGGTTGCTGAAGTTCCAGGTCCCCGGCTCGTTGACGCGCTGCGCCCCGAGGCGCGTGCCCGCCTGCCACAGGCGGAACCGTGCGCCCTGCGGGTCCTGGACCGAGGCCATCCGTCCGGGTGGGCCGACGACCTCAGGGCCGGAGAGCAGCACGCCGCCGTCGGCCGCGACAGCCCCGGCTGTCACACCGATGTCGTCGACCGCGACGTAGGTGATCCACTCGGGTGGCGCGTCACCGCCGTCGGGTGGGGAGGCGATCGCCGCGACGTCCTGCCCGTCGAGCGAGGCGACGACGTAGCGCCCCGGTGCGTCGGGCGGCATCTTGTCGGTGAACGTCCACCCGAACAGGGCGCCGTAGAACGCGGTGGCGGCGTCGACGTCGGGCTGCTCGGTGTCGACCCAGCACGGCACCCCGTGCGGGTACGTACGGGACTGCGTCGGTGAGCTCATGGCGACCTTCCCGGTCCCGCCCGGTGCGGGGCCTCCCGAGTCCCACCTTCCCAGCCGCCGCCGACACGGACCTCTGGAGGGGTGCGCGAACGCCGCGGGCATTCTCGAGCCCCTCCGAAGCGGCCGCGCTCCTGGGCGCCGCATCCCTCAGCCGCCGACGGCGAGCGGCGCAAGACCGGGATGCTCGCGCAGGGCTCGTTCGCCGTGGGTCCGGTAGAGGGTCATGACGGCCACGAACGGTGCGTGGTCACCGGTGAGCAGGAGTGGCTCGGCCCCGGAGAACTGGCAGACCAGTCCCCAGCTCGCGGGCTCCGGGAACACCGCGGTCATCGTGGAGTAGTCGAACGTGAGCCACCGGCCTCGCACCTGCAGGAGGAGTCGGTGGTTGCTCACGACGAGTCTGCCGATGCAGTGCTCCCGCCACTGTTCGCGCGCCCTGTTCCGGGCGGCATTTCGCTGGGCGGCGTTCGAGATGGCCGTCGCAGCGAGGCCGGCGATGACGAAGGACGGGCGGCCGTAGAAAAAGCCGGAGGTCTGCGCGTAGGTCACGTCCATGCCGTAATACCTGGCGTAACCGATGGGCACGTCGCAGAAGAACTCCTCGTTCGCGTACGGGACGACGTCCCAGACGCTCAAGGTCGCAGGTACCTCGTGTGCGAGGAGCTGGCTGCGCAGCACCTGAGCGTCCCGCCACGCGCGGGATGAAGCGTCGCGTCGGCGGATGTCGACGAGCTCGGCCGCGTTGAGACGTCCCGTGCCACGCCGGTGATCTCGATACGTCGCGGAGGCGTTGACGATCGCGATGACGATGAGGACGAGCGGTACGACGACCGCCCCCAGGGTGAGCAGGAGCAGGACGAGCAGCGTCGAGCCGTCCGCAGGCTCACCCTGCTCGATCGCGTTGTAGGCCACCAGGCAGCCAACGTACGCGACGGGCGCCAGCGCGAGCGGCACCACCCAACTCAGGTGTCGCCTGATCCGGTTTGCCTTCGGTGCCGTCCCTGGATCCTCCATCGAAGCCCCCTGCCTCGTCGACGGGCTCGATCGTCGTCAGCCCGAACGATCGGGAAGACTACTCGGTGCACTGGGCTGCGGCTCGACCGTCCGCAGCGCAGACGGAGACAGACGGCGTCGACGACGAGCTGGTCGTCGAGCGACCGTCCTGCCACGTGACCCCGGAGCACGGCGACGTGATGCAGGGCATCGAGTGCGCGCTCACGATCCCCGCGTCTCACAGGGGGATCGACTCGATCGTCGCCGCGACCTCGGGGCGGAGCGTGTGCGCTGGGACGACGTCGACCGGACGACCCAGGATCGTCGCAAGCTCGATCTCGAGCGCCCCCAACGCGAAGAGCCCGACGTGCGGGTCCAAGTCGACCAGGAGGTCGACGTCGGACTCCGCAGTGTCGTTCCCGCGCGCAACGGACCCGAAGAGCCTGACGTTCGCCGCACCGTGCCGCGCCGCGGCGAGCACCACCCGCTCCCGCTCCTCCATGACGCGGTCAAGGAGGGTGACGTCGGGGAACTCGGGATCGGTGGAGACCGCGCCGTCCACGCTCTCCGTGGCCATGTGCTGCAGCCGGTGGACCTCGGGTTGGCTCCGGCTGATCGCCGCACCGATCTTCCGTTGGCTCCAGCCCAGGTCGGTCGCCTGCCTGACCACCTGGACGAGCGATGAACGAGCCACTTCCCGTGCCGCATCTGCCCGCTGGGCCACGCGCCCCAGGTGTGCCTCGAAGGCCTTCTCGACGTCGGACGAACCGTCTTGTGCCACCGCCACCACTCCTGATAGCAGAACCTATCAGGGAAGGGTCTTCTCGTCAGCAGCACCGTCCGGCGCTCACCACTCCGCCTACGTAGTACCCCCTACGTGCGTTGACCATTCCGCGGACCGCCCGCCAGGCTCGCAGACGTCCCCTGTAATCGACGAGAGGCACGTGCATGCTCACGGCACGAACGATCCGACGACCAGCGACGGTGCTGGCCCTCCTTGCTCTTCTCCTGACGACGGCCCTCGCGTGGTCGATCGCCGGACCCGCGCCCCGCGCGGCCGCTGCCGAGGTGTGCGCTCCGGCGTGGTCCTCGTCCGCGGTCTACACGGGCGGCGCAGTCGTCTCGAAGGACAACCAGAACTGGAAGGCCGGGTGGTGGACCCAGGGCGAGGCCCCGGGCACCACGGGCCAGTGGGGCGTCTGGCGTTCCCAGGGCGCCTGCGGCTCGACCGGCGGCACCACGGGTGGCACCACCGGCGGCACCACGGGCGGGACGACCGGCGGCAGCACCGGCGGCAGCACGGGCAGCTTCGTGGTGAGCGAGGCCCAGTTCAACCAGATGTTCCCCAACCGGAACCCGTTCTACACGTACCAGGGCCTGGTCGCGGCGCTCAGCGCGTACCCGCAGTTCGCCACGTCGGGCGGCAGCGAGGTCGCCAAGCGTGAGGCTGCGGCGTTCCTCGCGAACATCAACCACGAGACGGGTGGCCTGGTCTACATCAAGGAGAGCAACACCGCGAACTACTCGCACTACTGCGACACGAGCAAGTCCTACGGCTGCCCCGCGGGTCAGTCCGCGTACTACGGCAAGGGCCCCATCCAGCTCTCGTGGAACTACAACTACAAGGCTGCGGGCGACGCCCTGGGCATCGACCTGCTGAACAACCCGTACCTGGTCGAGACCGACCCGGCCGTGGCCTGGAAGACGGGCCTCTGGTACTGGAACACGCAGTCGGGCCCGGGCACCATGTCGGGCCACCAGGCCATCGTCAGCGGCGCGGGCTTCGGTGAGACGATCCGGTCGATCAACGGCACGCTCGAGTGCAACGGTGGCAACCCCGCGCAGGTGCAGAGCCGCATCGCGGCGTTCCAGCGCTTCGCGCAGATCCTGGGCACGACGACGGGCTCGAACCTCACCTGCTGAGCCGTTCGTTCCCGGCCCGACGGCGGGGCGCACCTTCTCCTGGGAGGTGCGCTCCGCCGTCGGGCGTCAGACGACGAGCGGCAGGTGCGTGTGCACCGGTGGGCCACAGAGCTGTTCGGCGTCACGAGCCCATCGTTCGAGCACCGGCCGGGCGGCGCCGAGGCTCCACGCGACGAGCTGTGGGGGCGTCGCAAGGTGGACATCGGCGTCGTTCCCCGTCCATCGCGGGACGTCGCGGTACAGCTGGTCGAGCAGCTCCGCGGCGATCCACCCTTCCAGGCCGTCCGGGACGACGACCAGCAGGTCGAGGTCGTCGGCGGCGGCACCGTCCCCTCGCGCGGCCGAACCGACGAGCGCGACGCCGATCTCCGCACGGACCTCGTCGTCCCGCACGACGTCGCACAGCAGGCTCTCGACCCGACGTCGCAGCTCACGGCGGGGATGGAGTGCCTCGAACAGCCCCTCGATCGCCGGCCAGCACACATGATCGGTGTTGATCCGGTACCAAGCGCCTGCCCCCGCGCCCCGACGGCTCACGACCCCCTGCTGCACGAGCCGTGTGAGCGCCTTGCGGACGCCCTCCGACGAACCGGCGTGCGCGACCCGGTGCACCTGCGCTCCCGACAGCTCGTCGTCCTGCCGAGCCCAGAGCCCCCGCAGGACGGCGCCCTCGAGCCCAGGCACGACCGCCGAGACTGGCCGGCTCCAGTCCACGGGCTTCCCCTCTCGTGCGGTGTGGTGGTAGCCCGCGTGTGCACACAGACGGTGCTGGGGCTGCGCTGGGGGGGCGGGGGGTGTTTCGAGAATCGCCCACAATTGTTGGTGATTCTCGAAACAACACCCCCGGCTCCCGCCGAGCGGCGCCTACCGGAGCCCCGCCGACCACTGTGTCGTCCTCGCAGCGGCGCGCGGTGACGCCTGGTCGCTCCTGTGGAGAGCCTGCCGAGATCGAGGCATGTGGACGGCCCGCCGCGTCAGGCCCCGCAGTCCGTCGCCGCGTACGGCGCGAGGACCTCGACCGGCCCCGACGGTTCGCTCACCGTCACGGTCGCCGCGCCCGCCTCGATCGCCGGCACGCGGGCGGAGAACGTCTGCTGCGCGCTCTTCCCGGCCCCGACGGCCGTGAACTTCTTGGTCCCGAACGGCGTCGACACCGCGACGTCCACGGGGTGGTCGCCGCCGTTGAGAGCTCGCACCGAGACCTGCGCCCTGCCCCCGACGCAGCGCGCCGTCGCCTCGACGACGACCTCGGTCGAAGGCACCGACGGCCCGGTCGCGAACTCGACCCGGGTCACGAACACGTCCCCCGCCCCGGCGTTCACCAGACCGGCCGGCGCCCCGAACGTCAGACCGCTCAGCCACACGCCGTCCGCCCCGGGGGCCGCCGCGGCGAACAGGTTCGCGTCGTCCCACTCGTCGGCCCCGTCGCGCTCACGCGTCCCGAGCTGGGTCACGGCCCCGGGCGCGCCGTCGGCCGCGAGCGCGAGCGTGAACACGTCCACGCCGCCGACGGGCGTCCCCAGCGAACCGTACGTCGTGCCCACGACGAGCACCGTGCCGTCGGCCCCGGCGACACCGGTCACGCCGCGGTCGTCGGTCGCCGTGCCGGTCTGCGTCGTCCACAGGACCTCGCCGCGCGCGTCGAACGCCCGCGCGAACACGTCGTTGTCCCCCGCGGACTCCCCGCCGAGCGCACCGCGCGTGTGCCCCACGGCGACGACCGACCCGTCGGCGCGCGCGACGAGCCCGCTCACCTGGTCGTTGGCCGACGTCGCGACGCCGCGCAGCCACACGAGCTCGCCCGCGCCGTCGTACCGCGCGACCCAGCCGTCGTTGGCGCCGGCACCCTGCGCGCCCGGCATGCCCTGCCCCGCGACCCCGCCCACGTACACGGACCCGTCCGGCCCGGGGGCCACGGCGAGCGCCTTGTCCTCGCCCGGCCCGCCGACCTGGCGCAGCCACAGGAGCTCGCCACCGGCCGACACGCGCCCGACGATCGCGTCCTTGTCGCCCGCGCTCGTCCCGCCAGGGACGGTCCCGCTCGTGTACCCGGCGACGTACGCGCCGCCCGCGCCGTCGGACGAGACGGCGTAGAAGCGGTCGGCCGCGGCGGGGTCGCCCGTCTGGAGCGTCCACGCGCGCTCACCCGCGGCGGTCACGGCCGCGACGAACCCGTCGTCGCGCGACGAGCCCGGGTGCTTCCCGTCGAGGTCGCCCTTGGTGTACCCCGCGACGAGCGTCGTCCCGGCGCGCCCGGCGACCACGCCGTACGCGCGCTCGTCGGCGGCCGTCGCGATCTGGTGCTGCCACTGGGTCGCCCCGTCCGCGTCGCGGCGCGCGAGCACGACGTCGAGGCCGCCCGCGGGCTGCGACCCGGCCCACGCCCCGGCGAGGTTGAGGGCAACGGTCGTGCCGCCGTCGGGCGTGGCGAGGATGCCGCCCGCACGGTCGTCACCCGCGGAGCCGAGCAGCTCGGCGTCCCACGGCACGGTGGGCTCGGTGCGCAGACGCGAGGAGACGTCGACGATCGCCTCGCGGAACGCGGGCTGCCAGACGTCCCAGTCGTGGCCGCCGTTCATGACCCGCAGCTCGGCCGTCACTCCTGGCACGCGGCGCGCGGTGTTGTAGAGCCGGGCGGACTCGAAGTCGATGTCGTGGCTGGCCTCGGCGGGGTCGGGGTTGGCCCACTCGTCGTCACCGACCGCGACGAACAGGTGCACGGGCAGGGCCGGGTCGAGCGCAGCGAGCGCCGCCGGGTACGAGAGCTCGGTGTACCGCTCGGGCGAGAACAGCTCGTGCCCGACGCCGTAGCCCCCGTGGTCACGGACGGAGGAGTCCGCAGGAGGCTGCGGGACGTACACCGCGGGGCTCAGCACGATGCCCGCCGAGAACTCGTCCTGGTGCGCGAGGGTCAGGCGCAGCGCGCCGGCCCCTCCCATCGAGTAGCCGCCGACGGCGCGCGCCTCACGGTCGGCGACGGTCCGGTAGGTCGCGTCGACGTGCCCGACCAGGTCGCGCGTGAGCGCGGTCTCGACCTGGAAGCCGGCACCGGTGCCGCCGCCGGGTCCAGCACCGTCAGCGCCCTCGTACGCCGAGTCGGTGTACCAGCTCCCCCGGTCGTTCCAGGGCGCGTCGGGCATGACCACGACCAGGGGCTGGATCGCCTCGGTGCCGATGAGCTCGTCGAGGTCGGTCGCGACGCGCTGCCACGCGGCCTGCGTGTCGCCGCGCCCGTGCAGCAGGTAGACGGTCGGGTAGCGCTGCTCGGCGTCCTCGTCGTAGCCCGGCGGGAGGTACACCGTGTAGTCGACGGCGCCGCCCGCGCCGAGCGCCTCCGAGGGCGCGCTGCCGGGCACGAGCGTGCCCTGCTCGGCGGCCGCGACAGGTCCGGCCACGGCGAGCGGGAGCCCGACGACGGCGCCGCCCGCTCCCACCACCCCGGCCAGGAGCGCGGCGATCCGCCGTCGCGAGCGGGGCGCGCGCGGGGGCGTCGCCGGGAGTGCTGTGGTCATGGTTCTCTCCTTTGAGAAGCGTGATCGGGGCCGCGCGGGCCAGACCGGCCCGGTGCGTGCGGACGGGTGGTGCAGGGTCAGTGCCGGGTCTCCCCTGCGACCGCGAGGACCGAGCGCGCGCGCTCGACCATCGCGACGTCGAGGAACGTGCCGTCGGGGAGCGCGATCGCCCCGACCCCGCGCGCGGCCGCGGTGCCGACGCGGTCGAGCACCTCGCGCGCCCGCGACACCTCGTCGGTGCTCGGGAGGAACGCCTCGCGGATGGGGTCGAGCTGGACGGGGTGGATCGCGGTGCGCCCCAGGAAGCCGAGCGCACGGCCCGCGCGGCACGAGGCCACGAGCCCGTCGAGGTCCTTGACGTGCGTGTACGCCGACATGGACGGCGACGGCAGGCCCGCAGCCCGCGCCGCGACCACGAGGCGGCTGCGCACCCAGGCCAGCGCGCCGTCGTCGTCCACGCGCAGGTCCGAGCGCAGGTCGGCCTCGCCCAGCCCGACCGACGCCACCTGGGGCGAGGCGGACGCGATCTCGAACGCGCGCTCGACCCCGAGCGCCGACTCGATCAGCAGGTGCAGGTCGCGCCCGGGCAGCGCGGCGGCGAGGTCCCGGACCTCGTCGGCCGACTCGACCTTGGGCACGCGAGCCCCCACGGCGCGTGGCAGCATCGCGACCGCCACGACGTCGTCGGCGTGCCAGGGCGTGCCGCGCTGGTTGACGCGCACCTGGACCCGGCGCGAGACCTCGGCCAGCAGCGCGACGGCCGAGGCGCGTGCGGACTCCTTGGCCGCCGGTGCGACCGCGTCCTCGAGGTCGACGATCACGACGTCGGCCGACGTCGCGAACGCCTTGGCGACGCGGTCGGGCCGGTCTCCCGGGGCGTAGAGCAGCGTGAGCGGCGGGGTGCTCATACGGCCCCCGCCTCCCGCAGCGCGGCGACGCGCTCGGCGTCGAAGCCCAGCTCGCCCAGCACCTCGTCGGTGTCGGCGCCGTGCGCACGGCCCGTGAACCCTATGACGCCGTCGTGGTCCGAGAGCCGGAACAGCGGGCCCTGCATGAGCATGGGCCCGAGGTCGGGGTCCTCGATCTCGTGGAGCGTGCCGAGCGCCTGGAACTGCGGGTCGCCCACGATGTCCTGCGCGTCGTAGATGGGCGCGACCGCGGCCTGCGCCTCCTCGAACGCCGCCACGACCTCGTCGCGCGTGCGCTGCGCGATCCACCCGCCCACGGCCGCGTCGAGCTCGTCGGCGTGCTGGGCGCGCTCGGCCCCCACCGCGAACCACGGCTCGTCGATGACCTCGGGGTGCCCGACGAGGCGCATGACGCGCTCGGCGATCGACTGCGCCGAGGTCGAGACCGCGACCCACTGGCCGTCGCTCGTGCGGTACGTGTTGCGCGGCGCGTTGTTCGCCGAGCGGTTGCCCGTACGTGGCTGCACGGTCCGCAGCTGGTCCCACCGCGTGATCTGGGGCCCGAGCATCGCGAGGATGGGCTCGATGATCGCGGTGTCGACGACCTGGCCGCGCCCCGTGCGCTCACGGCTCTGGAGCGCGACCATGACCGCGAACGCGGTCGCGAGCGACGCGACGCCGTCCGCGAGGCCGAACGGCGGCAGGGTCGGCGGGCCGTCCGCCTCGCCCGTCATGGCCGCGAACCCGCTCATGGCCTCGGCGAGCGTCCCGAACCCGGGCCGCGACCGGTACGGCCCCACCTGCCCGAACCCGCTGATGCGCGCGAGCACGAGGCGCGGGTTGTGCGCCGAGAGCTCGTCGTAGCCCAGGCCCCAGCGTTCGAGCGTCCCGGGACGGAAGTTCTCGATCACGACGTCGGCCTCTGCTGCGAGCGCCAGGAAGACCTCGCGCCCGCCGTCGCTCGACAGGTTGACGGTCACGGCGCGCTTGTTGCGCCCGAGCGTCTTCCACCAGAGGTTGACGCCGTCCTTCGAGGCGCCGTGCCCGCGCGAGGGGTCGGGCTTGGTGGGGTGCTCGACCTTGATCACGTCGGCGCCCATGTCGCCCAGGTGCATCGCGGCCATGGGGCCCGCGAAGAGCGTCGAGGCGTCGACGACCTTGAGCCCCGCGAGCGCGCCGTCCTGGGGGTCGCGCGAGACCGTCATGCCGTCACCTCCACGGTCCACGCGCAGCGGAAGCCGATGCTCGCGCTGCGCGCCAGGCCCAGACCAGGCAGGAGCAGCTTGGCGCTGAACTCGGGGCGCTGGACGCCGCCGTCGAAGTACCACTCGGAACCGGTCGACTCGTGGTCCGCACCGCCCTTGAGCATGACGTACCGCGTGCGGCCGTCGCTGTGCTCGCTCTCCGTCCAGTTCCACACGACGGGCGCGCCGCGCAGCAGGCCGCCCGTCTCCCCCGCGAGCTGCCACTCGTCCTCGCTCGGGAGGCGGCCTCCGCGCCACGCGCTGTAGGCGCGCGCGTCGTCGAGGTCGACGAACGTCACGGGCTCGTCCTCGCGCCCCGCGGGCGGTCGCCCGTCCACCCAGTGTGCGAGGAACCGGTGCCGGGTGGCCGGCCGGTAGCCCGTGGCGTCGACGAACGCCGCGAACTGCGCGTTGGTGACCTCGGTCGCCGCGACCGCGACGGGAGCGGCGAGCTCGCCGTCGCGCTGGAGCGTGCGCGGGTCGTGCAGGCGCGGCGCGAGCGGCTTCCACTCCTCGACGTACGGCGCGCCCTGGTACATCCCGGTCTCGCGGGCGCGGTAGCGCACGGTCAGGACGTAGGGCCCCGCAGGCACGACGACGGCGCTCACCTCCGCGTCCCGGCCCGGCCCGGCCTCGACGTGGGTCGGTGCGCCGTCGGCCCAGGATGCCGGGACCTCCGGCACGATCCGGCGCGCGAGGCGGTGCGGGAACCGCGCGACGGCGCTGGGCGCGTGGCGGCGCATGTCCTCGACCAGGCCGGGGAGCCAGTCGGGCTCCTCGGCGCCGGGGGCGACGTGCACGAGCGCGGCGATGCCGCGCCCCGGGATCACTGGTCCGGTCAGTTCGATCAGGCGCCCGGCGGGCGCGCCGGTGAGCACCGGACCCGTGTAGTCCTGCTCGCTGCGGTTGACGAGCGTCCACAGCGAGACGCCCTCGTGCGAGAAGAGGGACGCGTGCACGCCCGCCTCGCGCGCCTCGGGGGCGAGGTCCGTGAGCGGGGTCCACTCGCCGTCGAGCAACAGGTCCTTGGCGGCGCGCTGGACCGTGACCATGCGGCGCAGGGTCGCGGCGTCGCGCTCGCTCCACCCGACCCACACCCCGAACACGACCTCCCACACCATGACGCCCACGCCGTTGATCCAGGCGGACTGCAGCTCGTCGGTGTGGTCGCGGTTCCAGCGGCGCACGTGGTGCTGCATGTGGCGGCGCTCGTACCAGTGCGCGCGCAGCACGCCCGGCACGGGCGAGTCGGCGAAGAACTGCGCCCACGACGACGAGTGGTCCTCGATGCGCTCGACCGCGAGCTTGGACTCGCCCTCCAGCACGATGCCCGGCCGGGCGGCCTCGAGCCGCTCGACGAGCTCGGGCTCGGCCTTCTTGAGCGTGTCGAGGAAGACGCCGTCCGCGGGAAGGTCCGCGACGACCGCGGCGAGCTCGGTCAGGTCGTCCTCGCCGCGGCGCGTGCCCGTGTCCCACGGGTTGTAGTCGACGAACACGTGCAGGCCTGCGGCGTGCAGGGTCGCGACCAGGCCACCCGGCCCCGTGAGGCCCGGGACGTCGCGGTAGAAGTCCCACTGGTTGCGGTCGTCGATCCCGATCACCGGGTACGCGTGCCACAGCACCACGGCGTCGAGGTCCGCGAAGCGCTCTCGCGCGTCGGCCAGGAAGCGTTCGGGCGTGAAGCGGTTCTCCTCGAACGAGTAGAGCAGCTCGTCCCACAGCCAGACCTGCGCGATCGTGAAGCAGCTCGCGGCCCACGCGGCCTGGGGACGCTCGTACACGGCGCCCGTGAAGCCGTGGCGCTCGCGCGCGTCGGTGCGCCACGCCTCGAGCCGCTCGCGCCACGCGGCCCACTGCGCCGGGTCGTCGGGCGCGGCGAAGATCTTCGCCTGGTCGAGCGCGGCGAGGTCCTGCGTGGCGTCGGCGGTGGCACCGGTGGCGGCGTCGAGCGGGACGACCGTCGGGAGGTCGATGGGACGGGGGACGAGCGGGTCGAACGTGTAGCTCATGGCTGCTGCTCCGAGTGCGCGAAGGTGGTGACCTCGTCGGCCGTGGGCACGGCGTCCTGGGCGCCGGGCCGGGTCACGGCCAGGGCGCCCGCGAACGAGGCGGTCCGGGCGGCGTCCACGAGGGTGGACCCGCCCGCGAGAGCGGCGGCGAGCACGCCGCAGAAGGTGTCGCCCGCGCCGGTCGTGTCGACGGCGTCGACGCGCGGGGCCGGGACACGGACGGGGGCCGAGCCACGCTGGGCGACCAGGCACCCTGCACCGCCGAGCGTCACGACGACGGCGGGCACCCTGGCGAGCAGGGTCGCGGCCAGGTGCTCGGCGGCGTCGACGGGGTCCGTGGGGGCGGCGGCCTCCCCCGCGAGGTCGCGCGCCTCGTGCTCGTTGACGATCAGCAGGTCGAGCGCGGCCCACATCTCGTCGGGCAGGTCGCGCGACGGTGCGGCGTTGAGCGCGAGCACGGCCCCCGGCCTGCGAGCGGCACCCGCGGCGAGGACGACGTCGAGCGGGATCTCGAGCTGCGCCAGGACGACGTCCGCCGCGCCGATCCGCTCGGCCTGCTCCGGGCCGATGCGCACGTGCGAGTTCGCCCCCGGGGCGACGACGATCGCGTTCTCGCCGTCGGGCGAGACCGTGATGAGCGCGGTGCCGGTCGGGGCGGTCGTGCGCTCGACGAGGTCGGTGCGCACTCCCCCCCGATCGAGCGAGGCGAGCAGCAGCTCGCCCGACTCGTCGCGGCCGAGGGCTCCGACGAAGGTCGTGTCGGCGCCGCCCGCCCGGGCCGCGGCGACGGCCTGGTTGGCCCCCTTGCCGCCGGGGCTGCGGCGCAGGTCGCCGCCGAGGATCGTCTCGCCGCCGCCGGGGTGCCGGGGGACGTCGACCACGAGGTCGACGTTGGCCGAGCCGACGACGACGACGCTCCCCCGGCGGTGCGTGCTCGGGTCGGGGCTCATGCGCCGGCCCTCGCAGTGTCGGCAGTGTCGGCCGCAGGGACCACCGCTTCCGTGAGCCGCAGCGCCACCGTGCGCGCCGCGAGGTCGTCGATGCGCTGCTCCCCGCCGGGGAGCGAGGTCGCGATGCGACCGTCGAGCGGCGCGGTCCACCGCTCCCCGATCCCGTCGGTCCCGAGCAGCGCCCCGACGACGCCGCCCACGGTCGCGGCGGCCGAGTCGGTGTCCCAGCCCGCGGTGACCGCGATCGAGACGCTCGACCCGAAGTCCCCCGCACCCTTGGTCAGGGCGTAGGCGATCACGGCCGCGTTGTTGAGCACGTGGACCCAGTGCAGGTCCCCGTACGCAGCGTGGATCCGGTCGAGACCGACGCTCACGTCGCCGTCCTGCGCGGCCTCGCGGCCCAGGCGGACGGCCTGCGCGATCCGGCTGTCCGGGGGCAGCACGGTGTGCGCCGCGTCGAGCACGTCCTCGACGCTCGCGCAGACCATCGAGGCCGACGCGAGCGCAGCCGCCCACATGGCGCCGTAGACGCCGTTGCGCGTGTGGCTCAGGCGCGCGTCGACCCATGCGAGGTACGCCGCGCTCCGGACGTCTCCCGGGGCGACCCACCCGAGCACGTCGGTGCGGATGAGCGCACCGATCCACTCGCGGAACGGGTTCTGGTGCGTCGCGGTCTCGGGCACGGGACGCGCGTCGAGGATGTTGCGGTACGCCGCGCGCTCCGCGGTGAAGACGCGCCCCGCGGGCAGGTTGTCGAGCCAGAGCTGGGCGACGTCGTCGGTCGTGAAGCCCGTGCCGTGCTTCTCGAGCAGGGCGAGCGCGAGGATCGGGTAGTTGAGGTCGTCGTCCTCGGGCATCCCGTCGATGTTCTCCTCGAGCGAGGTCGGGGCGCTGCGCCGGTTCCAGGGCCAGCGCGCCGCGACGTCGTCGGGGAGCCCGACCGCCGTGAACCACGTGGCCAGGGGCCAGCGGCCCGTCGCCCGCAGGATCTCCTCGATGCCCTGGCGCGGGATCTTCTCGACGGGCTTGCCGAGCAGGCACCCTGCCGAGCGCCCGGTCCAGGCGCCGTGCACGCGGCGGGCGAGCTCGCCGTCGGGCACTGCGGGGAGAGCCGGGGGCGCCGGGAGCAGCGCGGCGATCTGCGCCCACCCGTCCGGCTCTGCCGGGGCCGGCGCTGCGGGCAGGGCGTCGAGCTCGTCGAGGAGCTCGCGCGCCAGGGCGCGGAGCGCCGGGGGCGCGGGCACGGGGCCCGCGCCGCTCACGGCCGGGACGACGTCACCGCCCGCCGCGGTCCATCGTGCGACGACCGCGGAGACGTCCTTGCCCTCGATGGTCGACTGGACGAGCTCGTGCGCGAGCAGGTCCTCGGGCTGGGCCCAGGTGAGTCTCACGCCGAGGCTCCCACCGTCGCGGCCTCGATCTCGTCGAGGGCCAGGAGGCGAGCCTTCGCGGCCTCGCGGTCGGCGCGCAGGATGTCGCCCGCGACCTGCCCCATGAGGCGTCCGGTCGCGCGGACGTCGGTCCGGCTCGCGCGCTCGATCTCGTCGAGCCACTCGGTCGGCACGACCTCGGTCCCGCCGAGCCCGGCCGTGATCGCCCCTGCCATGACCGCGATCGAGTCGGCGTCGCGCCCGTAGTTGACCGCACCGAGCACCGCACCGCGGAAGTCGCCGCGGTGGCCCAGCACGAACCCGAGCGCGGCGGGCAGCTCCTCGATGGCCTTGGTGCGCGAGGGGCGACGGGCGTCCATCGACATCTGCCGGTACTCGGGGCCCACCGAGTCGAAGGGCGCCACGACCTCACGGATCGTGCGCGCCAGGGCGCGCTCCTCCTCGTCGGTCGTGGGGACCGTGGTCCAGCCGTCGAACGCATCGACGACCGCGCGCAGCGCGGCGAACGTCCCGTCGTGCGCGACGTCGAGCGCGGCGGCCACGACGTCCTCGACGCTCGCTCCGGGCGCGACCGCCGCCGCGACCATGGCGGCGAACACGCCCGCGGCCTCACGGCCGTAGCTCGCCTGATGGGCGCCGGTCAGGTCGATCGCCTCGGCGTACGCGCCGCGCGGGTCGCCCGCGTTGGCCAGCCCCACGGGGGCCACGTACATGGCCGCGCCGCAGTTGACGATGTTCCCGACGCCCGCCTCGCGCGGGTCGACGTGCCCGTAGTGGAGGCGCGCGACGATCCACTTCTCCGCGAGGAACACACGCTGCAGCAGCAGGGCGGTCGACTCGAGCTCGGGGATCCAGCGGGGCTCGCCGATCATGAGCGGGACCAGGTCCTCGGCCACGGCGTACGCGTCGAGGTGCGCGCGGCGCTTGGCGTAGACCTCGACGAGCGCCTGCGTCATGAGGGTGTCGTCCGTGATGTGGCCGTCGCCCTTGTGGTACGGCGCGATGGGGCGGGCGTCCTGCCAGTTCGGGTAGAACGGCCCGACGATGCCCGTGACCCGTCCGCCGTGGCGCTCCTCGATCTGCTCCGGGGTCCACCCCTCGGTCGCCCCACCCAGCGCGTCGCCGACGGCTGCGCCGGTGATCACCGCCACTGCCTTCTCGTCCAGCCAGCTCACGAGGTCACTCCCTGTCGTTCGTCGTTCTGCGTCCGGGCGACTCGCGGCCACCCGTGGTCGTCGTCCGTGCGGACGGCCGGTCTGCCCGGCCGCCCGCACGGGTTCTACTACTTGGTGATCTCTTCCCAGCCGGCCGTCAGCTCGGTCGCCACGCCGTCGGCGTCGATCTCCTGCGCGAGGAAGCGCTGGTAGGCCGGCGTCGCGACCGTGTCCTTCCACTGCGCGTAGGCGTCGACGAAGAGGTACGGCGCGGACACGAGGTGCTGGCCCGAGGAGAGGATGACGTCCCAGCCGTTCTCGGTGCCGAGCTTGGCCGCGAGGGCCTCCTGCGCGGACGTCGTCGCGGGGATGAGGGCGTCGGCCTCGTTGAGGGCGGCCAGGTTGTCGGTCTGCGTGAAGAACTCGATGAACTCCGCGGACTCCTCGACGTGCTCGGAGTCGATGTTCACGGACAGGGTCTGCGGGTTGGCGGCCTGCTGGGCGCCCTCCGACCCCTCGAGCGGCGGGAGCACGATCCAGTCGAAGCCCTCGGGGGCGTCGGTCGCGATGTTCGCGGCCTGGAACGAGCCCTGGATCGTCATGGCGACCTGCCCGGCGTAGAACGTCGCGAGCGTCTCCGAACCGGTCTGGCTCAGGGTCACGGGCAGGATCGACTTGTCTTCGAACGCCATGGCGTCCACGAGGTTCGGCACGGCCATCTCGCCCTCGCCGACCGTCAGCGTGGCGTCCGCGCCGCTGCCCTCGAAGTAGGTGCCGCCGAAGCCCGGCGCGAAGGACATGTACGCGGCGGTGGGGCTCTTGAGCCCCCAGCCCAGGCCGTACGTGCCGTCCTTGGTCGTGGCCTGCGCGATCGCGCGCATCTCGTCCCACGTCATGGTCTCGCCCGTGGGGATCGCGACACCTGCGGCGTCGAGCAGCGTCTTGTTCGCGAACACCATGTAGGACTGGAGCTCGGTGGGGTACGCGATGACCTTGTCGTCGACCGTGACCGCGTCGAGGATGCCCTCGGGGACGTCCGCGCGGAACTCGTCGGACATGTACTCGGAGAGGTCGGCCAGGTAGCCGTCCGCTGCGAAGGGCACGATGCTCGCGGCCTCGTAGTGGATGATGTCCGGCGCCGCACCACCGTTGAACTGCGTGATGAGCTTGTCGTAGATGCCGTCCCACCCTGCGGGGACGATCTCGACCTGGACGTCGGGGTTGGCCTCGTTCCAGTCGGAGACGATGCTCTCGGTCGCGGCGATGGCCGCGGGCTGGTCGGACAGCGACTGGAACTTCAGCGTGATCGGGCCGGAGTCTCCACCGGCGTCGCTGTCTCCGCCGCTTCCGCAAGCGGTGAGGAACAGGGTGCCGATCGTGAGGCATGCGGCGATGGACGCACCACGAGTCTTCATGTGTCTGCCTTTCTGAGGCGTGGGGGTCGTGCGGGTGGGGTGGGTGGGACGGGTTCCGTCGAGGCGGGGGCGCACTGCGCTCACCCCTTGACGGCACCGGACAGGAGTCCGCCGGTGAGCCTTTTCTGCATGATCGAGAAGAAGACGATGCTCGGGATCGCGGCCAGCACGGCGCCCGCCGCGAGCGGGCCGAGGGCGACCTTGCCCTCGCCGCCGATGAACATCTTGAGCGTGATCGGCAGCGTGTAGTTCTCGGGCGACTGGAGCAGCACGAGCGCGAAGAAGAACTCGTTCCACGACGACACGAAGCTGAACATCGCGGTCGCGACGACGCCCGGCATGAGGAGCGGGAAGACGATCTGGCGGAGCACCGTCAGGCGGCTCGCGCCGTCCATCGAGCCCGCCTCCTCGAGCTCGATCGGGATCGAGCTCACGTAGCCCTGCAGCATCCACAGTGCGAACGGCAGCGTGTACGTCGTGTGCACCAGGGTCAGGCCGACCAGGCTGTCGGTCAGGCCGATGGTCCGCAGGATGAGGAACAGCGGCAGGATGATGAGGATGACGGGGAAGACCTGGCTGACCAGGATCCACCCGACGCCCATGCCGCGGACCAGGCCCTTGAGCCGGGCGAGGACGTACGCGCCGGGCAGCGCGATGAGGAGCACGAGCGCGGTCGAGACGAGCGCGACGATCGCGGAGTTCCACGCCGAGCGCACGAGTCCCTGGCGTTCGAGCGCGGCCGAGTAGTTGCCGAGCTCGATGTCCTGCGGGATCAGGCTCACGCTGAGCGAGTTGAGCTCTCCCGACGACTTGAGCGACGCCGAGATGAGCCACAGCAGCGGGAAGCCGAGGAAGACGATGTAGAAGGCCAGTGCCACGTACTGGGCGGGCCGGACGAGATGACGCATCAGATCACTTCCCCGTGCTGTCGCGGTCTTGGCGGAACTGGGACCACAGGTAGATCGCGAGCAGGAGGACGACGACGACCACGAGCACGACGCCCATGGCGGCCGCGTAGCCGATGTTCCTGTTCTTGAACGCCTCGAGGTACGTGTAGAGCATCGGCAGCATGGTGCGGCCGCCCGGTCCGCCCTCGGTCAGCACGTAGACCAGGGAGAACGAGTTGAAGTTCCAGATGAAGTTGAGCGAGGTGATCGACGTGATGATCGGGCGCAGGCTCGGGAGCGTGACCGCGGTGAAGCGGCGCCAGGCGTTCGCGCCGTCGATCGCCGCGGCCTCGTGGAGCTCGTCGGGGATCTGCTGGAGCCCGGCGAGCAGCGTCACGGTGGTCTGCGGCATGCCGACCCAGATGCCCACGACGATCACTGCCGGCAGCGCGGTCGAGAAGTCCGCGAGCCAGTTGATGTCGTCGGGCAGCCCCACGCTGCCGAGGAACGCGTTGAGCGGCCCCGCGTTGGGCGAGTAGATCATCCGCCACATGATCGCGACGACCACGGGCGGCATGGCCCACGGGATGAGCGCGAGCACGCGGGTCAGGCCCTGGAGCTTGAGGTCGGAGTTGAGCAGGAGCGCGAGGCCCATGGCCGCGACGAGCTGGAGCAGCGTCACGGACACGGCCCAGATCATGCCGATGCGGAACGAGTCCCAGAAGAAGGAGTTGTCGGCGAGCCGGACGAAGTTGTCCATCCCGACGAACGCGTACTCGGGGTTGCGCACGAGGCGGGCGTCGGTGAACGCGAGGCCGACGCCGACCAGGAGGGGCGCGACGCTCAGGACGAGGATGGGCAGCAGCGACGGGATGACGAGGGCGACGGCCTCGCGCCGCTTCGAGCGGGCCATCCCTCCGGTCCGGCGCGGCTTCTGCCGCTGGGGTGCGGGGGCGGTCGGTCGGGGGCCGGCCTCCACGGTGGGGGCTGTCATGACTTCTCTCCGTCGAGTGCGTCGGTCGGTCGGGTGGATTCGCGGACGAGGAGGGTCGGCCCCACGTCCACGTGCCGGGTCTCCTGGTCGCTGCCCTCGACCAGTCCGAGCAGGAGCTGGGCGGCCCGCCGACCACGTTCGGCGGACCCCAGGGAGACGCTCGTGAGGCTCGGGTAGAAGACACGGCCGATCTCGGTGTCGTCCATGCCGGTCACGGCGAGGTCGGTGGGGACGTCGAGGCCGCTCTGGCGGGCCGCGTGCATCGCGCCGATGGCGAGCAGGTCGTTGGCCGCGACGATCGCGTCGAGACCGCCGCGGGCGGCGTTGCGCTCGATGAGCGTGCGCGTGGCGGCGAGGCCGGCGGCGACCGTGAAGTCCTCGGCGATCTCGACGTCGACGTGCTCGGCGGCGAACCCCGGGGCGGCGACGGCGGCGTCGAAGCCGCGCTGGCGGGCCTCGCCGGGGGTCGTGTCGAGGGGGCCGTTGAGGAACGCGATGCGGCGGCGGCCGATATCGAGCAGGTGGGTCACGGCCTGGCCGATCCCGCCTGCCGAGTCGGTCGACACCGAGTCGATGCCGTGGGCGCCGAGCGACCGGCCGATCACGACGACCGGCACCGCGGACTCGTGGATCGCGCGGACGAGCTCCTCGCTCATGCGCAGGGGGCTCAGGACGATCCCGTCGACCATGCCGTTCGCGAGGCTGCGCACGAGGTCCGTGGTGGACTCCGCCGTGTCGCCCGTGGTCGTCACGACGACCCGGTAGCCGTAGGGCGCGATGACCGCGTGGATCGCGGACATCATCTCGACGTAGACCTGGTTGCCGATGTCGGCGACCGCGAAGGCGATCTGGAACGTGCGGCGCATGCGCAGGGAGCGGCCGACGGCGTCCGGGCTGTACCCGAGCTCGTCGGCGGCGGCGCGCACGCGCTCGACCATGGCCTTGCTCGCGCCGGAGCCGTGCAGCGCTCGGGAGGTCGAGGCGAGCGACACCCCTGCGCGCTCGGCGACCTCGTTCAACGTTGCACGTGGTGCCATCGGTTCCTGCCCTCTCCGTCGAAGGTGGTGCGGAAGATCTCGATTTGGAAACGTTTCCAACGCAGCGGTGCGAAACACTCTGGAAACGTTTCCGGATTGAGAGGCACTCTTGCACGCGCCCTCGGAAGGTGTCAACCGCCGGGCGGTTCCGGGCCCGACGCCGGAGCCCACCGTGCGTGCGAGGGCCCGCTCCGCCGTCGGGCAGGGCCGGGCCACGGGCTCCCCTCACCGGGCTCGTCGCCTCCTGCGCGTGCGCTACCCTCGCGGGCATGCCGATGACGTCACGCAGGGACCCCGCCGTGCTCGTCGCCGGGCTGGTCACGTCGATCCTGTGGGTCGGGACGGCCGTCCTGAGCGACTGGGTCCACGCGAACTTCACGTACCGCGTCCACAGCGCGCTCGTCCGGACGTTCCTCCCCCACCCGAACGGCACGGTCCCGGGCGGTTCGGCGGTCACGGGTCAGACGATCCTCGCGGCGCTCCTCGCGGGGCTGGTGGTCATGGTCGTCGCGTACCTCGCGACGCGGCGCCTGCCTCCACGCACCGGCACGTGGGGCGTCTTCCTCGCGACGTGGTTCGGGGTCGTGGCCGGAGGCACCGCCGGTTCGGTCGCGGACACGGTCGCGGACATCTCCTTCCCCTCGCCCATGAACCCGGCGTTCCACCTGCTCGCCGCGTCGTTCGAGGGCGGCTGGTGGGGACTGGTCAACGGCTGGCTCGTGGGCATCGCGCTCGTCGGGGCCCTCGCCCTGACGAGCCGTTCCTCCGCGCAGACGCTCCCCGCGACGCGCAGGTCGCGCAAGCCGCTGCGGGCCCGCGCCTGGCCGACCGTCCTCGTCGCAGGCCTCACGGCCTCGCTCGTGTGGGTCACGGTCGGGGCCGGCAGCTCGTGGCTCGTGTGGCACCGCAGCGCGCGCGGCCCGATCGACCTCGTCGCGGAGGCGGCCACGGGGGCGATGATCTTCCGCTTCGCGCCGCAAGGGCAACCGGTCCAGGGCATGGAGGTGGCCCTCGCCCTGGCCGTGGGCCTGCTCGTCGCGGGCGGGACGTGGCTCGCGACCCGCCGGCTCCCGCCGAGCGCGGGGCGCTGGACCCTGGTGCTCGCGGTCTGGTTCGCCACGGTCGTGGCGGCCGTCGTCCCCGCCGCGACCCGGTCGTTCACGACGTACACCGCGTTCGGGCTGCACTCGGCCACCATGAACATGGTCCTGCCGACCGTGCAGGCGAGCCTCTTCTGGCCGCTCGTCACGGGGTGGGTCGCGGGTCTGGTCGCCGTCCTCGTGTACGCCAGGACGGGCGGCGCGACCCCTGCGGACGTCTCTCCCGAGGGGTCCCCCGGCCCCGGCGACCGCCCCGAGCCGGACGTCGAGGACGCCCCGCAGAGCGCACTGCACACCGATGCCGAGGAGCGCTCGCTCGTCCCCTAGGGTGACCGCTGAACGCAGGCGGGGGGTGCCGACGAGTCACTGACGAGTCGTCGGACGACGTTCCGCCGGGAACAGTGACGAGAGGGTGGCTCATGGCTGAGACAGGTTCGACGAGCGGCATCACGACGGGCTTCGTGGTGACCGAGGCGCAGTTCGAGGAGATGTTCCCGGACCGCAACCCGTTCTACACGTACGCGGGCCTGGTCGCCGCGACCGAGGCGTACCCGGAGTTCGCGACGTCGGGCGGCACCGAGATCGCGAAGCGGGAGGCCGCGGCGTTCCTCGCGAACGTGAGCCACGAGAGCACGGGTCTGCTGCACGTGAGCGAGCTCAACACGGCCGTGTACTCGCACTACTGCGACCCGTCGCAGCCGTACGGGTGCCCCGCGGGCGAGGACGCCTACTACGGCAAGGGCCCCATCCAGCTCTCCTGGAACTTCAACTACAAGGCGGCGGGCGACGCCCTGGGCATCGACCTGCTGAACAACCCGTTCCTCGTCGAGACGGACCCGACCGTCGCCTGGAAGACGGCGCTCTGGTACTGGAACACCCAGCCCGGCGAGGGCACCATGACGTGCCACGAGGCGATCGTCGGGGAGCACGGCTTCCGCGAGACGATCCGCGCGATCAACGGCCCGCTCGAGTGCGACGGCGGGAACCCGCGCCAGGTCGCGAACCGCGTCGCGCTGTTCCGCCGCTACGCCGAGCTCCTGGGCACCACGACGGGCGACGCCTTGACCTGCTGAGGCCCGCGGCCCGACGGCGGAGCTCGCCCCGGAGGTGAGCGGCGCCGTCGGGCCGCGGTCGTCCGGGGACGTTGCCGTGGTGGGGTCGCCTCAGGGGCGCACCGCGAACGCCGCGAGCGAGAGCGCGACAGCGTCCTCGACGGCCGCGGCCTGCCAGTCGGGGCGCCTGCCGACCGCAGCCGCCCGCCACGCTGCCCCGCCCCAGGTGCCCGCGGCGCCGCCCGCCGCCCCGAGGAGCAGCGGGAAGAGGACCCCGGCCTCGGCGCGGCGTGCGATCACGAGCGCACCGACCGCACCCGACGTCATGCGGATCGGCGGGCCCGGCTGCTCGAGCCGAGATCCCGCGCTCGGCAGCTTGTCCCCCGTGAGCTCGGCCGCGACGCCCAGCGCACCGACGACCTTGGCGAGCACCCCCCACGGCCCGGACAGCGAGGACGTGAGCAACGGAGGAGCCAGGCCGAGCGAGGCACGGCTGCCTGCGGCAACCCCGATCGCGAGCGACCGGGCGAGGACGTCGAACGAGGATCGCGAGGCACCACGGGCTCGGGTCATGCTCCCCACGATCACGCGCGGCCCGGGCCCCGGCAACCCGGGGGCGCGGCTAGCGCGGGCGCCCGTACCGTTCGAGCAGGTGCTGGCCGTACGTGCCCGTCCCGTAGGGAGCGCCCGGCACCATGTGGTGGCCCGCCGCGTACGCGCCGAAGGTCCGCCCCGGCAGCCGCACCCGGGCGACCCCGCGGCGGCTGCCCGTCGCCCGCAACCAGGCGCGGGCGGCCTCACGGCCCGTGACGCGCTCGGGCCCGCCGACGTCCGCGACCCGACCTGAGGGCCCCGCGGCGACGATCTCCACGAGGCGCGCGGCGACGTCGGGCACCGCGATCGGCTGGACCGCGAGCGCAGGCGTGAGCAGCACGGGCGAGAAGCGCTGCGCCGCGAAGAGGTTGTCGACGAACTCGTGGAACTGCGTGGCCCGCAGGATCGTGTGCGGCAGGCCGGACGCGGTCAGCAGGTCCTCGACCTCGACCTTCGCCGTGTAGTAGCCGAGCGGGATCTGGTCGACGCCCACGATCGACTGGAAGACGACGTGCCCCACCCCGGCGTCGCGGGCCGCGGCCACGACGTGGTGGCCCATCTCGACGTCGGCCCGGGGACCACGGGTCGCGAGGTGCAGGACGGTCTGCGCGCCGTCGAACGCCTCCCGCAGGCCCTCACCCGTGGTGAGGTCCCCGGTCACGAAGGCCGAGCCTGGCCGGGTGGACCTGCTGAGCACGCGGACGTCGTACCCAGCGGCACGCAGGAGCGTCACGGTGGGCGTGCCGAGCGTGCCGGTGCCGCCCGTCACGAGGATCGTGGTCATGAACGCATCCTCTCGCGTCGGGCTCGGGCCCGCCGGACGTCGCGATCCGGCGTCGTCCACAGGTCGCGTTCCGGCGCCCTCGTCCACAGGGCCCCGGCCGGCCCCGGCGGGCGTCCCCGCAGGCGCGGCACCCTACCGGCATGAGCCACGGCACCCGCCCTTCCCACCCCCGACGACGCGCGACGACCCGGCACCCGGTCTCTCCCCTGGGCCTGCCCACCCTCCGGGCGCTCTGGGAACGCCAGGCCGCCGAGGCCAACGGCCCCGACGGCTTCCACCACGTCCACGGACCGCACACGCACGGCTGGCTCCTCGACGACGCCGTGCCCGAGCTGCTGGAACCGGTCCTGCACCCCGACGACGACCCGCTCGAACCGACGTTCTTCGCGAACCTCGACGGCCCCTTGGCCGAGGCGCTCCTCGCACGCCTCGCCCCCACCCGGCTCGTCCACCGGTCGAACGGTTCGCCGCCGCTGGGGCGCCTGCTCCGGGCAGCCGCCGAGCACCCGGACGACGTGACGCTCCACGGTTTCGTGGTCGGACCGGGACGCTGCGACGAGCGCCTGGTCGCAGAAGGCGCGATCCTGCGCTTCGAGGCGGACCTGCTCGTGACCGAGCAGCACGTCCCGGACTGCGAGTGCGAGCTCCTGTGGGCCTACGTGGTCGACGAGCTGGGGCTCGACGACGCCCTCAACGCGCCGCACCGCATCCACCGGATCCACCGCGCGGACGCGCCGGGCGAGACCTGGTGGCGCCTGCTGTGGGCCTAGACAGGTACCAGCGGAGACGACGGAGCCGTCAGCCCCGCTCGAGGAAGGCCTCGGTCGCCCCTTCGAAGCGCCGCATGAGCTCGGTGAAGGCCAACCGGTCGTCCGCGGACCACCCGTCGAGCAGCTCGTCGACGAGCGCGTCCCCCGCGGCGACGAACATCCTGGCGACGCGGGCCCCCGCCTCGGTGAGGTGGACGCGCGAGGCCCGGGCGTCGTCGGGGTCCTCGCGGCGCTCGGTGAGCCCCGCGCCGTCGAGGCGGCGCAGGATCTTGCTCACGTTCGACGGTCCCGTGGACAGGTGCTCGGCGATGGCCGAGGGTCGTCGTGGGCCCTGCCGCCACACGACCGTGAGCACCACGATCGCCGGGGTGTCCAGGTCGATCCCCTCGCGTGCAGCGACGGCCGCGAGGAAGTCGCCGCTCGTCCACAGGCCCATGACGCGGACCAGCGAGTCGAGCAGGTCGGACCGGTACCCGGGCACGCGCGGGTCCCCCGCCGGGGCGGGGCCGTCGCCCGGCCCCGCCCCGGGGTGCGGTGCGTCGGTCACGCGACCCGGGTGCCGCCGTCGACCGGCAGGACCACACCGGTGATGAAGCTCGCCTGGTCGGACAGCAGGAACGCGACGGCGTCCGCGATCTCGGACGGCTGGCCGAGGCGCTTCATGGGGACGTCGGCCGCGTAGCCGGCGCGGGCCTCCTCGGGCAGCGACGCGAGCGCGGCAGTCTCGATCGCCCCCGGCGCGACGGCGTTGATGCGGATGCCGTCGGTCACGTACTCGATCGCGGTGCCGTACGTGAGGGACACGACGCCTGCCTTCGCGGCCGAGTACGGCGCCAGGCCGGGCGACGCCTTGAGGCCCGCGATCGAGGCGATGTTGACGATGCTGCCGCCCCCGTTGCCGAGCATGTGGGCGATCTCGGCCTTCATCGACAGGAACGTCCCGCGCAGCGTGACGTCGAGCGTGCGGTCCCAGCCGTCCTCGGGCATCTCGTCGAGGCGGAAGGGCCGAGTCCCCACGCCTGCGTTGTTGACCGCGAGGTGCAGCCCGCCGAAGGTCTCGACGGCGAACGCGACGAGGGCGCTCACGTCCGCGGGGTCGGCGACGTTCGCTCGTCGGTAGGCCGCACGGCCGCCCGTGGCCTCGATGTCGGCGACGACCCGCGCACCGGCCTCGTCGTTGACGTCGGAGACGACGACGGCCGCCCCCAGGGAGGCCAGCCGCTTCGCGACCGCCTCGCCGATGCCTGCCCCGGAGGCAGTGACGAGGGCGACCCTGCCCTGGAAGGACGGGGCGCCGTCGAGCGGTGCGCCGGTGACGTGGGGGGTGGACATGGGGGACCTCCGTGTGACGATGCGAGAATTTTTAGTGTCGTCGCGACACTAACTTGGGGTCAACGGGCGACGGGCGCCCAGAATTCCCGCCACGGCGACCGCACCCACGACCGCCCCCGTGGTGTTCATCACGACGTCCTGCACGGTCGAGTACCTGCCCGGGATCACGAGCTGCGACAGCTCGATCGCGATCGACAGGGCGAACCCCGCCAGGACCACGAACCCGACCGACCGCCCGAGCGGCACGGCCGGACGCGCCCCGGACAGCACGAGCAGCCCCAGCACGCCGAACGGCAAGAACATCACCACGTTCGAGGCGGCCTCCAGGAACTCGTACGACATCGGCAGGCCCACCGACCGGAACGCGTCCAGGACCGCGATCGCCCACCCGGGCGCGGCGGTCGACTGCGGGGACGGCCAGCACGTCACCACGAGCACGGCGGCGAGGTAGACGGCGAAGGTCCAGCGGAGGAAGCGCACGGCTCACACCCTACGGAAGGATGGTCGGGTGACCGCGACCTCGTCCCTGCCCGACGACGCCCGCTGCCCCTGCCTGTCCGGAGAGACGTACGGGGCGTGCTGCGGGCGGTACCACCGCGGCCTCCTTGCGGGCGGCGCCGACTCGGTGACGGCTCCGACGGCCGAGGCCTTGATGCGTTCGCGCTACGCGGCGTTCGCGGTCGGCGACGCCGACTACCTGCTCGCCACCTGGCACACCTCGACGCGCCCCGCGGACCTGGACCTCGACGACGACGTGACGTGGCGCCGTCTGGACGTCGTCGCGACGAGCGCGGGCGGCCCGCTCGACCGGACGGGCGTCGTGGAGTTCGTCGCCCACTACCGGTCCGACGAGACGCGGGAGCGTGCATCGTTGCACGAGATCAGCTCGTTCGTCCGGGAGGGCGGACGCTGGTACTACCTCGACGGTGAGGCCCCTGCCCGCCGAGGGTGACGCACCGCCCCCCTCAGCTGGTCCCGACCAGGACCACGGCCGACAGCACCCCGAGGACGGCCACGGGGTGCACCCAGCGTTCGGCGTCGGCGCCGAGCTTCTGGAGGCACGTCACGGTCGCGATCCCGAGCGCGAGCCAGAGCGGGTGCCCCGCGAAGGTCGCCGCCACCATGAACGGTGCACACGTGGCCGCGCACGCACGGGCGTGGAACCAGCCGAACCGCAGGGCCGCGACGTCCGCCGTCCGGCCCTCGACGCCCAGCGGCACCGAGCGATGGCACCGGGCCAAGGCTCGCCGGACGACGGGGGTCAGCTCCCACGCCGAGGCCGCGACGAGGACCGCGGCGGCGGCCATGACCCCGGGGCGCAGCAGGCCGACGACGAGCGTCACCCCGAGTCCCACCACGATCCACAGCGCAAGATAGGCGGCGACGAACAGTGCCGTGGTCCCGTGCCGTCGTCTGCGTGGCGAGGCGAACGCCGCGTGCCGCACGGACGGGACCAGCCCGGGCAGCATCATCGCGACGACCATGAGCGCCCAGTGCCCCCAGCCCGCTGCCACTGCGGGCACGAACCCGTGAACGCCGTCGGCCCAGCCCGTCGCGACAGACGCCGGGTCGAGCCACGCGGAGGACCACCCCCCTCCCTGGACCCCCGGGGACGCGTGGTGCGCCGACACCGGTACCGGGCCGCGGGCGCCAGAGCCCGGTGTCGGCGACCGTGCGCCGAGGAGCGCCGCCCACGCGGCGGCCGCCGCCAGCAGGACCGGCCACTCGGGATGACGGTCGAGGAACCGTCGCGCCTCGACGCCCACCGCCCGGACCCCCGGCCCGCGCGCGGCGGCCGGGCGCGGGCGACGCCCGGCCGCGACGGTCACTGGACCATGAGGCGGACGGTCCGGACGACGACCTCGGGCGCCGCCAGCACCTCCTGCTCGTCGTGGACGACGGGGTGGAACGTCAGGTGCAGGTGGCCAGGGTCCCAGGCTCCTCTCTCGCCGAGGCTGGCCGCGACGTCGGTGATGTCGAAGACGTACGACAGCCCGTGCTCGGCGTCGGACTCCTGCGACTCGCGGACCCCGAAGAGCGGCAGGTTCCCGACGAGCGCGTCGTCGTCCTCGGTGTCGCCGACGTACACGGCGTAGGTGGGCGGCTGGTTGTCGCCCTCGAGCGTGATGTGCTCGAGCACGAGCAGCAGCCGTTCCGGCTCGGTCGGCGACGCCGCCCGGTCGGTCAGGTCCCGGGCCGCACCCGGCCCGACCACGATGTCGACGCTCGCCGTCCGGGACGCGAGGCGTACCGGCTCACGGTTGACCGCGACGGCCTCGGGCGGGACCTGCTCGAGGCGACGTACCTCCTCCTCGCGGCGGGCGTCGTCCTCGGCCCCCGCGTCTCCGACGCCGGCCACGGGCCCCCTCCTCTCTCGCTTCAGCGTGCGGGCCGACGGTGGGACGCCGATGTCCGCGTACACGTACCCGAACGCGCTCGTGTCGAGCACCTCCCAGCTCTCGGGTTCCCTCCGGGCTCCGGACGGGTCGAGGAACGCGAACTTCTGGGTGAAGACGCTCTTCGCGGGGTCGCGCCCCTGCCCGGCGTGGGACCGCCACACCTCCCACAGCCGGTCGATGTTGGAGTGGTGCAACCAGAAGACGGCGTCGGAGGCCGCGGTGTTGAAGTTCCCCATCTTGCCGCCCACGAAGTTGTGGACGGTGCCGTGCGGGGTGCCCTCGAGGGCGCCGATCGTGCCGCCGAGGTGGCTGAACCCGGTCGTGGGACCGCCGAAGGTGACCGTGTTCGGGATCTTCGACGTGAAGAGCGGCTGGTAGAACCAGCCCTTCGCGGTGGTCTCGGTGGGGTCGAGGGAAGCCGTCCCGGCGTTCACGCCGTTCTTGCGCTGCACCTCGTAGAGCGGGTTGGCGAGGCCGTCGGGCCCGATGGGGTCCCGGAAGGGCGGCGGCAGCGTGTTGGTCGTGGCCGTGTCGTAGTCCCAGTAGGGCAGGGCCCACGTGTCCTTGACCTTCTGGGGGATGTCGTTCCGGTTGCGGATGATGTCGCGGCAGATCGCCTCGAAGTAGCCCAGGTAGAGCCGGTGCCACGGCAAGAAGTACCAGGAGCCGTGCTGGCACTGGTTGCGCAGCCCGTCGTGCGGGTCCGGACTCATGCCGTGGACCTGGGTCTGGTGCAGCCAGGACCGGGCTCCCGTGGACGGGCCGGCCTTGAGGACCCCGACGGCCTTCGCGTAGGCGGTGATGACGGCTTGGCCGTCGGGTCCCTGCTGGTAGAGCTTCCAGACGTCCTGCCGGACGAACGGTCCCCCCAGCTGCGGGTCGGGGTGCGGTGCGGTGCTCATGGTGTTCCCCCTCGTGTGCCGGCGGGGGCGTGGGAGCGGGTGGTCGGTCGTGCCCCGGGCCGCGATGCCCGGGCGGACGGGCTGCTCGCCCGCCGCGTCCCCCTGCGTCGTGCAGGGGCGACCGCCCCCGCTCTTCCAGGGTGCGCCTCGCGGGGGCCCTTGTCGCGCGGGCCCGGCCGCGCAGACGCGTCACCCTCGGCAGGAGGGCACGTCGCCCTCGGCGCCCAGGCGCACCGCGCTCTGGTTGACTTCGGGCTGTGAGCACTTCGGCCTCGATCGCACCGGTCGCGTCGGCCCCTTCTGTGGAGCGCCTCCACTGGGCCTGGTGGGTCTGGCTGGGGGCTCCCATCCTGATCGCCTGTGTCGCCGGGGTGGGGATCTTCCTCCTCGACCCCTACGTCGACTCGGCCTATCTGCTGCTCGTCCGCGGTCACGACGCGGAGACGATGACCGCCTGGCTCTGGTTGGTGATCTGCGGATGCATGGGCCTTCTCTGCGTGGTCCTGGCCGTCCGGGTGTCGATGACCTGCCGCTACGGGGTCGCCGTGCTCATGTGGCTCGGGACGGGCGTCGCCCTGCTCGCCCTGACGTGCGTGGCCTTCGTCGCATGGCTGATGGGGGTCGGCGCCGCGATGAGCACGTACGTCCCGCTCGACGACCTGGCTCGTCCGGCCGGAAGACAGATCCTGGTAGAGGAGCGACACTCTCTCCATTGGCACATGTCGTACGCGATCTGGCAGGGAGGCCCGCGCGTCTACTCGCCGGCCGATGTCCCGGAGATCCTCGACGTACGGACCCGGGGCGAGCAGCCGATGGTCGACGGTGATTTCCGGGTCGAGACGGCGGACGACGGCTCGTCGGTCCTCGTCCTGCTCGGGCACAGAATCACCCTGCCCTGACCGGGTCTACCCTGGCCGGGTGCCTTCGACCCCGCGTTCGTTCGCGTCCGACAACTACGCCCCTGCCCACCCTGCGGTCCTCGCGGCCTTGACCGCGGCGAACGTGGGCCACGCCGGCTCGTACGGCGCGGACCCATGGACCGAGCGTCTCCAGGAGTCGGTCAGGCATCACTTCGGCGAGGCGGCCACGGCCTACCCGGTCTTCAACGGGACGGGCGCGAACGTCGTCGCGCTCACGTCGATGCTGCCGCGCTGGGGCGCGGTCGTGACGTCCGAGCACGCGCACATCCAGCAGGACGAGAACGCCGCACCGGAGCGTGTCGGCGGGATCAAGCTCCTCACGGTCCCTGCCCCGGACGGCAAGCTGACGCCGGGCGCGGTCGACCGGTTCGTGGGCGACCTGGGCGACCAGCACCGCGCGCAGCCGCTCGTCGTCTCGATCACGCAGGCGACCGAGCTGGGCACGGTCTACTCGCCCGACGAGATCCGCGCGATCAGCGACCGCGCGCACGCCGCGGGCCTGCGCGTGCATCTCGACGGGGCGCGGCTCGCGAACGCGGCGGCCGCCCTCGGGGTGTCGTTGCGTGCGACCACGACCGACGTGGGCGTGGACGTCGTGTCGTTCGGCGGCACCAAGAACGGCCTGCTGTTCGGCGAGGCCGTCGTGGTCCTCGACCCCGGCGCGGCCCAGGGCGTCGACTTCGTCCGCAAGATGACCATGCAGCTCGCGTCGAAGATGCGCTTCGTCTCGGCGCAGCTCACGGCGCTGCTCGAGGACGACCTGTGGCGCACCAACGCGGCGCACGCCAACGCGATGGCCGCACGCCTGCGGGTCGCGCTCTCGCCCGTGGCGAGCGAGCGAGAGGCGCCCGACGGCGGGACGGACGCCACGCCGTCGGGCCTGGCGTTCACGCAGCCCACCCAGGCGAACGCGGTGTTCGCGGTGCTGCCGCGAGCCGTGGCCGACGCCCTGCGCGCGGACTTCGCGTTCTACGACTGGGCGGCCGCCGCCCCCGACCCCGTCACGGGCGCCGAGCGCGTCGAGGTCCGCTGGATGTGCTCGTGGGACACGTCGGCGGAGGACGTCGACGCGTTCGCCGCGGCGGTCCGCGCGGCGCTCGGGGCGTGAACGCCGGCGCGGGGGGGGGCCGGGGGGGGCCCCCCCCCCCCGGGGCCCC
>NZ_JACSQE010000004.1:230037-257560 GCF_014836745.1 Oerskovia gallyi
GGTCACGCCCGCTCCGGGGCACGCTCGGGCGGTGGTCCGGTCAGGACCTCATGCCCGACGGCGTCGCGCACCCACGAGGAGCGCGCCACCTCCGCCGACCAGCAGCAGCGCGACGGCGGCGATGCCCGCGACGCGGGCTCCCGTGGCCGCGAGACCGCCGTCCGCGGAGTCCGCGGTGTTGGTCAGGGTCACCGCGACGGTCTGGCCCGCGCCGATCGTGACCGACGTGACCTTCTCGCCGTCGACCGTGAAGACCGGCGTCCCCCAGCGCACGCCCTCGACCTTCGGCAGGTCGACCTCCGCGAGGTCGACGACCGTCCCTGCGGGGAGGTTCGCCGGGCCCTCGACGACGGTGCCGTCGGCGCGGACCGTCAGGGTGCCCTCGGTGTGCTCGCCGTTGACGGTCCCGGAGATCGCGACCGTGAACTGCGTGTCCGCGGGGACCTTCGCCGCGCTCGGCCCCGTGACCTTCTTGGCGATCGTGAAACCGCCGACCTGGGCGGCCACGACGTCGGCCGTGTTGGTGAGCGTGACCGCCGCATTCTGGCCGTCCGTGACCGTGACCTGGGCCGGGCTGAAGACCGGCGTCCCCCAGACCACGCCCGCGACCGCGGGGAGGTCGGTCTCGGTGAACGTCACGACCGTCCCGACCGGCAGGTTCTGCGGGCCGTCCACGACGGTCCCGTCAGCGGCCACGGTCGACGTGCCGCTGACCGGTGCGCCGTCCAGCTCGTAGGCGTAGCGGACCGTGAACTCGGTGCCCGCCGGGACGACCGAGGCTCCGGAGCCCTCGACGACCTTCGTGAGCGAGAACCCGCCAGCGGGCTCGGCATTGGCCGTGTTCGTGAGCGTGACGGCGGTGTTCTCGACGCTGCCGATCGTGACGCGCGCCGGGCTGAAGACCGGCGTGCCCCACTCGACGCCGACCACGTGGGCGGGCGTGAGCTCGGTGAACGTCACGACGGTGCCCGCGACGAGGTTCTGCGGGCCGTCGACGACGGTCCCGTCGGCCTTCACGGTCATCGTGCCCGTGGTGGGCACACCGTCCAGGTCGTAGGCGTAGCGAACGGTGAACTCGGTGCCCGCGGGCACCTTGTCCGCGGCCTCGCCCGTGACGGACTTGGCCATCGAGAACCCGCCCGCCCGTGCTTCCTCCGCGGTGTTGGTCAGCGTGACCTTGACGTTCTCGTTCGCGCCGACCACGAGGCTCGCCGGGCTGAAGACCGGTGCTCCCCACACGACGCCGTCGACGTCGGGCAGGCTCACCTCGCCGAACGTGACGACCGTGCCGGCCGGGAGGTTCTGCGGGCCGTCGACGGCGGTGCCGTCGGCGCGCACCGTCAGGGTGCCCGACGTCGGGACGCCGTCGAGCTCGTAGGAGTAGGCGACCGTGAACGCGGTGTCCGCGGGCACCATGCCCGCGGGAGCGTTCTCGACGACCTTCTGGACCGAGAACCCGCCGACGGGGATCACCGCGGCGTCGGCCGTGTTGGTCAGCGTGACCCGGGGGCTCTCGCCGTCGGCGACCGTGATCGAGGCGGGGTCGAACGACGGCGCGCCCCACACGACGCCGGGCACGGTCGGCAGGTCGATCTCGGCGAACGTCACGACCGCGCCGACCGGCAGGTCCTGGGGACCGTCGACCACGGTGCCGTCGGCGCGGACCTTCACAGTCCCCTGGGTCGAGGTGCCGTCGACCGTCACGGTGTAGGCGACGGTGAACTCCGTGCTCGCGGGGACCTGGCTCGCGGCGAGCCCGGTCACTGCCTTGGCGATCGAGAACCCGCCGAGCTGCGCCGACGCGGTGTTGGTGAGCCGCACGGCGGCTGTCCCGGACGCACCGATCGTGACGGTGTCCGACGGGGCGAACGACGGCGTGCCCCACTCGACGCCGAGGACGACGGGCAGGTCGGGCTCGGAGAGCGTGACGACGGTCCCGGCAGGGAGATCCGCCGGGCCGTCCACGACCGTGCCATCGGCCTTCACCGTGAGGGTGCCGGCGACGGGCGTCCCGTTCGCGGTGTACGAGTAGGCGACGGTGAACTCGGTACCGGCCGGCACGAGGTCCGCGCCGTCACCGACCACGCTCTTGGCGACGGTGAACCCACCGGGCTCGACCGAGAGGCACGTGAACGGGCCGGGGCCGATCCACGGGTAGTTGTGCTGCTCGATGCCGCCGCCGGTGCCGACCACGGAGAGCGTCTTGCCCACGTACACGCGTCCGTTCGTGCTCGTCTTGAGCGTCGTGTCGGCGTGGGGCGCGAGGACCGACCCCAAGAACTGGTCGTTCTCGCCGAGCTCGACGGAGGTCGCGTCGACGAAGTTCCAGAGGATGCGCGACGCGGCGTTACCGATCTCGGGGGACGAGAGGGAGTTGACCTGCGTCGTGCCGAAGAAGAACGACTGCGCGTCGAAGTCGACCGTCGAGCCGGTCACGTTGACGACGATCGGTGCCGTGCTGCCGACGTCGTCGAAGAAGACGGACATCTTCTTCCCGAGGCTCGACAGAGCCGCCCCGTCGACCGTGAAGGTGTGCATCGAGGCAGCCGGGTCACCCGTGAAGCGCAGCTCGCCCCAGGACTCGATCGTCCCGGGCGTGCCGACCGGCTGGGCGAGCAGTCTCGACTCCTCGGTGATGACGTCCTGGAAGCCGGCGTACGACGCGACCGCCGCAGCGCCCATGTTCGGGGTCGCGACGCCGCCGTTGAGCGCGAGGGGGACCGTGTTCGTGATCGAGCCCCCGACGTCGACGTTGCCGCCACCGACGACGTTCGCACCCACGTCCATGGTGGTCCGGGGACCGACCGTCAGGTCGCCCCCGACGGCCAGCATCGTCGTGCCTCCCGGAGGCGTGATCTGCGAGCCCACGCCCGCCGAACCGACGTTGTAGATGCCCCCCGCGGCCTTGTCGAACGTCGCGTCGCCCATGACGACCAGGAGCCCCTCGGACTCGGCCGCCGTACCCGTCGCGGAGTAGTCGCCACCTGCGTAGACCGCGATGTTCGAGTCGGTGAAGGCCGGGAGGTTGCCGATCCCGGGCATCTCCCCCGGCGCCGGGCACTGCGGGAGCTGCGCCTTGGGTGCCGCCGATGCAGGCGCCGCGAGCGGTCCCGCGCCCAGCGCGACCGCTCCCGTCAGGGCGAGGACCGCGGCGGTGGCGGCGGCGACGGCCCGACCGAACGGTGTACCCGCTCGACGAGCCCGGTGGGGGGTGCTCATGACGCTCCTTCTGGTGACCTGAACAGTTGTCCAACTACCCAGAAGACCAGACCCCGACGGCGGTATGACGGGAGATTCCCGTGCTCCCGATCACATCGTGCGACACGGTCGCACATCGACCCCTCGAAATGCGGGACAAGGTGGGGCGACCGTGGTAATTCGACCACCGCCGCCCGGATGTGGTGTTCGCCTCATCACGTCGTGCGGGCGGCGCTCTGCCTCCCGCGAGGACGACGAAGGCCGCCCCGTCGTCGTACGACGGGGCGGCCTCCTGTCGGGGGTCGTGCGGGGGGTCAGTGACCGCCGGACGCGAGGAACCAGATGCCCACCGCGCACGCGGCCAGCACCGTGCCGAAGCACACCACCGCGCCGGTGAGACGAAGGCCCGTGGGGCGCGCCGTCGTCGGGCCGGAGTCCGTGCCCGACGGCGCACCCTCCACCGCGAGCGCCCCACCCTGCGACGGGGCGAGCAGGCGGACGCCCAGCGCGAACAGCGCGGGCAGGCCCGCGCCGACGATCGCGCCGGCGACCACGACCTGGAGCAGGGCGTCGAAGTGGATGAACTCGCTCATGCGTGGACTCCCTCACGGGCAGTGGCGGTCGGGGCGGTGGCGGTCGGAGCAGCGGTGTTCGCTGCCGTGGTCGCGGCGATCGTGGCCTCGGCCTCGGCCGTCACCTCGACGGCGACGGCCGTGAAGGACTCGGCGGCGTCGACCACAGCGGTCTCGCCCTCGCCGTCCCACTCGTCGTTGACGTTCGACGCGTCGACCGGCTTGCGGCGCGACGCGACCCAGATCGCGGTCGAGACGCCGATGAGGATCGTGAAGACCGCGACGGTCCCGCCGACGCCACCGATGACGTCCTGCAGCCAGAAGCACAGCGCGCCGACGACGCCGGCGGCCGGCAGCGTCAGGCCCCACGCGGCGAGCATCTTGCCCGCGACGCCCCAGCGGACCTTCGCGCCCGGCATGCCGACGCCCGAGCCGAGGATCGAACCGGTCGCGACGTGCGTCGTCGACAGCGAGAAGCCGAAGTGGCTCGAGAGGAGGATGACCGCGGCCGACGAGGTCTCGGCGGCCATGCCCTGGCGCGAGTCGATCTCGACGAGGCCCTTGCCGAGCGTGCGGATGACGCGCCAGCCGCCCAGGTAGGTACCCAGCGCCATGAAGAACGCGCACGACAGGACGACCCAGAACGGGACCCCCGAGTCGGACGGGACGGCACCGCCCGCGATGAGCGCGAGCAGGATGATGCCCATCGACTTCTGCGCGTCGTTGGTGCCGTGCGCGAGCGAGACGAGCGAGGCGGAGCCGATCTGGCCCCAGCGGAACCCGCGGCTCGTCGTGTCCTGCGGCAGGTCCTTGGTAATGCGCGCGACCAGGAAGGTGCCGAGCGCGGCGACCCCGATCGCGATCACGGGGGCGAGCAGGGCGGGGATCATCACCTTGGACAGCACCCCGGTCCACAGGACCCCGCTCGTCCCGACCGCAGCCAGGACCGAGCCGACGACGCCGCCGATGAGGGCGTGCGACGAGCTCGACGGGATACCCAGCAACCAGGTCAGCAGGTTCCAGGTGATGCCACCCACCAGACCGGCGAGCACCACCTCGAGGGTGATGACGTTCGCGTCCACGATCCCCTTGGCGATGGTCGCCGCCACGGCCAGGGACAGGAACGCCCCGACCAGGTTGAGGACTGCAGACAGCGCGACGGCGGTCTTGGGCTTGAGGGCACGTGTGGCGATGGACGTGGCCATCGCGTTGCCGGTGTCGTGGAAGCCGTTCGTGAAGTCGAAGGCCAGGGCCGTCACTACCACGAGCGCGAGCAGGATCGTCTCGGTCACGTACTCCATGGTGGACGCTGGATGACAGGGGTCTGAACCAAGTCGGCGAGTCTTCGGCGACTGTTCACCTGGTGTTCATCTGACGTTCGAAGGCCCTTCGAAAGTGCCCTGTGGGCGCCGTCTGGCGGGCGGAAACGGCTCGATATCCGGACGCTCCACGGTGCGGCGCGGGTGGCCGCCCGCTCACCCCTCGCGCCCCTCCAGCACCGCGAGGTAGTGCGGGTTCTCCATGACGCCGAGCACGTTCCCGAACGGGTCCACGACGGCCGCGGTCACGAACCCGCCGTCGCCCTGCGGCGTGACCGGCTGGTACTCGGTCCCGCCGAGCGCGAGCAGTCGCGCGTACGTGGCGCGGACGTCGTCGACGTGCCAGTAGACGACCGCCCCGCCGGGCACCGTCGCGGCGCCTGCGGGCGCGTACGAGCGGTCGATGATGCCGAGCTCGTGCTGGTAGTCGCCCACCCGGAACTCCACGTAGGCGGCCGGGGCCGGCGCGGGCGGCATGACGTAGTACGGGTCGACGCCGAACACCTCGGTGTACCAGGCGACCGCCGCGGGGACGTCGTCGGACCAGAAGCTCACGGTCGTCAGGCCGCGCGGGGTCGTGGCAGTCGTGCGGGGGGTGGTCGTGCTCGGGGTCGTGCCGGTCGTGTCGCTCATCGTCGGGCTCCTCGTGCCGTGCGGTCCAGCAGCGGTTCGTGCTGACGTCTCTCACGCTAGCGACGGTGCGCCGCGGCGCATCCGGCGAGCACCCCGGGCATGGCGGGCTCAGCCTGCGGGTCGCATGAGGGGCGGGTTGAGCACGGCGGGCACGGAGGCGGGCGCCTCGTCCTGCCCGACGGCGTCGCGCGCCCCGGCGGAGCGCTCCGCCTCGGGCGCGAGCCGGTAGAGCGCGGCGGGCCGGCCGGTCCCTCCCGACGTCGACTCCCCCGTCTCGACGAGGAACCCCGGGGTGCCGACGGCCTTGCGGTGGAAGTTGCGGGGGTCGAGCCGGGTGCCCCACACGGCCTCGTAGACGGCGCGGAGCTGGGCGATCGTGAACTCGGGGCCGCAGAAGGCCGTCGCGAGCGTCGAGTACTCGAGCTTCGCGCGGGCACGTTCGACGCCGTCGCGCAGGATCCGGTGGTGGTCGAACGCGAGCCCGTCCGGGTCCGCGAGCGCCTCCTCGACCGGGTACCAGCCGACCTGCGCGGCGTCGCTGCCTGCGGTCGGCAGGCCGTACGTGGGTGCGAGCAGGAGGTGCGCGACGGTCAGCACGGGGCCGCGCGGGTCGCGGCCGAGCGGCCCGTAGGTGCGGAGCTGTTCGAGGTGGCCGGGGACCGCGACGCCCGTCTCCTCGGCGAGCTCGCGGGCGGCGGCCTGCGGCAGGGACTCGTCGGGCAGGACGAACCCGCCCGGCAGGGCGAGGCGGTCCTGGAAGGGGTCGAGGAGCCGCGTCACGAGCAGGACCTGGAGCGTGCCGTCACGGACCGTGAGCGCGACGACGTCGACCGTGACGGGGATCCGGGCGGCTGACGGCGGGGTCTCCGGGTGCTCGCTCATGCCCCCATCCTATCTCCTTATCGTCAGGTTGACACTAAAGACGGTCGAGGCTTATCGTCAAAGTGACATAAACACCGACGACGGACGGAGCCTCCCATGGCCACCATCAAGCGCTACCCCTGGCTGCGGCACTTCCTCGGCAGCCCTACGGGCGCCGTGATCCACCTCAAGGCAGGACGGGTCGCGCACCGCGGGATCGGCCAGGCCTTCTGGTTCCGCCCCGGTACCTCGGTCCTCAGCGAGGTACCGGTCGACGACCAGGAGCTGCCCGTCCTCTTCCACGCCACGACGCGCGACCACCAGGACGTCACGGTCCAGGTCAACGTGACGTACCGGTTCGCGGACCCGGCCGTCGTCTCGCAGCGGCTCGACTTCGGGATCGACCCCGACACCGGCGCCGCGACCACCACGGGGCGCGACCAGGTCGCGACGATCATCGGCCAGCTCGCGCAGAGCCACGCGATCGACCACCTCGCGGCCGTCCCCCTGACGACCGCGCTCGAGCAGGGCGTGAGCCAGGTCCGGGCCCAGCTCGTGGCGGCACTGGGCTCGGACGCCCGGCTGGCCTCGACCGGCATCGAGGTCCTCGGGGTCCACGTGCTCGCGGTCCGTCCCGACGGCGACGTCGAGCGCGCCCTGCAGACCCCGCTGCGCGAGCACGTCCAGGCCGAGGCCGACCGGTCGACGTACGAGCGGCGGGCGCTGGCCGTCGAGCGCGAGCGCACCATCTCGGAGAACGAGCTCGCGAGCCAGATCGAGCTCGCGACCCGCCGGGAGCGGCTCGTCGCGCAGGAGGGCGCCAACCTCCGGCGAGAGGCCGAGGAGACCGCCGCCGCGGCGCTCGTCGAGGCCCGGGCCGCGGCCGAGCGTCGCGACCTCACCTCGGCCGCGCAGGCCGAGGAGATCCGCCGGCTCGGCGAGGCGAACAACGCCAAGTTCCGGACCGTCATGGACGTCTACGAGGGCATGGACCAGTCGACCATCCTGGCCGTGGCGATGCGCGACCTCGCCGGGGCGCTGCCCAAGATCGGCAGCCTGACCATCACGCCGGACCTGCTCAGCGGGGCGCTCGCCGCGTTCACGGGAGCCGCAGGCGGCCCCGCCACCGGCGGCGCCACCGCCGGCCGGGGAGCCTGACGTGCCCCTCCAGCGACGCGTGGTCGTCGTGCACCGGCGGACCGAGCTCGACGAGCTCCTCGACCGGCACGCGACCCGCGGTCAGGCCGAGTTCTTCCTCCGCACGCGCGGCCGCACGCTCGCCGCGGTCCAGGAGCGGCACGACGCCGTGGCCGAGGCCCGGGCCCGGGTCGTCGCCGCGATCCCCGAGGGCTGGCGGCGGGCCGACGTCGAGCGCGCCGACCTCGGCCGGTTCCTCGTGGCCCCCGAGGACGTCGTGGTCGTGGTCGGGCAGGACGGGCTCGTCGCGAACGTCGCGAAGTACCTCACGGACCAGCCGGTGCTGGGCGTCGACCCCGAGCCGGGGACCAACGCGGGCGCGCTCGTCCGGCTCGACGTCACCACTGCCGTGCGTCTCCTGGCCCGCGCGGGAAGGACCGCGAGCGCCCCGGCCGGTCCCGGCCCTTCCAGCCTCCGGCCCGACGGCGCCGCGCCCCTCGGCGGCCTCGGCTGGCGGACCGAGGACCTCACGACGGTCGTGGCGCACCTCGACGACGGGCAGCACCTGTCCGCGCTCAACGAGGTCTTCGTGGGGCACCCGTCGCACCAGTCGGCGCGGTACCGGATCGCTGCGGACGGGCCGGGCGGGAGTCAGGGGCCGGCGGTCGGTCGCGGCAGGGAGCGCGGGTCCGTCCGGGTCGAGCGGCAGTCGTCGTCGGGCGTGATCGTCGCGACCGGTGCCGGGGCGACGGGCTGGTGCGCGTCGATCGCGCGCGAGCGCGGCGGGCGACGCCTCCCCGGCCCCACCGACCCGCTGCTCGCGTGGTTCGTGCGCGAGGCGTGGCCGTCGCCCGCGACGGGCGCGGACCTGACCGAGGGGCTGCTCGACGCGGGCGGCGAGCTCCGGCTCACGGTCGAGTCGGACCAGCTCGTGGTCTTCGGCGACGGCGTCGAGTCGGACCGGCTCGTCGCGACCTGGGGCCAGGAGGTCACGGTCCGCGTCGGGGAGAACCGGTTGCGGCTCGTCGTCGGGTGACCTGGTCGTCACCGGGCAGGACTGCCCGGTGTCCGTCATCGTGGAGCGATGACGACCTATTCCAGGACGAAGGAGTTCGAGGGCGCGACCTTCGTCAGGGCCAGCTTCAAGGGCGCCACCCTGCGGTTCTCCGACGTCAGCGGCGTGACCATGCGCGGCGTCGACGTGGGCGGTCTCGACATCGACAGCCACGACCTGTTCTTCGGCAGCCTGATCGTCAACGGGGTCGACGTCGTGCCGTACGTGGACGCCGACCTCAACCGGCAGTTCCCCGGCCGCGAGCTGCAGAAGGCGCAGACGGTCGACGGGCTGCGCGAGGGGTGGGTCGCCGTGCAGTCCGCGTGGCAGGAGACCGTGGAGGGCACGCCACCCGACCTGGTGGACGCCCACGTCGAGGACGAGTGGTCCTTGGCCCAGACCCTGCGGCACCTCGTCCTGGCGACCGACGCCTGGCTCCGCGGCGGGATCCTGGGGATCGAGCAACCGTTCCACGAGATCGGGCAGATCTTCACCGGCGCCGGCGAGATGGGCTTCGACCTGTCGATCTTCCGCACGGACACACCGACGTACGAGGAGATCCTCGCGGTGCGGGCCGAGCGCCAAGGGCAGGTGACCGAGTTCCTGGCGACGGCCACCACGGAGCTGCTCGCGGAGGAACGCGACGACCCGTGGGGCGGGGAAGACTGGCACCCCAGCGTCGGGGACTGCGTGCGCGTGATCCTGGAGGAGGAGTGGGCGCACCTGCGCTACGTCCGCCGGGATCTCGCTCTGCTGCGTGAGGCCCCGCCCGCGTCGCCGTGAGGCTCTGGGGCGGGTGCCGAGAGCGCGCGACGCCCGCCGAGACGGGTCTTTCGACGGCCGCACATCGGCCGAACGGCCCTACCCGAGCAGGGGCGGGAGCCCTAGCGTGCTGGTCATGAGCGTGCGTGAAGAGCACCGGGCGGCCTTGCGCGCGCTCGACGACGATCCGGCCGCCGTGCGCGCCTACCTCACGGCCCGCTCAGGGCTCCCCGGGCCTCGGGCGAACCTCGAGCTGATCGGTGCGTTCGCCGACGTCGCGCCGGCAGGCCTCGTGCTCTCCCTGGCCGACTCCCCCGACGAGTACCTGCGCTGCTGCGGGACGGTCGGCCTCGGCCGGCTCGTCGTCGACGTCCCCGCCCGTGCACGCACCGACCTGACCGACCTGCTGCGCGTCCGCGCGGCCGAGGGGTCGTGGCGCGTCCGCGAGGCCGTCGCGATGGCGCTGCAGCGCATCGGCGACGCCGAGACCGCCACCCTCGTCGCGCTCGTGGCCTCCTGGGTCGACGACCAGGACCCGCTGGTTCGCCGAGCCGCGGTCGCCGGGATCTGCGAGCCGCGCCTCCTGCGAACCCCCGCCACCGTGACGGCCGCCCTGGACGCCTGCGCGGCCGCCACCGCCTCGATCCACGCGCTCCCGCCCGACGCCCGCCGCGACACCGGCGTCCGGACGCTGCGGCAGGCCCTCGGGTACTGCTGGAGCGTCGCCGTCGCGGGCGACCCGGCCTCAGGTCTGCCGCGCTTCGCCGCGCTGCGCGGCTCGGACGACCCGGACGTGGCCTGGGTCGTGCGCGAGAACGAGAAGAAGACCCGCCTTCGCCGCCTGCTCGACCCGCCCGACGTCCCGTCCGCGTGATCCGGGCGCCGCACGAGCGCGCCCGGGCGACGACGACGGTCGTACTCGCCGTCATGTCGGGTCCGACCACGGACGGATGCCGAGCCCGTCGCGCGACGGGCACTCTTGCGTGGAGCCGCGGCACCAGCCGCCGCGCAGGTCTCGGAGAAGGCGCAGGTCGCTCGTGTTCCACCAGGTCCCGGTCCTCCCGGTCGTCGTCCCTCTGGCCGCGGCGGTGCTCGCGGGGTTGATGTGGTCACTGATCCGCAGCGGACGCTTCTCCGTGCCGCGAGCCACGGTCGCCCTCGCGCTCTGCGTCTACGTCGCCGGGATCGTCGCGAACACCGTCTTCCCGGTCTTCCTGGACAAGCCCGTCAGCAGCGCCCCCTGGGGCAGCCATCTCGCCGTCGTGCCGTTCGTGGACTACGAGGTCGCCGATGCGGTCATGAACGTCCTGGTCTTCGTCCCGGTCGGCGTCCTCGTGCCGCTGCTCGCGCCCCGGGCCTCGTGGAGACGGGCCGTGGCGGCGGCAGCGGTCCTGAGCCTGACGATCGAGGTCACCCAGCTCGTGACGGCGCACCTGCTGGGTGGGGGGCACATCGCGGACGTGAACGACCTGATCTTCAACATCACCGGCGGGGCGGTCGGCTTCGCGGTGTTCTCGGCGCTCGTGAAGATCCCGTCCGTCAGCGCCGTCGTCGACCGGTTCCGCTGGCACGAGATCACGGCCTGCGCCCGGGGCGCCGCAGCGATCCCCGAGGGCTGGCGGCGTGGTGACTAGTTGCGGGTGTGGTGTGATGCGTCGAGGTCGAGCTCTATGCGTTGACCGTTGATCGTGACGGCGAGCGTGATGTCGGATCCGCCTGCTGCGCTGAGATAGTCGACGAGCGTGGACCACAAGACGTCGCTGCGCCGTTCGGTGCGCGAGACCGTGTTCTGTCCGACTCCCAGTCGTTCACCGAGCTGCTTCTGCGTGAGATCGGCGGCCTTGCGGATCGCCGCGAGATTGAGGGCGTAGGCGCGATCCTCGGTGTCCATCTCCTTGCGGATCGCTGCGACGGCCTGGGCACGTTCGGGGGTCCGTAGATATCCCGTCAAGCGGTCATTGCCGCGGACGAAATCGTCGCGCATGCGATTCTGACTCATGGTTCACCACTCCGCTCTCGTAGCCACTGGTCGATGATCTGGTCGGCCCGCTTCTCGAGTTCGGCGAAGTACCGGTCGAAGGCCGCGGTCCAGTCGATCAGCACCCACTGAGCATGCCTTCGAAGGGATATCGCTTCAAGGGGATGTCATGGACGATCTGCCGGTCGGGGCCGAGCGTGAGCACGGGTCCTGCGGCCTGCAGATGCTCAGCGCCCTCGGTACTCCACGCACTCGACGTCCGCGACCGTCGCGGTCGTCGTCCCGCGGCCCGTCGCGTACGGGCCGACCCACACGCCCAGGAACCCGCCCGCCTCGGGCGAGCTGAGCCGGCCGCCGTGCACGGTCGCGACGGCGTGGAAGCCACGCAGCGTCCGGACCCCGAGCCCGTACTCCTGACCGACAGCGTGCAGCACCACGTCGACGGGTCCCTCGGCCAGCCCGAGCGGCCCGAGCGCCGCGCGCCCCACGACGACCTCCTCGCCGCCGAAGCGCTCGACCACGAGCACCTCGCGCCCGCCGGTCGCCCCTGCGGAGTCGTCAGCGGGCGCCGCCCGCGTCACGACCGCCGCGATCCACGCCTCCTCGGACTGGCGCACCGCGAGCCCGGCCCACTCGTCGGGCCCGGCGGGGTCGACGTCGACGCGCACGGTCAGGTCCATGTCCGCGTGCTGCTGGCGACGCCCCAGGAACGCGGGGGTCGCGACGTCGGACAGCGTCGCGGGCAGCAGCGGGAGCCGCAGGTGCCAGGGCCGCTCGGTCAGGGACCAGAAGCGCTCCCCGGTCCGTACCTGGTTCCACGCGAGGCTCAGCGCGTCGTCCGGCCCGTCGAACGTCTCGTGCACGACGACGGCACCCACCCCGGAGGGCTGGCCCACCACCCCAGCCGGTGAGCCGCTCCCCGGAAGCCGCGCTCCGACGTCGGGCAGGGGGAAGCTCCCCGCGACGTGGCCCACGCCCGGGGCGACCACTGGCCACCCGTCCTCCCAGACGACAGGGGCGAGGAACGTCTCGCGCCCCAGGTTGGGGAAGTAGCCGCCGTAGGGGCGGCTGCCGAGCAGGACCATCCACCACTCGCCGGCGGCGGTCTCCACGAGGTCCCCGTGCCCGACCCCGACCACGGGGAAGTCCCGGCCGAGGTGGCGGTGCGTGAGGATCGGGTTCGCGGGGTTTCCCGTGTACGGGCCGGTGACGGTGTCGGCGCGCGCGACCGAGACGGCGTGGCGGTGCTCGGTGCCGCCCTCGGAGGCGAGCAGGTAGCAGTGGTCGCCGACCCGGTACAGGTGCGGCCCCTCGGCCCAGACCGCGCCGTGCAGCGCGCCGCGCCACAGGACGTGCTCGGGGCCGACGAGCGCGCCCGCGGCGAGGTCGAGCTCGCGCAGCCACACCTCGGTCTGCCCCTCCCACTCCCCCGGGTCGGCCAGGCGCGTCGCGGTGAGCCACACGCGCCCGGTCGAGTCGTCGAAGAAGAGCGACGGGTCGATCCCGTCTCCCTCGAGCCAGACGGGGTCGGACCACGGCCCGGCGGGGTCGGTCGCGGTCACGAGGAGGTGCCCACCCCGGCCCTGGGTGTGGACGAGCGTCGTGACGACGTAGAACGTCCCGTCGTGGTGCCGGATCGTCGCGGCGTACAGCCCGCCCGAGGACGGCACGGTCGACAGGTCCACCTGGTCGGTGCGGTGGATCGCGTGGCCCGCCTGCGTCCACGTCACGAGGTCGTGGCTGTGGAAGACCGGCAGGCCCGGGAAGTACTCGAACGTCGAGGTGACGAGGTAGTAGTCGTCGGGCGCGACGGTCCCGTCCGCCCGGGTGACCCCGGGGACCCGGCAGACGCTCGGGTCGGGGTGCGTCCCGGGCAGGACGGGGTTCGTGAACGTGGTCCCGGCGGGCATGGCCCCGTCCGCGGGACCCGAGGCCGGCACGGGGGTCAGCCGCCTGACCGGCCTCGGGTCCGTCATCTCAGGCCTCGCCCACCACGAGCGGCGCGTGCAGCTCGCGCGTGTGGTCGACCACGCGCACGTCGCCCACGAGCGACACGGGGGCCACGAGCCGCACGTCGGCGCTCGACGCCCCGAACCGCAGCTCGATCGCGCCGGGCTCGACGATCCGGCGCCCGTCACGCCCCGTGAAGGACAGGACGTCGGCGGGCACGGTCGCGCTCACGCGCGCCGAGGCGCCCGCGGCGAGCGGCACGCGCACGTACCCGACGAGCCGCTGCACGGGCCGCACGACCGACGCCACGGGGTCGTGCGCGTAGAGCTGCACGACCTCGACGCCGTCGCGCCCGCCGGTGTTCCGCACGACGAACGACGCCTCGAAGGCCCCGTCGGTCGCGGCCTCGGCCGCGCTCACCACGAGGTCCGACCAGTCGAAGCTCGTGTACGTGAGCCCGTGGCCGAACGCGAAGGCCGCGGTCGGGTCGATGTTCGACACGTCGGTCGCCTGCGCGAGCGTCGCGGCCAGGTAGGACGTGGGCTGGGCGCCCTCGGTCCCGGGCACGCTCACGGGCAGCCGGCCCGACGGCGCCACGCGCCCCGACAGGACGCCCGCGACCGCGGGGGTCCCCTCCTCGCCCGCGAAGAACGCCTGGACGATCGCCGCGGCACCGGGCTCACCGGGCGCGGGGGTCGCGGCCGCGCCGAGCGCGTAGGGCCGACCCGAGAGGATCGTCGCGACCACGGGGCGACCTGTGGCGAGGAGCGCGTCGAGCAGGTCCTGCTGGGCGCCGGGCAGGCGCAGCGACTCGGCGTCGCAGCCCTCGCCGCTCGTGCCGCGGCCGAACAGCCCGGCCCGGTCGCCCAGGGCGACCACGACGACGTCGGCCTCGCGGGCGAGCTCGACCGCTGCCGCGATGCCTGCGGCGTCGGCGGCCGCGACCTCGGCCGTGCTCACGGCCCCGGTCGAGGACGGGTCGCTCGTGCCGTCGAGCGTGATCGCGGGCAGCACGTCGACCGTGATGCCCGGCAGCTCGGCGCGCAGGGACTCGGCGAGGGTGGGCAGCGCGAGCCCGAGCGGGATCTCGGGGTGGGCCAGGCCCACGTGGGCGGGGAACGAGTAGCAGCCGAGCACGGCCATGGGGTCCTCGGCCGTGGGACCCACGAGCGCGATCCGGCGCACGTCCGCACCGAGCGGCAGCACGCCGTCGTTCGCGAGCAGGACCACGGCCTGCTCGGCGACCTCGCGGGCCAGCGCGCGGTTGGCGGGGCCGTCGAGGTCGACGGTCCCTCGCAGGGCGGCGGCCAGGTCGTCGGAGCCGGCCGCCACCCTGGCGAGCACGTCCGCGGGCACGTCGCGCAGCACCGCGGGGACGGGGTCCCAGTCGGCGTCGAGCAGGCCGAGCTCGACCTTCTGGCGCAGCACGCGCTCCAGGGCGCGGTCCACGAGCGCGACGTCGACCTCGCCGGCCTCGAGGGCCGCGACGAGCGGCTCGCCGAACGTCTTGACGGTCGGCAGCTCGACGTCGACCCCGGCCGCGAGCGCCGCCGCGGCGGCCTCGGCCCAGTCGCCGGCCACGCCGTGCATGATCTTGAGGAACGCGATCCCGAAGTAGTCGGCGACCACGGTCCCGTCGAAGCCCCACTCCTCGCGCAGCAGCCCCGTGAGGAGCTCGCGGTCGGCGGCCGAGGGGATGCCGTCGGTGTCGGTGTAGGCGTGCATGACCGAGCGCACGCCGCCCTCGCGGACGGCCATCTCGAACGGCGGCAGGATCACGTCGGCGCGCTCGCGCGCCCCCATCGAGACGGGCGCGTGGTTGCGCCCGCCGCGCGAGGCCGAGTACCCCGCGAAGTGCTTGAGCGTCGCGACGATCCCGGCGGACTCCAGGCCTTGCACGTAGGCCGTGGCCACGGTCCCGACGAGGTACGGGTCCTCGCCGATGGTCTCCTCGACGCGGCCCCAGCGGGCGTCGCGCACGACGTCGAGCACGGGGGCCAGGCCCTGGTGCACGCCGACCGAGCGCATGTCCTGCCCGATCCGCTCCGCCATGCGGCGCACGAGCGCGGGGTCGAACGACGCGCCCCACGACAGCGGCACGGGGTAGGCCGTCGCGCCCCACGCGGCGAAGCCCGCGAGGCACTCCTCGTGCGCGAGGGCCGGGATGCCGAAGCGGTTCGCCGAGCGCACGCGCTCCTGCGTCCGCAGCAGGGACAGCGCGCCCAGGGCCGGGTCGACCGGGTTGGTCCCGAAGGGCCGGGTGAGCTGCCCCAGCCCGTCGGGCAGGATCGCGTCGAGGTCGACGCCGTCCTCCATGTCGTGCTGGTGGGGGGCGACCTCGCCGCCCTCGGCCGACGCGCCGACCCACACCCCGAAGAGCTGGGCGACCTTCTCGCGCAGCGTCATCTCGGCCATGAGCGCCTTGACGCGGGTCGCGGTGTCGACCGACGGGTCGGACCACACGGGCAGGTCGGTCTGGTTCGTCTGAAGAGTCATGGTGGAGCTACTTTCCGCCGACGCCCATGAGGCCCTGGACCAGGGCACGCCGGGCGAACAGGTACACGAGCAGGATCGGGATCATCGACATGACGACCGCCGCGAGGAGGCCGGGGATGTTGACGCCGTACTGCGTCTGGAAGTTGAAGAGGCCGAGCGTGATGACCTTGGTCGACTCGGACTGCGTGAGGATCAGGGGGAACAGGAACCCGTTCCACGCCTGCAGGGCCGAGTAGACGACGATCGTCGCGACGCCGCCCTTGGACAGCGGCAGCACGAGCTGCATGAACACGCGCTTGGGCGACGCGCCGTCGAGGGCCATGGCCTCGTAGAGCTCGTTGGTGATGTCGCGCATCGAGCCGCTGAGGATGATCGTGCAGATCGGCAGGCAGAACGCCGCGGTCGGCAGGATCACGCCGATGAGGTTGTCGTACAGGCCCACGACCGAGATGACGTAGAAGATCGGGACGATCACGGCGCTCGCGGGGACCGCGAGGCCCAGGAGGAACATCCGGAAGATGCCCGTGGTGGCGCGCGAGCGGTTGCGCACGATCGCGTACGACAGCGGCGGCACGAGCAGCACCACGATCCCGACCACGGCGACCGTCACGACGAGCGTGTTGAGGAAGTAGCGGCCGAAGCCCTGGTCGAACGCGTTGGTGAAGTTGTCGAGCGTGAACGTGGTCGGCAGGGACAGGGGGCCGCCCTGGGCGTACCCGGCCTGCGTCTGGAACGACGCGGTGACGAGCACGTAGAGGGGGATCGCGACGATCAGCAGCCAGATCGTGACCGCGACGCCCGCGCCCCAGTTGGGTCGGTTGCGGCTGCCCTTTCCTGCCCGACGGCGCAGCGGGACGCCCGCGCTGGTCGTGCCCGGGCGGGACGCACCACCCGAGCCGGGTGACGTCGTCGGGCCGGAGACCTGCTCCGCGGGGGTGACGCTCAGGTCGTTGCTCATCACACGCCCTCCAGCTCGCTGCGCATCTTGTCGTACCCGGACAGGCGGACCATGACCAGCGAGATCGCGGTCGCCGCGACGACCAGGACCACGGCGATCGCCGAGGCCAGACCGAAGTCGAAGCCGCGGAACGCCTTCTGGTACATGTAGAAGGCCGTGATGGTCGTGTCCGTACCGGGCCCGCCGTTGGTCAGGATGAGGACCGTGTCGAACGTCGTCAGACCACCGACGACCATGAGGATGACCGACGTGATCATGGTGTTGCGCAGCTGCGGGAGCGTGATCGCGAAGAACGAGCGCACACGCCCGGCGCCGTCGATCTCGGCCGCCTCGTAGAGCATGGGCGGCACGGCCTTCGCGGCGCCCTGGTAGATCAGGGCGTGCAGCGGCGTGAACTGCCACAGGCTCACGAACACCAGGACGGCGATCGCGGTCGACTGGTTGCCGAACAGGTTGCCGTCGCCGAACAGCCACTCCATCTGGGCCGGGACGCCGAAGTTCGGGTCGAGCACCGCGCGCCACAGGACCGACACCGCGGCCGCGGACAGCAGGAGCGGCACGAAGAAGATCGCCGAGAGCACCGCACGGTTCCACTGGTGGCCCGCGGCCCACACGCCCAGCAGCATCGCGACCGGGGTCTGGGTCGCGACGCCGAGCGCCGTCAGCACGAGCGAGAGCCCGATGCTCTTGAGCATCACGGGGTCGTCGAGGAGACGGGACCAGTTCTCGGTCCCGACGAACTCGGGGCTGCCCAGGCCGCTCCACTGCGTGAACGACAGCACGAGCACGAGGACCATGGGCAGGAGGGCGAAGAGCCCGAAGAACAGGGCGGCGGGCAGGGCCCAGACCACGCCCGGGCGACCGACCTGGAGGTCGGCGGCGCCCGGGCGCGTGCGCCCCTGGGGTGCGCGGGTGGTCATGACGATCTCCGTCCGGGAACCGGGTCAGCGCGAGGCCGGCAGGGACTTCATCGCAGCGATGAAGCCGTCGGCGTCGATCTGGCCGCTGAAGAACTGCTGGACCGCGATCTTCAGCGGGGTGCCGGCAGCCGGGGGGAACGCCTGGTCCCAGGACATCTGGAAGTGCGGCGCGTTCTTCACGAGGTCGAACTGGAAGGCGGCGTAGTCGGGGCTCGCGGCCTGGTCCAGGAACTGCTCGGTGTTGGTCGTGGTCGGCAGGTTGCCGATCGCGAGCTGCGCCTCGACGAACTCGTCCGAGTACATGAGCTGGAGGAAGTCACGCACGGCGTCCGGGTAACGCGTCGTGGCGAGCACCGAGTAGAAGTTGTTGGTGTTGCCCGTGATGTTGGCCGCGTCGCCCTTGCCGCCGTCGATCGCGGGGAAGGCCGTGTAGCCGAGGTTGGCGTCGGTCCACTCGGGGTCGACGTCGTAGTGCGTCGAGTAGTTCCACGAGCCCATGAGCTCGAACGCCGCCTTGCCCGTGCGCAGGAGCGCGGGCGAGCCGCCGTCGGTGAACTTCACGGAGTCGAAGTTGGTGCCGAACGCGCCCGCGTCGATGAGCTCGGACAGCTTGTCGAGCGCCTCGTGGCTCTCTGCCGAGTCCCACACGTCGGTCTCGCCCGCGAGGGCCTTCTCGAAGAGCTCGGGCCCCGCGACGCGGTCGAACGCGTACTGGTACCACATGAGGGTCGGCCACTGGTCGGCGCCACCGAGGGCGATCGGGGTGACGCCCTTGGCCTTGAGGGTCTCGACTGCGGCGAGGAGCTCGTCCCAGGTCTGGGGGGCCTCGATGCCCGCGTCCGCGAGGACCTGCTTGTTGTGGAACAGCATGACGGGCTGCGTGCCACGCATGGGGATGCCGTAGGACTTGCCGTCGATCACGGCCGAGTTGAACACCGCGGGCAGGAACGCGTCCTTGAGCTGGGGGTCCTCGGCGATGAAGTCGTCGAGGGGGAGCAGCAGGTCGGCGTCGACGAACGGCTCGATCGAGCCGCCGCCCCAGTTGAAGAAGACGTCCGGCGCCGCGTTGGTGTCGATGATCGTTTGGAGCTTCTGCTGGTAGTCGGCGCCGGGGATGGTGTCGAGGACGACCTTGACGTCCGAGGTCTTGTTGAAGGTGTCGACCATCTGCTGCTCGACCTTGTTGGTCGCGTCCCCGTAGACCATCACGTGGATCTCGTTCTCGGGGCGGCTCGACCCACCGGAGTCCCCGCTCGCGCACGCTGCGAGCGGGAGGACCAGCGCCGACGCCACGGCGGCGGCCGTGAGCGACTTCCGCGTTCTTGTGTTCATCATCGAACCCTTTCGAAAGTTTCGGCGTCTGCGCCGAAAGTACTCGGTTGTCCTGGACTCTAAGACGCGAAGTGCTCGCGGTCAACACCGAGTCTGAACCGTTATCTGCTGCGAGAAGCCTGAGAACTGCCCGCCGAGACCTCGGAGTTCACCCGTCGAAACTTTCTGTCCGAGGCGCTACGCTGACCGGCATGACCGACGACGTTCTTCCCGGCCGGGTCACCCTCGCCGCCGTGGCGGCCGAGGCCCAGGTGTCCCTCTCGACCGTGTCCAAGGTGCTCAACGGGCGCACCGACGTGTCCGCGGGGACCCGCGACCGGGTCGAGGCGCTGCTCGTCCAGCACGGCTACCGGCGCCGCAAGAGCCCCACCGCCTCGGCCCCCCTCATCGAGATCGTGTTCCACGAGCTCGAGAGCATCTGGGCCATGGAGCTCATCCGCGGCGTCGAGGACGTCGCGCGCGAGCACGGGGCGAGCGTCGTGCTGACCGAGTCGGGCACCCGGCACGCCCCCGGGCCCGAGTGGATCGAGGGGGTCCTCGCGCGCCGGCCGCTCGGCGTCGTGCTCGTCTTCTCGACGCTGCCCGCGGCCGTCAAGGAACAGCTCCGCTCACGTGCCATCCCGTTCGCGGTCATCGACCCCGCAGGGGATCCCGAGCCCGACGTCCCGTCGGTCGGCTCCGCGAACTGGCAGGGCGGGCTCATGGCCACTCGTCACCTCATCGAGCTCGGCCACCGCCGCATCGGCGTCATCACGGGCCCCGAGGACATGATGTGCTCGCTCGCACGCCTCGACGGCTACCGCTCGGCGCTCGGCACGGCCGGGATCGCGGCCGACCCCGACCTCGTGCGGTTCGGCGACTTCCACCCGCAGGGCGGCACCGACCGCGCCGAGGAGCTCCTGAACCTGCCCGAGCCGCCCACCGCGATCTTCGCGGGCTCCGACCTCCAGGCCCTCGGCGTGCTCGAGGCCGCGCGCCGCCACGGGCTCCGCGTCCCCGAGGACCTCTCGATCGTCGGGTACGACGACGTCCCCGTGGCCCGTTGGTCCAGCCCCGCGCTGACCACGGTCCACCAGCCGCTCCAGGAGATGGGCCAGGAGGCGGCGCGACTCGTCCTCAAGGCCCGCGAGGGCGACGTGACGAACACGCGCATGGACCTCGCGACGAGCCTCGTGGTGCGCGGGAGCACGGCGGCTCGATAGCACCGGGGATACCCCACCCCCGTACGCCACGCCACCGGGGGCCACGTGACTCTCTTCACGCGCATCTCGCGTCACGTGGGACCCGCAACCGTGTCTACCGTGGTGAACGCACAACCCCGGAGGTACGAACCATGAGCACCCAGCACGCCACCGAGCCCGCCCCCGTCACGGCCGGGCTCTCGCGCCGCGAGATCCACCACGCCCAGACCGCCTCCCCTGCCCCGAGCCTCTGGCAGCGCCTGCACACCTCCCCCACCCACCCGGTCGCGCTCACGGTCTCGACCGTCGCGGTCGGGGTCCTCGCGGGCATCGGCGCGGGCGCGCTCCTCAACCTCTGACGACCCCGCCCTCCCGCTGAGTGCGGAGCAGTCGTCGTCGATCGGCCGCCGCGACGACAGCTGCTCCGCACTCGACGGCGCGGCGGCGAGGTGCGGCGTCAGGCCTCCGCGCGCGGCCCGGTGCCACGCCGGGCAGACTCGAAGAAGTGAGCCCCGCACCCCGCATCCCCCGCCCGGACCGCCGGCCGGGCGCTGCGCTGGGCTGGGCGGTCGCCGCCGGGGTCGGGGCGCTCGCGTTCCTCGTACGGTGGCACCTCGTGGGCGGGACGGTCGGCCTCCGCGGGTATCACGGGTACGACGACGGCGTGTACTTCTCGTCGGCCGTGTCGTTCGTGCACGGCCTCCTGCCGTACCGCGACTTCCTGCTCCTGCACCCGCCCGGCTCGATGCTCGCCCTGACGCCCTTCGCGGCGCTCACCGCGTGGACGAGCGACAGCGACGCCCTGGTCGCCGCGCGCGTGGGCTTCCTGCTCGTCGGCGCCGCGAACGCGGTCCTCGTGACGCGGGTCGCGCGACGGTGGGGCACGACCGCGATGGTCGTGGGCGGCGTCCTGTACGCCGTGTCGTACGCCGCGGCGTGGGCCGAGCGCATCACGCTGCTCGAGCCCTTGGGGTCGCTGTGCCTGCTGGGCGGGGTGGTGCTGGTGCTGCGCGGCCTCGATGCGGACCGGCACCCCGCGACCGGCCCCGGGGTGGGCTGGCTGTGGGCGGGCGGCGCGGTCCTGGGGCTCGGCGTGACGGTCAAGATCTGGGGCGTCGTGCCGCTCGCGGTCGTGGTCGTCTGGTTGCTCGTGACCGCGGGGTGGAAGGTCACGGCGCGGGCGGCCGCAGGGGCCCTCGCGGCGGTCGCGGTCGTGGTGGCGCCGTTCGCGCTGGCCGCGGGCGGGGACATGTTCCGCATGGTGGTGCTCGACCAGCTCGGGCGACCGCGCGAGAACGACACGGGCGTCCTCCAGCGGCTCACGTGGATCGCGGGCACGGGCGACGCGCAGTGGGTACAGACCCCGACGGCGCAGCTCGCCCTGGTCTGGGCGGTGCTGGGCGCCGTGGTCGTCGCGGCTGTCGCCGCCTGGGTCGGGCGGCGCGGTCGCCTGTGGGTCGTGCTGCTCGTCGTGCAGACCGTGGTGCTCGTGGCGTCGCCGTCGGCGTACCAGCAGTACGCGGCGTTCGTCGTCCCGGCGCTGGTCCTCGTCGTGGCCGCGGCGGTCTCGCTCGTGCCGGTGCGCTGGCGGGAGCCGGTCGCGGCGCTCGTGTGCCTGGGCTTCACCCTCGGGGCCGGGGTGACGGCGACGCAGCGCGTCGTGCCGTTCCCGGCCGCCGAGGTGCGGTCCCACCTGCCGGTCGACGGGTGCGTCCGCGCCGACTCCCCCGCGCTGCTCGCGCTGACCGACGTCCTGAGCCGTGACCTGGCCCGCGGCTGCGAGCTGCCCGTCGACCTGTCGGGGTACGCGTACGACGTCGGGTCGAAGGACTCCGCGGGGAACCCCGTACCACGCGCCCGGAACGCCGCGTGGCAGCGGGAGGCGTTGCGCTACCTGACGTCGGGGTCGGCGACGCTCCTGGTGCGTTCGGTCGGGAACGGCTTCGACGAGGCGACGACGCGGACCCTCGACGGGACGACCACGACGGTCCTGGACCTGCGGGGCGTGCGGGTGCTGGCCCCGGGCGGCGAGCCGTAGGACGACCGGGGTCCCCGGGCCCCGGACGTCCCGGCCTCACTCCGCTCCTCCCGGCGCCCTCCACTCGATCGTGTGGAGGGCGTCGCTGCGTGGTCGCCGGACGCTGCCGTTCTCGCCGAGCGCGCGGATCCAGGCGTCGTCCCCGAACCAGTCGGGCATCCCGTAGGGAAGGTCGCCGCGCGGGATCGGCGCGTAGTCGCTCTCCTCGAAGGTCGCGCCGTAGTTCGGGACGGTCGCGTCGCCGTCGGGGTCCGGCGTCACGACGCCCCGCAGGTCGCCGACCGCGTCGCGCCACGCGTCGAGCAACGCCTCGGGGTCGCGGCTCGAGGGGTGCGGGACCTTGTGCACGGGGACGTCCGGGGCGCCCTCCCAGCGCGCCAGCGCGTCGCGCGCCTGGGCCCCGAACGCGACGACCGCCTGGAGCCCTGGCCCCGTGACGGCGTCGAACAGCTCGTTGCGCCAGCGCGTGTGCTCGGGCGCGCGCAGGATCTCGCGCGCGGCCTCGTCCGCGCGAGAGGGCAGCGTCGCGTACGCGTAGGCGTTGAGGCACACGTAGCTGCGCGTCAGCCCGAGCTTGGTGAGGAAGCCCTGGACGCGCTGGCCCGCGTTGCCCACCAGCGAGCGGCCCGCGATGCGTTCGGTCGGCCCGGGGTCGGACGCGATGACGAGCAGGCGCGCGGACCCGTCGAGGCGGCCCCGGTAGAACACCGGCCCCCAGTCGTGCCAGAACAGCGCGGCGTGCTCGCCGTAGCCCGGGAGCCGCTCGAAGATCTCGGCGACCTGGGGCGGTGGTCCGGGGTCGTGGTCGGTGCTCATGTCTCCTCCTGTCGTCCCCGCTCAACCGCCGCGGAGCAGCCCCAGGCAGAACGCCTGGAGGTCGACGTTGCCCCGCAGCAGGTCGTCGCGGGTCATGTCGTACGGGACGCCCGCGATGCCGAGGTCCTCGACCGGGATGCCGTCGCCCCGGCCCGAGCGGATGGTCCGCCGCACCGCGACGGTCAGCGACGTCCCGGCGGGCATGGGCGGCAGCGCGCGCTCGGTGCCCGTGAGCGCGTCGCGCACCTGGGACAGCGTCCACACGTTGGCCCCGCCGCCCCCGGTGGCCTGCCCGACGGCGACGAGGGGCCCCACGTCGTTGTCGACCCACCCGGCCGCGAACAGGTCGCCCGAGGAGTACGTGTTCGGGTCGACGACCGCGACCGCGGGTCCGGGGTAGACCCGTCCGCGGTCGTTGCACCAGGCGGGGTCGGTCAGCGGCAGGGGCTGCGCGTACTGCTCGCCTGTCGACACGGCGTCCTGGAGCGAGCCGTTCCACGCCTCGAGCTCGAGCCGGTTGAACGGGCTGGCGGCCATGAGCCGGGTGAGGGGCGTGGCGACGAGGCTGAAGCGCGTGGGGACGACCGGGTGGTCCGTGAAGAGCTGCAGCGCGCGCTCGGCGGCCCAGACGAGCCCGCCGGGGTTGCCGCGCAGGTCCACGACGACCCCGCCCGTGGGCAGCAGCCCCAGGAGCCGGGTCATCTCGTCGAGGTAGGCGGTGTCGTCGCCCACGTCGAAGGACCACAGGCGCAGCAGGCCGTGGTCGGCGTCGAGCGCCCGCGCGGCGAGGACGTCCTGGAGCGGGGTGGGGATCCAGTCACCGCCCGACGGCGCAGCTCCCCCTGCGCGGGCGACGCTCGCTCGCGTCGCGCTCGCCGGGGTGAGGGGCGGCGGTGGTGGCGCGGCAGGCTCGGCCTCGTCCTCGGTGGCCCACAGCTCGGGGACGAACGTGAGCTTCTTGGCCCGGCGCACGGCGTCCGCGGCCGGGTCGACCGCGACCTTGAGCGCGGCCCGCGTAGCCCGGCTCACGGCCGTCTCGGCCCGCCCGGGAGCGACGACCGTCCAGTCGAAGCGCGTCTCCCGGCTCGCCCCGCGGCGCGTCCGGTACTCGACGACGACCCAGTGCTCGTCGGGCGGCGGGCCGTAGTCGAGCGCGCGGAACGTGAGCGACTCGAGCGCCCGCGAGCGCCGCGCGTCGGGCCGTCCGCCGGTCTCGCGGTCGGCGTGGACCTCGACCGCGCGGGCGATGGGCACGCCGTTCCACGCGAGGACCTCGACGCCCGGGGCGAAGGACCTGTCCGTGGTGGCGCGGGGCCCCACCTTGGTCACGAGGAAGTGCGGCTCGTGCCCGGTGCCGTAGGCCTCGACCAGGAACGGCAGGGTCGCGACCTGCCCCCGCGCGGCGACGGGCCCGACATAGCGGGTGTGCGCGTCGCGCAGCCCCGTGAGGACGCCCGTGAGGGCGAGGTGGAACTCGGCGTCGGTCAGGTCGACGGCGCGGCGGCGCAGCAGCACGAGCCCCTGCACGGGGTCGCTCGCGTAGGCCGCGCGCTTGGCCGGCAGGTGGGCGTAGAGGCCGCCCAGGACCGTGACGAACGTGTCGACGACCTGGAGCCGCTCGCCGCCGTCGAGGTGCGCGGCCGAGGGGACGTCGGCGAGGGTGGTGCCCGTGGCGGCCTCGGCGAGCAGGCGCCGCACGCGGGCGTCGCGCGGGTCGGTGCTCGTGCTCCCGGTCATCGTGCTCCTCCCCCGGGTCGGCAGGATCGCTGCGGTGCGACCTCAGTAGTAGGCGCGCAGGCCGTCGAGCACGCCCGCGTGGAAGCCGCGCCCGACGACCTGCGCGAGCCAGGCGTCGTCGGGCGTCAGGGACTCGAGCGGCGGGACGGTGATCGTCCCGAGGTCGCGCGGGAGCCCGCCGACCGGGCCGACGCCCGTGGGCATGTCGAGCGCGAGGCGCAGCGGCGCGCCCGCGTCGCCGAGGCTCCCTGCCCACGCCGCGGCCCGCGCCTGGGCCGCGGTGATCTCGGCCTGCGGGTCGGCGCGGACCTCTTCGAGGCGGTCGACGACGTCGGACCACGCCCACGGCGTCGTACCGTCGTCGGGGTGCGTGAGGCTCAGGCGCATGTCGCGCGAGCCGACCGTGAGGGGCGTGAGGTCGGGCGCCCCCGCCGCGGCCGTGAGCGCGGGCGTCCCGTAGCGCGCGACGCCGTCGATCACGACGAGGTCCACGTCCTCCTCGGTCGCGGCCACGACGGCCCGGAACGGGTCGGCGCCACGCTGGGCGCGCAGCACGAGGACGTCCGCGAGCGCCCCGGGCTGCAGCCGCCCGGTCTGTCGCCCCCAGCCGCGTGCGAGGACGTCGCCGGGCACGCACGTCACCATGCGCACGAGGTCCTCGTCGCGGAGGCTCCACCCGGCGTGGTCGGCGGCGAGGCGCGCGGCCTTGAGCTCGCCCAGGACGTTCTTGCTGCCCGACGGCGCCCAGTCGGCCCCGAGGCACACCGCGATTCCGGCGTCCCTCGCCGCGGGGACGTCGGTGGTGACGCCGTAGAGCCACAGGTTGGAGAAGGGGGACCAGACGACGGCCCCGGGGTCGGTCCACCGGGCGAAGCCGGCCGCGTCGACCGCGGTCGCGTGGACCGCGACGAACCGGGGCTGGAGACAGCCGGCCGACTCCGCGTCGGTGTACTCGCGGGCGACGAGGCTGCCGGGCTGCCCCTCGGCGCAGTGGTAGACGAACAGCGAGCCGGCGCGCATGCGGTTGGCGCGGTCGGCGAGGTCGGCGGGCTTGGCCGTGAGGACCGACGCGAGGACCTTGTTGCGGTCCCCGGTCCCGAAGCTCTCGTCGTCGATCTCGCGCACGAGCCACCCGTCGCGCGGGCGGTTCATGGGCGGGGAGCCCTGGACCGAGGTCGTGCCGCCCACGAGAGCCTTGGTCTCGACGTACGCGAGGAGCTCGTGCGGGCTCGCGGTGATGAACGCGTACGCGGGCCACGTGGTGCTCGCGGCGTAGGTCTTGGCGCGGGGCCACGAGTCGTGGTGCGCGAACGGGACGGCCTGGGACGGCTCGGTCCACAGGGGCAGCGTGTCGTAGGCCAGGTGGTTGTGGAGGTCGATCAGGCCCGGCAGGACGAGCGAGCTGCCGACGTCGACGACCGGGCAGCCGTCGAAACGTGCGGGGCCCTTCGCCGTGCTCCGGGTGACGTCGGCGACGCGGCCGTCGTCGTCGATCCACACGCGGCCCGTGAAGACCGCGGACTCGGACGGCGCGACCGACCGGTCGTCCGACAGTGCCATGACGCGTCCACGGATCGCCCACATGAGATCCCCCCGGTCGAGCGACGGGCGTACCTGTTCTCGACGCTAGACCCGCCGCGCCGGGTCGGCGAGGTCGGGGGTGGGTGATCTTCCCGGCCCCCGGTGCCGAGCATGCGGTGGGCGTCGCCTCTCAGCCGATCCAGGACGCCCACCGCATGCTCGAGCGACGGGAACCGCATGCTCGGCGCGGGAGACCTTCCGGTCCGGCCGCCGCCGTGCCAGCCTGGAGGGACAGCCCCGGGGCGCGGTGCTCCCTACCGCGAGCGCACAGCCGCCCGGGAAGGAGACCTGCCATGAGCTGGATCCGAGAGGCCGACGAGAGCGAGCCCAGCGGCGCCGTCGCGGCAGCGTTCGCGAAGGACCAGGAGTCGCTGGGGTACGTCGCGAACCTCACGCGGCTCCTCGCGAACCGGCCCGCGGTGCTCGACGCGTGGATCGGGCTCAACGGCGCGATCAAGGCGTCCATGTCGCCGCGCCGGTACGAGCTCGCGACCCTCGCGGCGGCGCTGCGGCTCCGGTCGACGTACTGCGCGCTCGCGCACGGCGCGGTCCTCGCCGACCACCACGTCGGTGCCGACGCCGTGCGCGACGTCGCCGAGGGGCACGACACCGTCCAGCTCTCCCCGATCGACCGCGCCGTCATGGACCTCGCGGACAAGGTCGCCGCCGGGGCCGCCGACATGTCCGAGCCCGACCTCACCGAGCTGCGCGACCTCGGGCTCGACGACGGCGAGATCCTCGACGTGATCCTGGCTGCGTCCGCGCGCTGCTTCTTCAGCTCGGTCCTCGACGCGACCGGGACGCAGGCCGACGCGGTGTTCGCCGACCTCGACCCGGCGATGCGCGACGCCCTGACCGTGGGCCGGCCGATCGCGACCCCGGACCCCGTGGGCCGACACCTCGCCGGCTGACGCCCGGCCCCCGCCCGGCGCAGCTCCCGTCGCAGCTCCCGTCGCGGGGGGGGGGGGGGGGGGGGGGGGGGGGGGGGGGGGGGGGGGGG
>NZ_JACSQE010000004.1:257570-311528 GCF_014836745.1 Oerskovia gallyi
GTCCGGAATCGGGGGGTTCCGGACGCCAACCGCATGCTCGGCCGACGGCAACCGCATGCTCGGCAGCGGAGCACCCCGCACCCCGGCACGTGACGCGAAGAACACGCTCCCAGCACCGCCCGGCGACGCGGTGCCCCCGGGAACCGTCCTAGGGTCGAAGCATGAGGTCGTCCCGTCGAGGCGCCACGAGCGCCGCCCTGCTCACCACCGTCCTGCTGCTCGCCGCGTGCTCGCCGGGAGGCGGGACGCCCTCCCCGACGAGCGCTCCGCCGTCGGGCACGCCCACCCCCACCGCGACCGGGACGCCCACGCCGACCCCCGCACCCGACCCGACCACCGACGCCCCGGACCCCCTCGCCGGGTGGAGCCTGGAGCAGAAGGTGGGCCAGCTCCTCATGGTCGGGGTGAACGTGGGGAAGATCGACCAGGCGAGCTACGACGCGGTGCACCAGCACCACGTCGGCAACGTGTTCCTCGCGGGGCGTACCCAGGCCGGGTCGGTGCGCGTCAAGAACCTCGTCGACTCGTTCACTGCCCTCGTGTCCGACGAGACGACCCACGGGACGCCGATGTTCGTCTCGACCGACCAGGAGGGCGGCACGGTCCAGGTGCTCCGCGGGCCCGGCTTCTCCGACCTGCCGAGCGCCATGGAGCAGTCCACGCTGGCCCCCGCGGAGCTCCAGAGCCAGGCCACCACGTGGGGCAAGGAGCTCGCGGACGTGGGCATCGACCTCAACCTCGCACCCGTCATGGACGTCGTGACGAGCCCCGAGACGGCCGCGACCAACGCACCGATCGGGTACTTCGAGCGGAACTACGGGTTCGGGGTCGAGACCGTGACGTCGCACGCGAACGCGTTCAGCGCGGGCATGGAGGCGAACGACGTCGACGTCGCGATCAAGCACTTCCCTGGGCTGGGTCGCGTCGGGGGCAACACCGACACGACGGCGGACGTGCGGGACGCCGTGACGACGCGGGACGACCCGTCGGTCGACGCCTTCCGGTCCGGCATCGAGGCGGGCGCGGCGTTCGTCATGACGTCGACGGCGATCTACGACCAGATCGACGCCGGTCTCCCCGCAGCGTTCTCACCCGAGGTCGTGGACGGGCTGCTGCGCGGCGACCTCGGCTTCGGTGGCGTCGTCATCACCGACGACGTGTCGAAGGCCGAGCAGGTGCAGGCGTGGTCGCCCGGCGAGCGGGCGGTCCTGACGATCGCCGCCGGGGGCGACATGGTGCTCGCGTCGGCCGACCCGACCGTGATCCCCGAGATGGCGACCGCGCTCGTCGAGCGTGCGCAGTCCGACCCCGCCTTCGCCGCCAAGGTCGACGCCTCGGTGCTGCGCGTGCTGGCGGCCAAGGAGCGCCTGGGCTCCTGAGAGGCCCGTCGGCCGCTCCTGTCCCCACGTGCCCACACCTTGTTCCACACGTTGTCCCCATGCCTGTCCACAAAGTTATCCACAGGCCTGGGGACAGTGTGCACAAGGAGCGCACCACCGCTCACGCGACCCCGAGGTACGCCTCCTTGATGCTCGGGTCCGCGAGCAGCTCCCGGCCGCCCCCGGAGCGCACGACCTCCCCCGTCTCGAGCACGTACGCCCGGTGCGAGCGCGACAGCGCCTGCCGCGCGTTCTGCTCCACGAGCAGCACCGTGGTGCCCTGCGCGTTGATCTCCGAGACGATCCGGAAGATCTGCTGGATGACCATGGGTGCCAGACCCATCGACGGCTCGTCGAGCAGCATGAGCCGCGGCCGGGCCATGAGCGCGCGCCCGATCGCGAGCATCTGCTGCTCGCCCCCGGACATGGTCCCGCCGACCTGCGACGTGCGGTCCTCGAGGCGTGGGAACAGCTCGAAGACCCGGGCCAGGGTCTCGTCGTGCACGGCCTTGTTCTCGAACGTGCGCCCGTAGGCCCCCATCTCGAGGTTCTCCAGGACCGTCATGCCGGGGAAGATCCCGCGCCCCTCGGGTGCCTGCACGATCCCCTCGAGCACCCGCAGGTGCGGCTTCATGCGCGTGATGTCCTTGCCGTCGAACAGGATCTTCCCGCGCGACAGCGGACGGATGCCCGAGACCGCGCGCATGGTCGTCGTCTTCCCGGCGCCGTTGGCCCCGATGAGGGTCACGAGCTCGCCCTCCTCGACCGTGATCGACACGCCGCGCACGGCCTCGATCCGCCCGTACGCGACCGTCATGTCGGTGATCTCAAGCAGGGGCATCGGTGTCTCCCTCGGGCAGCTCTTCGTCGGGTACGCCCAGGTAGGCGGCGATGACCTTGGGGTCGGCCGTGACGTCCTCCGGGGTGCCCTCGGCGATGACCTTGCCGAACTCGAGCACCACGATGCGGTCCGTCACGCCCCGCACGAGACGCATGTCGTGCTCGATGAGCAGGACCGTGTACCCGTCGTCGCGGATGTGGCGGATGAGGTCCATGAGGGCCTCCTTCTCCGCCGGGTTGAAGCCGGCCGCGGGCTCGTCGAGGCACAGCAGCTTGGGCTCGGTCGCGAGCGCCCGCGCGATCTCCAGGCGCCGCTGCTCGCCGTAGGACAGGTTGCGCGCCTTCTCCGTGGCGCGCGCCCCCACCCCGACGAACTCGAGGATCGCCATGGACCGGTCGATCGCGTCGCGCTCCTCCTGCCGGTGCCGCCTGGTGCGCAGCAGCGCGCCCGGCACCGAGGTCCGGTGCCGCGCGTCCGTCCCCACGACGACGTTCTCCAGGGCCGTCATCTCGTTGAACAGACGGATGTTCTGGAAGGTCCGGGCGATGCCGAGGCGCGTGATCTGGTTGCGCTTGGCCTTGCCCAGGACCTGCCCGTCGAACCGTACGAGCCCCTTGGTGGGCCGGTAGACGCCCGTCATGGCGTTGAAGGCCGTCGTCTTGCCGGCCCCGTTGGGCCCGATCAGCCCCAGGATCTCCCCGCGCCGGATGTCGAACGAGACGGAGTCCAGCGCGGTCAGACCGCCGAACACGACCGACACGTCCTCCATGCGCAGCAGCGGCTCGCCCACCTCGGTGCGGACCGTGCGGTCGGCCGCGACGATCGCGTCGACCAGCGCGGAGTCCGCGAGCTCGGGCCGCACCTCGGTCACGTCGACCATCACCGGCTCGGCGAGCCCGGCACCGGGCAGGTACTTCTCGGCCATGGGCTCGCCCGCGTCCGCGGACAGCGACAGGTGCGCGTCGCCGACGTCGCCGCCGGCCCCCATGCCACCAGGATCGTTGCTCATCGGTTCCCCCCGTCGGTGGTCTCGTCGTGCTCGCCGGCACCGGTCCCGGCGGGGCCGCTCCCGGTGGCGTCGCGCCCCGTCCCGCTCCCCGTGCCCGACGCCGGAGCGGACGTCGCGTACGCGGCCTGCGGGCCGCCGTCGGGCATCTTGGCGAGCGTGCGGCGCGCCGCGACGTACAGCTCGCGCCCGTACGTGAGGAGCTTCTGCCGGACGGGTATGAGCCCCTGCGGCCGGAAGATCATGAGCACCATGAGCGCGACCCCGAAGAACAGGTACTTGTAGTTCGCGATCTCGTTGCCGTCGATCGGGATGCCGAACAGGGACGTGCGCCCCAGGAAGAAGTTCGGCAGATACACGATGATGAACGCCCCCAGGATCACGCCGAGCTTGTTGCCCTGGCCGCCCAGGACGACCGCGCACAGGAACAGGACCGAGTTGATGATGTTGAAGTTCGTCGGGATGACGAACTGCACCTGGCCCGCGTAGATCGCGCCCGAGACGCCGCCGATCGACGCCCCGATGACGAACGCCCACAGCTTGAAGCGGAACGTGGGCACGCCCATGATCTCGGCCGCGTCCTCGTCCTCGCGGATCGCGACCCACGCCCGGCCCACGCGCGAACGCTCGAGGTTCCCCACGAGCATGAGCGAGATGATGATGAACACCAGGGACAGCCAGAACCACCACACGCCCGAGTTGAGCGTCGTCCCGACGTTGCCCGCCGAGAACACGCCGTTGGGCAGCTCCTCGGTCACGCCGAGCCGCGGGTAGGCGACCGACTTGAGCCCCTGACCGCCCCCCGTGATCTCGTCGAGGTTGTCCGCCAGCAGGCGCACGATCTCACCGAAGCCGAGCGTCACGATCGCGAGGTAGTCGCCGCGCAGGCGCAGCGTGGGCGACCCCAGGACCAGGCCCGACATGGCCGTGATCGCGACCGCGACGGGCAGGATCGCGAGCCACGCCCAGTCATCCGACAGCCAGCCCTCGGGCTGCGTCACGTTCCACGGGCTGTCGGGGCTCGTCATGATCGCGAGCGTGTACGCGCCGATCGCGTAGAAGCCCACGTAGCCGAGGTCGAGCAGACCCGCCTGCCCCACCACGACGTTCAGGCCGATCGCGATGAGCGCGTACATCCCGAACTGCGCCATCACGGCGCCGAAGTTGGTACCGACCGTGGTCAGGACCGGGATGTTGAGGATCGGCAGGAGCGCGATGAACAGGATGAACGGGACGCCGACCCCCCACTGCGCGGGCCGCGCGAGCGCGTCCCACCACAGCCGGAACCGGTCCCCCACGCCGCCGTGCGGACGCTGGGCCACGGGCGTCTGGCCCGCAGGCGGGAGCTCGGGGCGGGGCCGTGCGGGCGGGGTGGCGCCGTTCGTCGCGGCCGTGCCGCCGGGGACCCCGTCGTTCCCCGCAGGAGTGCTGGTGCTCATGCTCGTGCCCTCCCCAAGGACTCGCCGAGGATGCCGGTCGGGCGGAACATCAGGACCACGATCAGCAGGACGAACGCGACCACGTCGCGCCACTCCGTGCCGAACACGACCTGCCCGTAGTTCTCCATGACGCCCAGCAGCAGGCCACCGAGCAGCGCGCCGCGCAGGTTGCCGATCCCGCCGAGGACCGCCGCGGAGAACGCCTTGATCCCCAGGATGAAGCCGCCCGAGTAGATGATCCCGTTGGGGACGCGCAGCGTGTACAGCAGGGCCGCGGCCCCGGCCAGGACGCCGCCGATGAGGAACGTCAGCATGATGATGCGCTCGCGCGAGACCCCCATGAGGGTCGCCGTCACGGGGTCCTGCGCGACCGCCCGGATACCGCGCCCGAACTTGGTCCGGTTGATGAACATGTCGGTCGCGAGGGCCAGGATCAGGGCCGAGAAGATGATGATGAGCGTCACGTTGGTGACGTTGGCGCCGAAGAGCGTGAACTGGACCTCGGGCTCGACGAGCCGGATGGGCTGCTCCGCGTTCACGCCGCCGAGCTCACCGCCCGTCAGGGCCGGGAGCACGAAGTGCACGAACTCCTGGATCACGAACGACGCGCCGATCGCGGTGATGAGGAAGACGAGCGACGGGGCCCCGCGTTTGCGCAGGGGTCTGTAGGCCACGCGTTCGAGCCCGACAGCGGCCCCTCCCGCGACCACCATGCCGCCGATCATCGCGATCCCCAGATAGAGGACCGTGAGCAGGATGCCCTTGTCGAACGCGTCGCCGCTCGGGTAGAAGCCCAGGGCGAGGAGCGTGGCGTACTGCCCGAACATGCCGAGCATGAAGATCTCGGAGTGGGCGAAGTTGATGAGGCGCAGCACGCCGTAGACGAGCGTGTAGCCCACCGCGACGAGCGCGTAGACCGCGCCGTAGGTCAGGCCGTCGACGGTGAGGGCCCAGAAGTTGCGGCCGAGGGCCGCGAGGTCGAATCCGATGAGTGGGTCGGCGGCGAGGACGCCGTGGACGAGCATCGACATGCTGCTCCTTGAAGCCGGTGGGAGGGCGGTCGGCCGACCACCGTGCGCCCACCCCGCGAGGAGGCGGGCGCACCGTGGTCCGCTCGGCGGCTGCCGTCAGGCGCACCGCCCCGGCCCGGCCGTGCTTGGCCGGGAAGGGGCGGCGCTCCGGACCGGCAGGCGCCGACCGGCTACTGGACCTCGTAGATCCAGATCAGCGCGGACGAGAGCTCGCCCGTGTCGTCCCACTTGTAGGTGCGGGCCAGGCCCTCACCGTCGTAGCTCGTCACGAAGTCGAGCATCCCGGCCCGGTCCGTGACGCCCGACGCGATGCCCGTGAGCATGATCGTCGCGAGGTCGTAGCCCTCGACCGAGTAGACGCCCGGGGCCTGACCGTTGAGCGCCTCGTACGCGGCCGCGAAGTCGTCGGGAGCCGGGCCGCAGGGGCAGGACAGGATCGCGCCCTTGGACGCCGCGCCCGCCTGGGTGACGAACTGCGGGTCGTTGGTGCCGTCCGCGGACACGAACGGGATGTCGACGCCCGCGTCACGCAGCTGCTGCGCGAACGGCGCGGCCTCCGCGTAGTAGCCGGCGTAGAAGACGGCGTCCGCGTCGGAGCTCGAGATGAGCTGCGTCGCGGCAGCGAAGTCCTTGTCGCCGACCTTGACCTCGGCAGAGCACGAGTCGTCGGCCGCGTCGCCGAGGCCCGCGGTGATCTCCTTGGCGAGCCCCACGCCGTAGTCCGAGTTGTCCTGGACCACGCAGACCTTCTCGTACCCGAGCGTGTCCACCATGTACTTGGCGACCGCCGGACCCTGGACCGCGTCGTTCGCGAGACCGCGGAAGAACGTCTTCCAGCCGTTCTTCGTGATGTCGGGGTTGGTGGCCGACGCCGACAGCGACGGGAGGCCCGCCTGGCTGAAGACGTCGCCGGTCGCGGAGGTCTCCCCGGAGAACGCCGGGCCGAGGAGCGCGATGATGCTCGCGTCGCCGACGATCTGCGGGGCGACCTGGGTCGCCTTCTGCGGGTCGCCCTCGGTGTCGAACTCCTTGATCGTGACCTGGCAGCCCGCGTTCGCTGCGTTGAACGCGTCCACCGCGACCTTGGCGCCGTAGAGGATGTTCTGCCCGAGTGCGGCGTTGGGGCCGGTCAGAGCACCGGCCATGGCGATCGAGGTGCCCTCGGCACACTCGGCCGTGCCGTCTCCGGCCGGGTCGACGGGGTCGCCCGAGGTCTCGACCGGGACCTCGGCCCCGTCGATGTCGATCTGGACGGACGGCACGATCTTGAGATCGGCCGACCCTGACGCGCTCGACGACTCCGTCGAACCTCCGTCGTCCCCCTGAGACTGGGTACCGCAAGCGGTGATGGCGAGGGCGGCTGCCAGCACGAGAGCCAGCCCACCCGTCGTTCGACGTGCTGTGCGTTGCATTCCGAACCTCCGTGCGCCAGATCGCACCCGGGTGCTCGGAGACCTCGCACCCGCGGTGGATCACCTGATATTCAGCACTGAATAACGTGCTGACGATGGCACAGGTCGGACCAGCGCGAAACCCCAGATGCACAATTGCAACCAGGGACTCACACGCGGCGAACCGGACAAGGCGCCCGAGGTCCCGGGCCCCGGGTCCGGCGACCTGAGTGCCTGGAACGTACGTGGGCGCGGTTACGCGAGACTCCGTCCCGCGTTACGGGGCCGTCACAGGAACGTCTCGATCCGGTCCGGGGATCAGGACGGGTACTGCGAGAACGCGGCGGTCGCGGGGTCGGAGCCGAGCCGGGCGTCCGAGTCGAGCGCGTCGATCGCCGCGATCTCGTCGGGCGAGAGCTCGAAGCCGAACAGGTCGATGTTGGACGCGAGGCGCTCGGGGTTCACGGACTTGGGGATGACGATCCGGTCGCTCTGGACGTGCCAGCGCAGGATCGCCTGGGCGGGCGTGACGCCGTGGGCGTCGGCGACCGCGGCGACCGCGGGGTGGTCGAGGTCGGCGCCGCGTCCGAGCGGCGAGTACGCCTCCACGGCGATGCCCGCCGCCCGGGTGGCCTCCTGGGTCGCGCGCTGCTGGTAGGTCGGGTGGACCTCGATCTGGTTGACGGCCGGGACCACGTCGGTCTCGGCGAGCAGGCGCGCGAGGTGCTCGGGCAGGAAGTTCGAGACGCCGATCGCGCGGGCCGCGCCGTCGGCGTAGAGCTTCTCGAAGGCTCGCCAGGTCTCGACGTAGAGGTCCTTGCTGGGGACGGGCCAGTGGACGAGGTAGAGGTCGACGACCTCGACGTCGAGCTCCTCGCGCGAGTCCTCGAACGCCTGGAGCGCCGACTCGTACCCCTGGTCGCCGTTGCGGAGCTTGGTCGTCACGAAGATCTCGTCACGTCGCAGGCCGCTTGCCCGCAGCGCCGCACCGACACCGGCCTCGTTGTAGTAGCCGGCCGCGGTGTCGATGTGCCGGTACCCGGCCTCGAGCGCCTGCTCGACGTTCTTCTGCGTCGCGTCGTCGGGCACCTTGAAGACGCCGAGCCCGACCTGCGGGACGGCGACACCGTTGTTGAGGACGACGTCGGGGACCTGCGTGGGGGAGACCATCACCCCTTTCTACCCCGACGCCCGTGGCCCGCACCACCCGTCCCGGCGGCGGCGGACGGGTCGCGAGTGCGTCGCGGCCGGGGCGCAGGCGGACCGCAGGCGGAGAGCCGGCAGGTGACCGGTCGGTGAAGGCCGTGGAGCCGTTGCGAGGACCGTGCGAGAGGGTGTCGCAGACGACTGTGGCGCTGCTCTCATCGGCCGTGCCGGTCGCGACGCGCACCCTGCGCGGGTGGCACGGTGGACTGATGTCCCAGTCCCTGCCTCCGTCCCGCGGCCAGACGCCGGGCGGCTCCGCTCCCGCGCGCCCGCGGAACCGAGCCCTCTGGGTCCTCGCCGTGCTCGTACCACTCCTGGTCGTCGCCGCGGGCGTCACGTTCTACCTGACGCGTGCCGCGGCCGACCCCTCCGGAGAGGCGTCTCCCACGGGTACCCCGTCGCCCACGGCCCCTCCGGCCCCCGCCGAACGGGTCGACCCGCCGCCGGTCCTGGACCCGGCGTCGGTCGAGAACCTCGAGATCCACCAGGAGTCGACCGCGAGCACGGGCGACGCCCGCTCGATCTCGACGGTCTCCGTCCCGGGCGAGCGCTCCCTCTCGCACGCCTTCGGCACGTTCGTCGACGAGACCGAGAAGGCGTACGACGCCGCGGTCGACCCGGCCGGGGTGGGCAACGAGCTCAACGTCGGATGGGACCTGGTGCTCGCGCAGGGAGACGTGCTGGGCGTGCGTGCCACGACGTACTCCTTCACGGGCGGGGCGAACGGCACGACCGGCGCCCAGACGTTCTACACCGACCTCCCGCGCGCGACCACGACGTGGTCCTCGGACCTCTTCACGGCCGACGGCCGCAAGCAGGCCGCGCAGTGGGTCGACGCGGCGCTCGACCAGGCCGGGCTCGGGTTCGAGGAGCCGGTGCCCGCGTCGGAGGACACCTTCCGGGACGTTCGCCTGGGGCCCGACGGCGCCGCGACCCTGGTCTTCTCCCCCGGCCTGGTCTCTGCCCGCTCGGACGGAGAGCTGGCCGTGCGCATCGAGCCCGACGCGACGCGGACGGTCCTGTCCGCGGTCGGGAAGCAGCTCGCGGACACCGCGTCGAGCGGCACCCCGTTCATGGGGATCACGCCGCCGCCCGTCGAGCCCCCCGTGACGACCCCGCCCGTGCCGCCCGCGTCCCCGGGAGCCCCGGACTGCTCGGTGCTCAGGTGCGTGGCCCTGACGTTCGACGACGGACCCGGCAAGCACACGTCGCGCCTGCTCGACACCCTCGCCGAGAAGCAGGCCAAGGCGACGTTCTTCCTCGTCGGCCGGTCCGTCACGTCGCACCCCGACCTGGTCCGCCGCGAGGTCGCCGAAGGGCACGCCATCGGGAACCACACCTGGTCCCACCCGGACCTGTCCAAGCTCGGCACGGACCAGATCACGGACGAGCTGACGTCGACGGCGGACGCGGTCGAGGCCGCGTCAGGCGTCCGACCGACCCTCGTGCGCCCTCCGTACGGCGCGACGAGCGACACTGTGACGAGCGTCCTCTCCCAGCGGAACGAGCCGGCGATCCTGTGGGACGTCGACACCGAGGACTGGAAGAACAAGGACGCGGCCATGACGACCGAACGGGCGCTCGCAGGCGTCCGACCTGGGGCGATCCTCCTGATGCACGACATCCACGCCTCGACCGTCGACGCCGTCCCGGGCATCGTGGACGGTCTGCGGGCTGCCGGCTACACGCTCGTGACGGTGCCCGATTTGCTCGACCCTGACCTGGTTGGCGGACAGGCGTACTTCAATCGTTAGCATCAGGGCTAGCACAGTCGGAGTAACCCCTGTACCGTAGCCGGTGAGATTGCAGTGCCTCGCTTGTCCTTGCGCAACGGCCCCATGCCACCGCGAACCTTGTTACCCAAGAGTTGACGACGAACACCGTGATGTTCGGCTCCAGATCATGGAGCTGTTTGAAACTCTAGAAGGAGATCCCCATGGCATTGGGAACCGTGAAGTGGTTCAACGGCGAAAAGGGCTACGGCTTCATCGCACCTGAGGACGGCAGCGCCGACGTGTTCGCGCACTACTCCGCCATCCAGACGCAGGGCTTCCGCTCGCTCGAGGAGAACCAGCGCGTCGAGTTCGACGTGACGCAGGGCCCCAAGGGCCCGCAGGCGGAGAACATCCGCCCGCTCTGATCTCACTCGCCTCCGGGCGTAGCTGATCATTGAACGAGTGCCCCCGACCGTCTCGGTCGGGGGCACTCGTGCGTCCAGGACCAGGTGCTCCCTGTGCTCGGTCGGTGACGCCGTGGTAGAACTGAGAACGGTCCAGAGGACCAGCGAACCGCCCTCCGGCGTGCTGGTCCGGCAACCGCGCGACGCGCACGGTGCTCCCGGAGGAAGACCCGCCCCCACGACCGTGGGGGAAGAGCGAGGCCCGACGTCGTAGGGCGCCTCCTCGTGCCCCTCACCCGGGGAGCCTCCCGGGTGGGCGTGCGCACGCGGGTGAGCCCCGTCGTCGGGCACGGAGAGAAGGAGCACCATGGCCGAGCGCGTCATGGAACGCCGGGCGACGGTCGTCGCCTGTCCCCCGCCCACCGTGTGCGACCGGTTCGACACGGGGCACCTGCTGCACCCCGTCCACGAGCGCATGCTCCGCAACCGGCCCTGGGGGTGGCGCGAGGGCGTCGTGCTCGCGGTGCGGACGACCAGCGGCGGCACCGAGGTCGTCGTCGAGTACGCGACGGGCGAGGGAGCGTGCCGGGTGTGGCACCACACGAGCCTCGCCCTCGACCCCGGGGTCACCGTGCGGGTGCACGAGCAGTACCACGCGCTCGAGCTCGCGGGACGGGCGCTCAACGTCCGGCTGGTCGGCGGGGTGGGTCCGGCGCCGGAGCCGCCCCACGCTCGCCGCTGAGTGCGTGATCCGGCTGCGACTCGCCGGGCGTCTCGCAGCCGGACCATGCACTCGACGGAACGGGCGGGCCGGGCGCCGCGTTGAACCGGTGAGGGCACCCGCCCTCGACGGTTCGACCAGAAGGACACGCTCATGGGATTCCTCGACCGCCTCCTCGGCCGCACCCCGCAGGACGACAGGCTTCACGGTTCGGCAGACCGTCCCGGTGCGCCCGCCTACGGCACTGCGCCCCCGGCCCCGACCGGCCCCGCGCGCAGCGAGGACGACGTCGCGATCGACCGCTACCGCTACCTGCTGCGCACGGCTCCCCCGGAGGCCGTCGAGCAGGCGCACGCCGAGGCGTTCGAGCGGCTGACGCCCGAGCAGCGTCGACGCGTGCTGACCGAGCTGGGTGAGAACGTGCCGCCCGCCGAGCGCGCTACCTCCGACGACCCGCAGTCGCTCGCCCGCATGGCGACCCGCGCCGAGATGCGCAACCCCGGCACGCTCGAACGGTCGTTCGGCGGCAGGCAGGGCGGGCCGGGCGGGCCGGGCGGGCCGGGCGGGCCGGGCGGGCCGGGCGGGCCGGGCATGGGCTCGATGATCGGCTCGAGCATGCTCGGCACCATCGCGGGCGTCGTGATCGGCTCCGCGGTCGCCAACATGATGTTCGGCCCGATGTTCGGCGACCCCACGGCCGACTTCGCGGGCGACGGCGGCACCTCGGGCGCAGGCGACCCGGGCGCGACCGAGGGCGACCCCGGAGCCGGCGACACGGGCGGCGACGACGCGGGCGGCGGCGACGCGGGCGGCGGCGACTTCACCGAGGCCGGAGGCGGGGGCTTCGGCGACTTCGGCGGTGGGGACTTCGGCGGTGGGGACTTCGGCGGGTTCGGAGACTTCTGAGGACCTCGTCCGCCCGGCCCTCGCTCGGACGGAGCCGACGGTCCGCCGGGCCGAGGCATTGCCCTGGCGCGCGACGCGGTCGACACTGGTGCCCGGCATCACGCCGCTCGTGACCCGCGACCTCGGAGGATCCGATGAACGACCCGTCCAGCCGCCTCGAGCCGGTCGGCACGACCGCCGTCCATCCCGCGGTCGCCCGCTGGGTGGCCCACTCGCCGTACTCCTCGCCCGGGGAGCACGCCCAGCTCCTGCGGGGCGTACCCACCGACCCGGACGCGCTGGGGCAGGTGGCACGCAACGTGATCGCGCACTATCGCGCCGAGGCCGAGTTCATGCCGGCCGAGCGTGCCACGGACGTCGACAGCCGGTGGCTCGCGACGATCCTCGACCTCGACCACTCCCGGCACGGGACCGCGCTCACCGAGCCTCGGGCGGTCTGCGACCGGGTGGGAGGCTGCTGCCGGGACCACGCGCTGCTGACCGTCGGGGTGCTGCGCGAGCACGGCATCCCCGCCAGGACCCGCGTGGGGTTCGTCTCGTACTTCACGCCCGGCTTCCACCACGATCACGTCGTCGTCGAGCACTGGGCGGACGGCCGCTGGTTGCGCTGGGACCCCGAGCTCACCGCGGGAGACCCGGTGTTCCCGTTCGACCCCCTGGATCTTCCACGGGGCACGGGGGATGTCGCCGAGGACCTGGCTCTACCGTTCGTCCCCGCAGCCACGGCCTGGCTCGCGCTCCGTGCCGGGCTGGCGGACGCGGACCTGTTCGGAGTGGACCCGGGGCTGCCGTTCCGCGGCGACTGGTTCGTCCACGACTACGTCCTGTTCGAGCTGGCCCACCGTCAGGGGGACGAGCTGCTGCTGTGGGACACGTGGGGGGCGATGAGCACGGACGACACGCTCGAGGGCGCCGACCTCACGCTGGTCGACGAGATCGCGACCCTGCTCGTCCGTGCCGACCAGGGCGACCAGGAGGCGGAGGAGGAGCTCACCGCACGCTATGCCGTCGACGACCGGCTGCATCCTGGGCCACGGGTGCGCACCCTCTCCCCCACGGGACCCAGCAGATGGACCGACCTCACCGACCGGCACCTCGACGCCGCCGGCAGCCTGAGGCCGCCGACCGCCTGAGTGCGGGATAGTCGTCGTCGGGAGCCCGCCACGACGACGACTACCCCGCACTCAGCGGAGCGGCGAGCGGCTGCCCGAGCTGCACAGACCGATGAACGCGCCCAGCTCGGCGAGCTCCTCGGGGTGGTTCGGCAGGTAGTCGGTGAGCCGGGGCGAGCGGACCACGACCGCGCACCACTGACCCCGCGAGACCGCGACGTTGACGCGGTTGCGCGAGAGGAGGAACTCCATACCGCGCGGCACGTCCTCCCGCGCCGAGGCCGTCATCGAGACGATCGCGACGGGCGCCTCCTTGCCCTGGAACTTGTCGACCGTGCCGACACGCACGTCGCCCAGCCCTGCGGCCGCGAGCGCGTGGCGCACGGTCCACACCTGCGCGTTGTAGGGGGCCACGACGACGAAGTCGTCCTCCGTGAGTGCTCGCGAGGCAGGTGCGGCGCCGTCCGACCCACCGGGCCCTCCGGGGTACCACGTCGTCCCGAGCAGCCCCTTGACCTGCCGCACGATCTCCTGCGCCTCCTCGACCGAGGACACCGCGTTGCCCGCGTGCTCGACCTCGACGACGTGCACGCCGGGCTCGACGCCCACGAGGACCCGCTCGCCCGCGGCGGCCTCCGCGTGCAGGAGCCCTTCGTACGCGAGCTCCGAGACGGCGTCGCACAGCGCGGGGTGCATGCGCCACGAGCGGGCCAGGAAGTAGCCGAACTCGGGTGGCAGCACGTCGTGCCCGCCACCCGCACGGGTCAGCCACCCGAGCGCCGACTGGTCGACGGGCTCGGGGTGCTGACCCTGCGAGACCTGCGGGAGCTGCTGCGGGTCGCCGAGCAGCAGGAGCCTCTGCGCGGCCCGGGAGACCGCGATCGTGTTGGCGAGCGAGAACTGCCCGGCCTCGTCGATCACGAGCAGGTCGAGCTCGCCGTCGCCGAAGCGTTCGGCGTGCGCGAAGTCCCAGGCCGTCCCGCCGACGACGCAGGGCCCCTCGGCGACGAAGGCCGCGGTCTGCGGGGAGTCGACGAGGCGCCAGGGCACGAGCCGCGACCCTTCGGGCAGGGCGGCCGCCGCGACGTCGTCGGGCAGGCCTGCGCCCACCTCACGGCCGACGGCCGACACGTCGCGCCCCTTGGGACCCGAGGCCTTCTTGCCCACGCGGTCCGCGGGCACGCCGCCCTTGGTGATCACGCCCGCGAGGACGTTCTCGACGACGTCGTGCGACTGCGCCACGACGCCCACGCGCCACCCCTCGGCGACGAGGCGGCCGACGACCTTGGACGCGAGGTGGGTCTTGCCCGTGCCGGGCGGGCCCTGGACACCCAGGTAGGAGCCGTCGAGGTCCCTGACCGCGTCGGTCACGGCGTCGACGTACCGCTCGGGGCCGTCGCCCAGGACGGGCAGCGGGTCGCCGGACACCGTGCGCGGCGGGCGACGGCGGAGCAGGTCGAGCGCCGGGTGGTCCGGGAGCACCAGGGGCGCCTGCGGCCCGTAGGGATTCTGCGCCTGCACGGTCGTGGCCAGCGCCCGGATCGACGCCTCCTGCTGGGGCGTCGGCAGCACCTGCCCGACCGCGAGCGCCATGGGCAGCGCGTCGTGCGGAGCGACCCCCTTGGGCACGGGCAGGCGCACGTCGAGGACGTCGACCTCACGCCCGTTCCCCAGCCGTCCGCGCTCGACGCCGTGGACGCGCACGCTCCCCGTCGACCACCGCACCGCGCCGTGCGCGGGCTCGATCCCCTCGGGTGCCGGTCCCTCGAAGAGCGCGGTGGCGCCGTCGTACCCGGCCTTGAGCTCCGAACCGTCCGGCAGCTCGCCGAACAGGCGCAGGCGACGCGACGGGTTGCTGCGCGGTGTGGCCTTCGCCCAGTCCTCGATCACCTCGGCCCGTTCCACGAGGAAGTACGCGCGCGGCGTCTGCCACTGGTCGACCGGGTCCTTGAGGCGCGCGAAGAACTCCTGCCAGAACGGCTTGGCCTCGCGCCAGTAGTACCCGACGCCCGCGCCCAGGAGCGCGACGGCCTCCTCGTCGTCGGTCCGTCCGTCCCCCGCGCGACCGTCCACGCCGCCCGCGAGCGCGCGGACGTCGAGCTCGACCTGCTCGGCCTCGGCGCGCTTGGCGCGGCGCGCGACCTCCGCGTCGGTCAGCTCGAGCGCGGGTGGCAGGTCGTCCTCCCAGCCGTCGCCGGCAGGGGCGGCGAGCGGGCCCGGGGCGGAGGTCGCGGGAGCGGCGCGCCCCGCGAGCCCCAGGAGGAACTCGTGCAGGCGCAGGGTCGAGAGGCAGTCGTACTCGTTGTAGTCGGCGATGCCGTGCAGCAGGCGCTCGGCCTCCTCGGTGCGGCCCGCGTCGCGCGCCGCGCAGTACGTCGCGTACGCCACGACCGACGCCGCGGCGTCCGTGACGTCGCCGCCCCGGAGCTGGTCGCCCATGTAGAGGGGTTCGAGCTTCTTGATCGAGTACGACGGCGCCGACACCTTGAGCGAGTGGCGCACGGTCGAGTAGAGGTCCACGAGGACGCCCTCGCGCAGGAGGTCGTCGACCTCCTGCTCGTACACGCCGTGCCGGGCCGCGATCGAGAGCAGGTGCGTCTTCTCGTACGGCGCGTAGTGGTAGACGTGCAGCCCCGGGTACTGGGCGCGGCGCTTGGCGAGGTAGTCGACGAAGTCGACGAGCGCCTGCTTCTCCTGGTCGAGGTCGTGGGCCCAGAACGCGGTGAAGGGCGGCTTCTCGCCGGGGCTGGTCGGTCGCTCGACGAGCCCGAACAGGTAGTCGATGTTCCAGACGATGCCCTCGGGCGAGGCGTCGGGCGCGGACCACAGCGGGTCGCCCTCGAAGTCGAAGAACACGTCGCCCGGGTCGGGGCGCGGCAGGTCGCGCAGCGGGGCGGGATCGACGACGACGTAGGACAGCGTGTGCTGCTCGGGCTCGACGGCGCCCTCGGGGCCGGCTCCCTCCCCGCTGCCCACGGCGGCGGGCGTGCTCCACGTGACCGACCCGCTGGGGCCCGGCCCGACGTCTGGCACCCCTCCCCCGTCGACCGGCACGTCGACCAGGCCGGCCTGGAGCCGCGCCTGGACGCGCAGGGTCTCGAACGTGCGCGCCGCCAGGCCCTGGGGCGGCTCGGTCGCGGCCGCGAGCTGGGTCATGGTCGTGATGCCGGCGGCGCGGAGCCGGACGCGCTGGGTGCTGCGCAGGCCCGCGACGCGCAGCACGTCGTCGTGCTCGGTGACCTGCTGCGCGCAGTACGCGCACGTGCCGCACTGACGCAGTCCGGGCGCGTCCCAGGCCACGGGCTCGGCGCTCGCCCGGTGCGCGTCCAGGAGGCGCAGCAGCTCGGTGCGCCGCTCGCGGAAGACGGGCAGGACGTCCGCGAGCCGGTGGTCGGTCACGGCGCGCGTCCCGAGGATCAGGTGCAGGGCCGGGGAGGTCTCGACCCCGGCCGCGAGGAGCTGGTCGGCGTAGGCCGCGAGCTGGAGCAGCGCGGGGACCTTCGCGCGGCGCGCGAGCTTGGCGTCGTACACGGCGTACACCGGGCCGGCGCTTCCCGGAGCGCCCAGGCCGCCCGACGTCGTCGGGCCGGTTGCGTGGGGCCACGCGTGCGCCGCCCGGCTGTCGGTGCGGATCAGGAAGTCCGCGCGCCCGTGGAAGCGTCCGTCGAAGAAGGAGCCCTGGTAGACGACGTCGACGCCGTCGCTCAGGGCGTCGAGCGTCGCGGCGTGCGCGGCCTCCAGGTCCCCGCGCCGCATGGTGCGCGGTACCGGCACCTCGCGGATCGCGTCGGCCCCCACGAGGTCGACGAAGCCCGCGAGCACCTGCTGCTCGTGCACGTCGCCGAGCGTCGCGGTGCGCTCGAGCATGTCGTCGACCTCGACAGCGGGGTGCGCGGCGCGCCCCACCTTCTCGTCGAGGGTGCGCAGCAGGCGGTACTCGCACTCGCTCGCCGCGACGAGGTCGCTGGCCGAGAAGACGAGCAGGGGCTCGACGGTCGGGTCCTGCTGGTCCATCAGGAACACGGCGACTCCTCGCGGTCACTGGGCCGGTCACGACGGGCTGTCGATCGAGGACGCGGCGGCGCCCCGGCCCGGTTCCTTTCTACCGGGCGCCGCCCACATCCTGGTCTCCGCCGACGACCACGAGGCGCCTCCCGGCCAGTCGCCGACCGTGCCGGGCCCCGGGACGCACCCAGGACACCCGGGAATTGGCATCGACGGGCCGTCCTGCAGCATAGTGAGCGCGCAGGAACCGTCGAAGGAGAGCTCCCATGGCCGTACATTTCAACCCGCCGCCCGGCTGGTTGGTACCTCCCGGTTTCTCCCCTTCGTCGGAGTGGCACCCGGATCCCGCCTGGCCGGCCGCTCCCGCAGGCTGGGTCTTCTGGGTCGAGGCCGCACCGACGCCCCCGCCCGCCCCGCCCACGGCCGGTGCCGAGGCGTGGTCGCGACAGACCCCGGGCGGCGGGATCCCGCTCCACTTCCCGACCGCGATCGTCCCCGTGACGCCGGGGTACGGGGCTGCGTCCCCCTCCGCGCCGTCACCGTCGAGCCCGCCGTCCGGGCCGACGCGTCGCTCGCTGCGCGACGTCGGCGGCGCGAGCGGAGCCCCGACCGAGTCGCCGTCCTCGACCATGATCCTGCCGGTCGTCGGCGGTGCCGGGGCGGCTGGTCACGCCGGGCACGCCGCGGGTCCAGCCGCCCCCCTCCCCGCCGCCCCGGCCGAGCCGACCGCGTCCGCGCACGGGCCGCTCGCGATCTTCTCGGGCGACGACGAGCCCCGGGAGGAGCGCTCGTACATGCGCTGGCTCCTGCCTCTGGGCGTCGGTGTCGGAGGGGTCGCCGTCGGGCTCATCCTCGGGCTGGGCGTGACGCTCAAGGCGCAGTCGGAGGCCGGCGACGCCACCGCCGCCGCAGCGCAGACGACCGAGCAGATGGCGGCCGAACGGGCCAAGCTCGACACCGAGCGCGCCGACCTGGACACCCAGCTCGCGGGCATCACGGCCTCGACCGAGGCGGTCGCCGCCCGGGAGGCCGCGGTCTCGGCCCTCGAGACCGAGCTCGAGGCGCGCAAGATCGCGCTCGACGAGCGCGAGGCCACGATCGCGGAGAAGGAGGCCGACGCGGGGAACGACGACGGCGGCTGGCAGAGCGGGAAGGTCAACGGCATCTACCTGACGTGCGACGCCGTGAAGCGTGACGGCAAGGCCCCGCTCAAGCAGGGCGACGACGGCTTCAACCCGGCGCTCGACTGGGACGGCAACGGGGTCGCCTGCGAGCGCTGACGCCGAGGGGGGCAGCCGCCCGGGGCGGGCGCGCGCCGGGACGACGACGGCCCCCGGATCTCTCGATCCAGGGGCCGCGAGTCGTGCTGGGCAGACCTCTACAGCACGTGCGCCAGGAACTCCCGGGTGCGCTCCTCGCGCGGGTTCGTGAGCACCTCGCGGGGGTCGCCCTGCTCGACGATCACGCCGTCGTCCATGAACACCACGTGGTCGCCGACCTCGCGCGCGAAGCCGATCTCGTGGGTCACGACGATCATCGTCATGCCGCTCTCGGCGAGGTCGCGCATGACCGCGAGCACCTCGCCCACGAGCTCGGGGTCGAGCGCCGACGTCGGCTCGTCGAACAGCATGAGCTCGGGGTCCATCGCGAGCGCCCGCGCGATCGCGACGCGCTGCTGCTGGCCGCCCGAGAGCTGGGCCGGGTAGTGGTCCATGCGGTCCGCGAGGCCGACCCGTTCGAGCAGCTCCACGGCCCGCGCGCGGGCCTGCGCCCGCGACAGCCCGCGGACCTGGACCGGCGCCTCCATGACGTTCTGGAGCGCCGTCATGTGCGGGAACAGGTTGAAGCGCTGGAACACCATGCCGATGCGCGAGCGCTGCTCGGCGATGACCTTGGGGTGCAGACGGTGCAGCCGCTTCTTGCCGTTGTTCTCGACCTCGCGGTAGCCGATCAGGTCGCCGTCGACGTAGATGCGTCCCGCCGTGAGGTCCTCGAGCTCGTTGATGCAGCGCAGCAGCGTGGACTTGCCCGAGCCCGACGGGCCCAGGACGACGCACACCGAGCCGCGCGGCACCTCGAGGTCCACGCCCTTGAGGACGTGGACGTCGCCGAAGGCCTTGTGCACCCCGACGATCTCCACCATGGGCGCGACGGACGCGTCGGCGGGCGACGCCGTCGGGCCGGAGGCGGAGCCCGCAGCCGGGCCGGGGGCGGGGCTGAGTGCGTCCGCGGTCACGGGGTCACCTCCAGGAAGGGGTCGGCGTTCGCGGTCGTGCCCGACGCCGCTATCGCCTCCTGCTTGCTCGGCTTCTTCGGGCCCCTGCCCGGCTTGCGACGACGGCTCGTGCCCGTCGACGTGCCGAACCCGCGCCCGTAGTACTGCTCGATGAAGTGCTGGCCGACCATGAGGATGCTCGTGATCAGCAGGTACCAGATCGCCGCGACCATGAGCAGCGGGATCGGGAGGAAGATGCGGTTCGCGATCGCGTTGGACGCGAACGTCAGGTCCAGGCTGAACGGCACCGCGAGGACCAGCGACGTGGTCTTGAGCATCGAGATCGTCTCGTTGCCCGTCGGCGGGACGATCACGCGCATGGCCTGCGGCAGGATGATGCGCCGCAGGATCTTGCCGTCCTTCATGCCCAGGGCCTTCGCGGCCTCGGCCTGCCCCGGGTCCACCGACCCGAGACCGGCGCGCACGATCTCCGCGAGGTACGCGGCCTCGTTGAGCGCCAGGCCCAGGATCGCGGCGCGGGCCGCGGTGAAGAGGTCCGCGGTGTCGAAGACGAACCACTCGGGCCCGAACGGGACCCCCAGGCTCAGCTTGGGGTAGAGCACCGAGATGAGGCCCCAGAACACGAGCTGCGTGTAGATCGGGGTGCCGCGGAAGAACCAGATGTAGAACCAGCTCGTCGCGCGCATGACCGGGTTGTCCGAACGCCGCATGACCGCGAGGATCACCGCGAGGACGACCGCGATGGCCATCGAGGAGAACGTCAGGATCAGCGTCCACCCGACGCCGCGCATGATCTGCACGTCACGCAGGTAGAGCCAGACGACGTCCCACCGGAACTTCTCGTTCGTGACCAGGCCGTGCACGGCCATGGCCGCGAGGACCAGGAGGACCACGGCCGCCGCCCAGCGCCCCGGCCGGGGCACCGGGACCGCACGGATGCGGTCCGGTATCCGGTCGACAGGCGCGGTCGCCGTGCCGCGGCTCGCGGAACCACCGCTCGGGGGACCGTCGGGCGTCGGGGTGCTGGGCGGCTGGGCCATGGCTACCTCTGTTCTGTCAGGGGATCGGCTCAGGAGACCACGGGGTTGAGCTCGGCCGTGGTCACCGCACCGGAGGTGTTGCCCCAGGTGTCGAGGATGGTCGTGTAGTCGCTGTCGTCCATGAGCTTCTGCACCGCGGCCTGCACGGCCTGCGCGAGCGCGGTGTCGTCCTTGGCGATCGCGATGCCGTGCAGCGAGTCGGCGAAGATGTCGCCGAGCTGCTCGATCTGGCCACCGGTCTGCGTCACGGCGTACGCGACGACCTGCGAGTCCGCGTACATGACGTCGGCCTTGCCGCCGACCAGGTTCGTCGTGACGTCGGCCTGGCTCGCGTAGCGCAGCGGCGTGATGTCCGCCTTGCCCGCGGCCTCGCAGTCCGCCATCAGCCCGTCGAGCGCGTCGTCCTCGACCGTGCCCGTCTGGACCGCGATGCTCAGGCCGCACACGTCGGACGGGTCGACGTCCTTCGGGTTGCCCTTGGCCACGGCGAACGCCTCGCCCGCACGGAAGTAGCTGACCATGTTGACCTCGGCAGTGCGCTCCGGGGTGATCGTGAAGCCCGAGACGCCGATGTCGTACTTGGAGCCGATCGCCGGGATGATCGAGGAGAAGTCGGCGTTGGTGACCTCGACGTCGAGACCCAGCACGGCGCCGATCGCCTTGGCGAGGTCGACGTCGTACCCGACGATGGTCTTGCCGTCGTCGCCGATGAACTCGGCCGGGGCGTACGTCGCGTTGGTGCCGACCGTCAGGGTGCCTGCCTCGGCGACGTCGGCCGGGAGCATCGCCGCGATCGCGTCGTCCTTGGCGATGGTCGACGGGTCGAACGCCTCGGCGGACGAGCCGCCCTCGGTGGGCGAGGAACCAGAGCCCGAGGAGGCGTCGGTGCACGCCGTGAGCGCGAGCGTCGCGGCGATGGCGGTGAGGGCGGTGAGGACGGGCAGCCTGCGCATGGGGGGTCTCTCGTTTCGTGGTGGTGATCTCCGGCGCCGACCTCAGGGGGGTGGGTCACACGCCGCGCAACGCGGGCAGCACGGAGCGGCGCCGCACCGTTGCCCTCCCAGTTTCCCGCGCGGGCGCCCGGACTGGCAAAACGGGGGGCGCCTCGTGGTGCCGGACCCGAGGTCGGGCCCGGCACCACCGGCAGCGTCAGGAGACCGGCGGGTTGACCACGGCCTCGTCGAGAGCCCCGTCCTCGTTGCCCCACGAGGCCAGGATGTCGCTGAACGTGCCGTCCTCCATGAGGACCGTGAGCGCCGCCTGGATCGCGGCCGCGAGCGCGGTGTCCGCCTTCGCGGTCACGATGCCCTGGGGCGCCGAGTCGAAGACCTCCCCGATCTGCTCGATCTCTCCCTTGGTCTGCTCGACCGCGTACGACACGATCGGCGAGTCCGCGTACATGATGTCGGCCTTGCCGCCGACGAGGTTGACCGTCGCGTCGGCCTGGTTGTCGTAGCGCAGGATCTGGAGCGGCTGCTCACCGTCCTCCTCGCAGGTCGTGCTGATCTCGTCGGCCCCCTCGTCCTCGACCGTGCCCGTCTGGACCGCGACCGTCAGCCCGCAGATGTTCGACGGGTCGACCTTCTTCGGGTTGCCCTTCTGCACCGAGAACGCCTCGCCCGCGTTGAAGTAGCTGATCATGTTGGCCTCGGCCATGCGCTCGGCCGTGATCGTGAACGACGAGATCCCGACGTCGTACTTGGTGCCCAGCGCCGGGATGATGCCCGGGAAGTCCGCCGACTCGACGACGACCTCGAGCCCCAGGACCGCGCCGACGGCCGAGATGATGTCGATGTCGTACCCGACGGGCGTCGACCCGTCCGCCGCGATGAACTCCGCGGGCGCGTACTCGGTGTTCGACGCGACCACGAGCTTGCCCGCGCTCGCGATCTCGGCCGGCAGCAGCGCCGCCGCGGCGTCGTCCTTCTGCACCGACGTGAGGTCGAAGGGGGCCACCGTGGCCGTCTCCCCCGAGGCCCCGGCGGACGAGGAGTCGGCAGGCTGCGAGGCGTCCGTGCAGGCCGTGAGGGCCAGGGTCGCCGCGGCCGTGACCGCGACGAGGAGTGGCATCTTGCGCATGAGAGCTCCGATCGGTGGGTACGTCGTGGCGCGTCACTCTAGGGGTGATACGTCTCGCTCGCGTCACGGACGGGTTTCGGTTCGGCACCTTGCTCGCCCGCTCGCCGACCACCCTGCGAAAAGGAAGCGACCCTCACCAACCACCTGCGCTACTGTCGGCGCGCACCGACAGACGGCCGCCACCGACGGCAGCCGCACGCGACCGGAGGGGAGCCGCCCATGACACGCACACCCACGTGCCCGCGCTGGCGCCCCTCCCCCTGCACACCCCGCCAGGTCACCACCGGATGACGCGGCGCGGGACGTTCGCTCGGCAGGCTCCTCGGAGCCGACCAGCGCCGTCCCGGGCCCGCACCGTCCGCCCCCGCAGCCTCCGCACGCCCACCGCCGTGCGGAGTCCCTGGGACCCGCGCAGCCGCGCGACCCGCCCGGCCGCGGCAGCACACCCCCACCAGCACCCGACCCACCCGTCGGCGTACCCGTCCCCGGACGTGAGCGACGCCGTCGGGCCGCGCGGCCTCGCAGGCAGGCGCACCCGCAGACCGACCCGTCCCACCCACCGGAGGTACCGATGACCGACGACCCACCCGCGCACGCCCCCGACGGTGCGGCGCGACTGCCCCGCACGAGCGCGCTCAAGGCCACGCTCGCCGCCCGCGCCTCGCGCTGGACCGACCTCGCGCAGCTCCTGCCCCAGGCCGGCAAGCCGCTCGTCGCCGCGGCCGCGCTGCTCAACGTGCTCCTGGGGCTGCTGCCGCTCGCGTTCATCGTCCTCATCGGCTACGTCCTGTACCTCGTGCCGCTCGTCGCCGAGAGCACGGCCGGGACGGGCCACCCGCCCGGCACCCCCGGCTGGTCCGAGCTCTGGACGACGCTCGCCCTCGCGGTCGGCGTGTTCGTGGTCCAGCAGGTCCTCGCGCCCTTCCAGGCGGGCGTCACCGAGGTCATCGCGCGCCGCGTCGACGAGCACTGCATCGACCGGCTCATGAGCGCCGCACTGCACGACGCGCCGCTGAACGCGCTCGAGAGCCCCGAGGCCCTCGACCTGCTGGCCGACGCCCGCGCGGCCTTCGCCCGCGAGGCGCGCCCACCGGGGGACGCGGCCGCCGCGCTGCTGTCGCTCCTGTCGCGCTACGTCCAGCTGCTCGGCGCGATCGTGCTGGTGGGCGTCGTCATCTCCCCCCTCGCGGGGGTCGTGATCCTGGCGACCGGGCTCTCGATGCGGTTCGGGGTGCGCGGGACCCTCGGGAAGTTCGCCGACATGTGGGACGCGCTGTCGGGCTCGCGTCGCAAGGTCTTCTACCTGCGGGACCTCGCCACGGGGGCGCGTGCGGCCAAGGAGATCCGTCTGCTGGGTCTGCTCCCCTGGGTGCGGGCTCGCCTGCGCGCCGACACCATGGCCGCGTACGAGCCCGCCTGGGCGGGGAGCCGCAAGCTCCAGTTCTGGCCCATCATCGGGCTCTCGTGCGTGGGCCTCGTGGGTGGCGCGGTCGTCCTCGCGCTCCTGGCCGACGCCGCCGCGTCCGGCAGGCTGAACCTGTTCCAGCTCGGCGTCGCGCTCCAGGCCGTGCTGATCCCCATGCGGTTCGGGGTGTACTTCCCCGAGGCCGACGTGCAGACCCAGTTCGGCCTGCACTCGTTCCACGCGCTGCGGACGTTCGAGCAGCAGATCGCCTCGGCCCGTCCGGCGCGTCCGACGGCTCGCGTCGCGGCGCGGCGCCCCGAGCGAGGCATCCGCTTCGAGGGCGTGCGCTTCCGCTACACCGACGACACCCCGTGGGTGCTCGACGGCCTCGACCTCGAGCTCGGCGCCGGGCGGTCCACGGCGATCGTGGGGCTCAACGGCGCGGGCAAGACGACGCTCGTCAAGCTCCTCGCCGGGCTCTACGAGCCGGTCGAGGGCCGGATCCTGGTCGACGGCGTCGACCTGCGCGACCTCGACACGCAGGACTGGCAGCGGCAGCTCGCGCTGATCTTCCAGGACTACGTGCGCTACGAGCTCTCGGCCGCGGAGAACATCGGCCTGGGTGCGCCCTCGCTGCTCGACGACCGTGACGCCATCACGGCCGCGGCCAGCAAGGCCGGGGCGCTCGACGCCCTGAGCGGACTGCCCGAGGGGCTCGACACCACGCTCTCGCGCCGCTACCCCGGCGGGCGCGACCTGTCGGGCGGGCAGTGGCAGCGGGTCGCGCTCGCCCGGGCGCTCCTCGCGATCCAGGGCGGCTCGTCCGTCCTGGTCCTCGACGAGCCGACGGCGCAGCTCGACGTGCGTGCCGAGGCGGAGTTCTTCGACCGCTTCCTCGCGACCACGGAGAACATCACGAGCGTCGTCATCTCGCACCGCTTCTCGACCGTCCGCCACGCGGACCGGATCGCGGTGATCGAGCACGGCCGCGTCGTCGAGTGCGGCGACCACGTCGAGCTCGTCGCGCTCGGCGGCCGCTACGCCGACCTGTTCGAGCTCCAGGCACAACGCTTCCGCGACACCGCGTCCGTGGGCGCGACCGCGTCGGCCGAGGCCGACGACCCCACCCGCCCCACCGCAGAGACGGAGACCGCATCGTGAGGACCATGCTCAGAGCCGCACGCTTCTTCCTCGTCCTGGGCTACCGCACGGACAGGCGCCGCCTGCTCACGGCGGCGATCCTCATGACGATCGGCTACCTCGCCGGGCCGCTCGTCGGCGTCGCGCTCGGCGCCCTGACGAACGCCGCCCTCGACCAGCAGACGGGCCTCGCGATCAGCCTGGGCGTGTGCGTCGCGGTCCTGCTGATCTTCGAGCTCATGATGGGCCACTTCGCGCACCTGTACTACTTCGAGCTCGCGGATCTGCAGCAGCTCGAGCTGACCGACGAGGTCGCGGGGCTCGCGCACGGCAACCCGCAGATCGACCAGTTCGACCGGCCGCGGTTCGCCGAGCTCCTGACCCTCGTCACCGAGGGGCTGCAGCGCGTGCGGTCCGCGCTCGAGGCGACGCTCCAGCTCAGCGGGCTGCTGCTCCAGGTCACGATCACGACCGTCATCCTGGCGATGGTCGAGCCGTGGCTGCTGCTGCTGCCGCTCGCCGCGCTGCCGCCCGTGCTCCTCAACAACCGGGCACAGAAGGTGCTCGACTCCGCCCGCGACGCGTCCGCGCACGAGGTCCAGCTCTCGACGCACCTCGTCTCGCTCGCGACCACGGGCAGCTCGGCCAAGGAGGTGCGCCTGTTCGGCGCACAGGCCCCGGTCGTCGCGCGCCAGCGTGCGGCGTGGTCGGCGACGACGGCCCGTGTGTGGTCGGCGCACCGCCGCAGCGCCCTGCTGCGCGCGGCCGGGCAGGCGTGGTTCGCGTGCGCGTACGGCGTCGCGGTGTTCCTGGTCGTGCGCCAGGCCGTCACGGGATCGGCGAACGTGGGCCAGGTCGTCCTGGTCATCACGCTCGCGGTCCAGGTGAGCGTCCAGGTCTCGGGCGCGCTCGCGCTGCTCGGCACCCTGCAGGGGGTCGGGCGCACGGTGTCGCACGTCGAGGAGCTGCGCGCGTCGGTCGCGCGTCCCGCCTCTTCCGCCTCTCCCGCGGCACCCGGCCAACCGGTGCCCGACGGCGCCGCGCACCCGGGTGCGTCCGGCACCCCGGTCGGCGAGGACGTGGCGACCGCGTCGTCGGGCACCGTCACCGCGCCCGCGGGTGAGCCCGTGGACCCGCGGGGCGTGCCCGCGCGGCTCACGCGCGGCGTGCGCTTCGAGGACGTGACCTTCACCTACCCCGACACGGACCGCGTCATCCTCGACGGCGTGAGCCTCGACGTGCCCGCGGGGTCGACCCTCGCGGTCGTGGGCGACAACGGCGCGGGCAAGAGCACTCTCGTCAAGCTGCTGTGCGGGCTGTACCGGCCGACGTCGGGGCGGATCCTCGTCGACGGCGTCGACCTGCGCGACCTCGACGACGCCGAGTGGCAGGCGCGCACCGCGACCCTGTTCCAGGACTTCGCGCGGTTCGAGCTCACGATCCGCGAGAACGTGGGCGTGGGGCGGCTCGCGTCGCTCGACGTCGACGAGGACCTGTGGGCCGCGCTCGACCGGGCGCGCGGTCGCGGCATCGTCGAGAAGCAGGCGGCCGGGCTCGACCAGCTCCTGGGGCACGGGTACGGGAACGGTGTCGGGCTCTCGGGCGGTCAGTGGCAGACGCTCGGTCTCGGGCGCACGCTCCTGCGCCGTGAGCCGCTGCTGCTCGTCCTCGACGAGCCCGCCGCTGCGCTCGACGCCGCGGCCGAGCACGCGCTGTTCGAGCGGTTCGTCGCGACGGCCGACGAGGCCGGACGGGCCGGGGGTGCGATCACATGCTTTGTGTCGCACCGGTTCTCGACCGTGCGGGACGCGGACCAGATCGTGGTGCTCGACGCCGGGAAGGTCAGGGAGCACGGCGACCACGCGGCCCTCATGGCGCGCGGCGACCTGTACGCGGAGCTGTTCGGCCTCCAGGCGGGCGCGTACGCGTAGGGGTCGCACCCGAGGTGGGTGGGTGGGTCGGGTGGCTCGGTCGAGCCGCCTGGCCCACCTCGGGTCCGGCGCCGGGTCCGGCGCCGTGTCAGGACGCCTCGTACGCCACGCCCCAGTGGGCTGCGAGCCGCTCCGCCTGGGCGTCGAAGCCCTGCTGCTCGGCCCGGGTCAGCGGCCGGAAGAGCTGGGTGTCGAGGCGCAGGGTCTTCGCGGTCAGGACGTGCCGCCACCGCCCGACCACGCGGGCGTCCACGGCGATCACGTGCAGGAACGGCGACACCTCCGTGCCGGGAAGGCGCAGCGGGAGCACGGCCGGGGCCTCGGCCGAGAGCGGGTCGCGGGCCAGGTCGCGGCTGTCCTTGTACGACACGAAGTACTCGTCGTACCCCTGGAGCAGGTCCACCTGTACAGCGCGCTCGGTGCCGCCCTGCTCGGCGGGTGGCTGGCCGTCGACGAGCCGCCAGAACGACAGGCCCTCGGCATCGCCCACGCCTGCGACCTGCTCGACGGCCGCACCCAGCAGCGCCAGCCCCTCGCGCGCCCGCGTCAGCGTGAGGCCCGACCAGCCCGCGAAGTCCTTGACGGTCGCGAGCCCCCGGCTGCGCAGGTACCGCCGCAGCAGCTCGACGAGCGCGGCGTCGTCGTCGTACGTCGCGCCGAGAGGCCCGTAGCCCGCGGGCACGCGCTCGTCGAACGCCGCGTACGTCTGCTGCTTGCCGCGAAGCGCGCCGCTGACGAGGACCCCGTCGAGCTCGGCCCGCATCACGATGTACGTGAACGCGAGCCCGCTCGACGGCAGGCCACGGTCCGCGAGGAGCGCCGCGAGCTCGGCCCGCGTGCGGTGGTTCCCTCCCGCGACGGCCTCGGCGAGCACGTCGGTCGCGGCCGCGTCGTGCGCCGGGCCGCCCAGGTCCGGGTAGTACGGCCGGTTGAGGCGATGCACCCGGGGCGCGGTGAGCCGCAGGAGCCAGCGGGCGTCGTCGGGCAGGACGTGGTGCCACGTGGGGCGCAGGACGTGCGTGCGCAGGAACGCTCCCGCGGAGAAGTCGTCGCGCACGGAAGCCGCCGAGGGCGTCCCCACGGTGCGCTGCGCGAGCCCCCATAGCGACGGGTGGAACTCCTGCGACTGGACGGCCCCCAGGTGCCCGACGACGGCGCGCACGCTCGCGAGCCCGTCGCCCCGCAGGGAGTGCGCGACGAGGCGCGTCGCGACGACCGCCTCCGCGTCAGGCGACCCGAGCGCCCCCGAGCCGCTCACCTCACGACACCGCGAGGTCCGCGAGCGCGACGTCCTTCCCGGACAGCTCGACCCGGATCGCCCCGTCGCTCACCCCGACCGACGTGAGGCTGACGCCCTGCGGAAGGTCGAGCGGGACCGTCAGGTTCGTCACGAGCTTCGCGATCGGTGCCGGGAGGTCCGAGATCGTGATGGTCGCGGGGCCCAGGGTCAGCGCGGAGACGTCGACCGCGATCGTGTTGCCGTCGACGCGCGGCGTGAGCCGCGCCGACAGCGGCACCCCCAGGACGTCCATGCTCGCGACGAGCAGGTCCCCCTCGGTGCTGAACGTGACCGGCTCGCCGACCGCCTCGCTCACGACCGCGTCGAGCGACGACGGCGCGAGGAGCCCCGTCGCGGTCCCCGACCGGACGACGTAGGGGTCGCTCGTCGAGACACCGCGCGCGTCGAGGTCCAGGTCGGTCACGGTGTACCCGCCGAACGTGGCCGTGGCCGCCGACCCCGTCACGTGGTCCAGCTCGCCGCCGGCGACCTGGGTCAGGAACGGGAAGCCCAGGATGTCGAGGTTCGCATCGGTGAGCTCGACGTCACCCTGCTCCATGGACCGCACCGCGGTCCCCTCGGCGATGCGCACCGTGACACGGTCGACCACCACGAGCACGAGCACCAGGACGACGAGCCCGCCGACCACCCACCACCATCGCTTCATCCGCCCACAGTAGGTGCCGATTCTGGACATCGCCCGGCCGTTGCGCATCTGTGACCTGCGGAGTTGGCCACGATGCGAGGAAAGACCTCGCCGGCTCGGCACCAGGCATGTCTAGGCTGAGGCCCATGACTCGTCCCGTACGCATCGGTGTCCAGCTCCAGCCACAGCATGCCGACTACCCCCAGATCCGCGACGCGGTCGCCCGCGCCGAGGACGCCGGGGTCGACGTGATCTTCAACTGGGACCACTTCTTCCCGCTCACGGGCGACCCCGACGGCAAGCACTTCGAGTGCTGGACCATGCTCGGCGCGTGGGCCGAGCAGACGAGCCGCGTCGAGATCGGGGCGCTCGTCACGTGCAACAGCTACCGCAACCCCGAGCTCCTCGCCGACATGGCCCGCACGGTCGACCACATCTCCGGTGGCCGCCTGATCCTCGGGATCGGCGCGGGCTGGTTCGAGAAGGACTACGACCAGTTCGGCTACGAGTTCGGCACCGCGGGCTCGCGCATCGCCGACCTCGCGGACGCGCTGCCCCGCATCAAGGCCCGCTGGGCCGCGTCCAACCCGGCGCCCACGCGCGAGATCCCGATCCTCGTCGGGGGAGGTGGCGAGCGCAAGACGCTGCGCATCGTGGCCGAGCACGCCACGGCCTGGCACTCGTTCGGTGACGCCGCGACGCTCGCCCGCAAGAGCGCGATCCTCGACGAGCACGGCGCCGCCGTCGGGAGGGACACGGCCTCGCTCGTCGAGCGGTCGGTCGCGGTCAACCGTCCGCCCGCCGAGGTGGGCGAGGAGCTCGTGGGCCTCGGCGCGACGCTCCTGACCGTCGGGGTCAGCGGACCCGACTACGACCTGTCGCTCGTGAAGCAGTGGGTCGCCTGGCGCGACGAGCGCGCCCAGGGCTGACCCGTCTCACCCCTCGGATGCCGTACGCCGTCCGGGAACAACGGTCTGGTGGTCGGGGTTGGCGCAGTCATGGCCACCCCACCACCAGCGCCGTCAGCGGCCGCGCCCACGCGCGCCACCCGGATCACCGTCGGCTTCGTGCTGCTCCTGTCGGCGCTCACGGCGATCGGCCCGCTCACGATCGACCTGTACCTCTCGGCCTTCCCGCAGATCGTCACGGAGCTCGGCACGACCGAGTCCCGCATCCAGCTCACGCTCACCGCGACCCTCGCGGGCCTCGCGCTGGGCCAGCTCCTCATCGGCTCGCTCTCCGACGCGGTCGGGCGGCGCCTGCCGCTGCTGTCCGCGCTCTCGATCTACGTGCTGGCCTCGGTCGGGATCGTGTTCGTCCAGTCGATCGAGATGCTGACCGTGCTGCGGTTCGTCCAGGGCCTCACGGCCGCAGCCGGCATGGTCCTGTCGATGGCGATCGTGCGCGACAACTTCGAGGGTTTCCTGGTCGGCAAGGTCATCGCGCGCCTCATGCTGGTCGTGGGCGTCGCGCCGATCCTTGCCCCGACGATCGGCGCCCAGTTCCTGCGGATGGGCTCGTGGCGCCTGATGTTCGTGGCCCTCGCGGTCTTCGGCGTGCTGCTGCTCGTCCTCGCCGCGCTGCGCCTCAAGGAGTCGCTGCCCCCGGCGATGCGGCGGACGGGCGGCACGTCGGCGGCGCTGCGCTCGTACGGGTCGCTCGTGCGCGACTGGTCGTTCTTCGGCCTCGCGCTGCTCGGCGGGTTCTACATGGCCGCCATGTTCACCTACATCTCGGCGTCGACGTTCGTGTTCCAGGAGCAGTTCGGCCTGAGCGCCCAGCAGTACGCGATCATCTTCGGCGCGGGCGCGGTGTCGGTGACGATCGGCAGCCAGGTCAACGGCGCGCTCGTCGGGCGCGTGACGCCCGAGCAGATCCTGCGCGTGATCGTGCCGGTCGGGATGGTCCTCTCCGCGGGGTTGCTCGCCGCGACCCTGAGCGGGGCGGGACTGCCCGTGATCGTCGCCCTGATCGTCCTGACGCTCGGCACCGCCGGGTTCGTCATGCCGTCGGTCCCTGCGGTCGCCCTCGAGCGCAACGCGCACCGGGCCGGCAGCGCCGCGGCCCTGCTCGGGGCCATGCAGTTCGGCGTCGGCGCAGGCATCGCGCCCCTCACGGGCCTCATCGGCGGGGACGTCACGATCACCATGGCCGCGGTCATGTTCGGCGTCATCTCGGTCGCGGGGCTGCTGCTGCTGAGCCTGACGAGGTCGCTGCGGGCAGCTCCGGTCGAGGGGACGGCCGACGAGCCGGTGCTGGTCTCCGACGCGTCCGAGCTCGGGGTCGTCGCGGCGGCCGAGGCCGTGGTCGAGGCCGCCGAGGCGTCGGCGACCGCAACCCCGGCACCCCGCCGCGCCTGAGCCGCGCCTGCTCGGACCCCGCCTGCCGCCCCGCGCCCGGTCGACGCCGGTCGAACATGCGGTGGGCGTCCGCCGAGCATGCGGTGGGCGTCCGAACTCCCCCGGATCGCGACGCCAACCGCATGCTCGGCACCGAGGAGGTGGCACCCAGGGGGCGGCGACGCGGGACAGTCCCGGCCAGCGGGTGGCCGCTTCTCTTCGTACGGTGGAGACGTGCCCGCCCCCCGGCGGGCCGTGCAGATCACCAGCCGATCAGCAGGAGCGAGAACCATGGACTGGAAGCTCGAGCTCATCCCCGTGCCCGTGTCGGACATCGACCGGGCCAAGGCGTTCTACGTCGACCAGGTCGGGTTCCACGCCGACCACGACATCCCCGTCAACGACGACCTGCGGTTCGTGCAGCTCACCCCACCGGGTTCCGCCTGCTCGATCGTGCTCGACGTCAACATGACCGACATGCCGTCGGGTGCGCAGCGCGGTCTGCAGGTCGTCGTACCGGACGCCGACGAGGCCCGTCAGCACCTCCTCGACCACGGCGTCGACGCCCCTCCTGTCGAGGACCTGCCGTGGGGCCGGTTCACGTACTTCGCAGACCCGGACGGCAACACCTGGGCGTTGCAGCAGATCGTCCCGCAGGGGTGACAGCAGCGGTGGGGCGACGTTCGCGGGAGGTGACGTGCCGCGCGAGGTGAGCGCCGTCGTCGGGCCCGACAACGCCACGTACCCCCTCCAGGCCCGTTCCGCCCGGAGCGTCGGGGCGCTCGACGAGGTGCTCGTCGAGTGCAGGGCCTGCCCGCGACTGGTCGCGTGGCGCGAACGGGTGGCGACGGAGAAGCGGGCCTCGTTCCGTGACGAGACGTACTGGGCGCGGCCCGTACCCGGGTTCGGCGACGAGCGGGCCGCGGTCCTCGTGGTCGGGCTGGCGCCTGCCGCGCACGGCGCGAACCGCACGGGACGCATGTTCACGGGCGACCGTTCGGGAGACTTCCTGTTCGCGTCGATGTTCCGCACGGGGTTCGCGAACCAGCCCACGTCGGTGAGCGCGGACGACGGGCTCGTGCTGACCGGGATCCGCGTCACGGCTCCGGTCCGCTGCGCCCCGCCCGCGAACAAGCCGACCCCGCTCGAACGTCGGACGTGCGCGCCGTACCTGGGGCGCGAGCTCGAGCTCGTCGGGCCGCGGGTCGCGGTGGTGCTCGGCGCGTTCGGGTGGCAGGCGCTGCTCGCGACGCTCGACGACCAGGGGTGGTCGGTCCCGCGCCCGCGACCGCGGTTCGGTCACGGGGCCGAGGTGCGTCTCACGCATCCCGACGGTCGCACGCTGACCCTGCTCGGGTGCTTCCACGTGAGCCAGCAGAACACGTTCACGGGTCGGCTGACGCCCGAGATGCTCGACGCGGTGCTGCTGCGGGCACGGGACCTCGCCGACCGACCTACGCCCGCACGGTGAGCGTGCTCGACCCGTTCGCGAGCCGCCGCACCTCGATACGTTCCGCGATGGCCTGCTTGAGCGCGTCGACGTGCGACACGACGCCGACGACGCGACCACCGGCACGGAGCTTGCCGAGCTCACCGAGCACCGCTTCGAGGGTCTCGGGGTCGAGCGTCCCGAAGCCCTCGTCGACGAACAGCGTCCCGAGGTCGACACCTCCGGCCTCGGCGGTCACGACGTCGGCCATGCCGAGCGCGAGGCACAGCGACACGTAGAAGGTCTCGCCGCCCGAGAGCGTGCGGGGGTCGCGCGCCTGCTCGGTGCGGTGGTCGAGGACCTTCATCGCGAGCCCGGTCCGGCGGGTGCGGACGTCCTCCTTCTCGTCGGACCGTTCGAGCTCGTAGCGCCCGTCCGACATCTCGCGGAGCCGCTCGTTGGCGGCCGCGACGACGTCCTCGAACCGCCTGACCAGCACGAACGTCGCGAGGGACAGCGCCTTGGCGTTGTCGCTGCCGGACCCCGCGGCGAGCGCGGCCATGCGTGCGACGGGGGCGGCGTCCTCACGGGCGCGCACCCAGGCCGACACGGTCGACCCGATCTCGGCTGCTGCGGTCGCGGCCGCCGTCGCGCGCCGGGACGCACCGTTCGCCTGGAGGGCGGCCATCCGCTCGGCGGCCTCGGCCTGCCCGACGGCGTCACGCGCGCCGTCGAGATCGACCTCCACGTCCGCGGGCAGGGACGCGACGACCTCCTCGGAGAGCCCTCTCCGGACGCGCTCGGTGTCCGCGTCGACCGTGCGGAGCCTGCGGTCGAGCTCCTGACGGCTCTCGGCCGGCAGGAGCGCGTCCACGGCTTGCTGCTCGTCGTCGAACCCGGCCTCGGCGACGACTGCCGCCACCTCGGCCGCCCGGGCCTCGACCGTGGCCGACGTGCGGGCGACCGCGGCCTCGGCGTCGAGCAGGGCGCTCACGGCGAGATCGCGGTCCCGCAGGGCTGCCGCGAGCACCGCGACAGGGTTGGCGGGCGCGCCCTCGTCGGCCAAGGGGTCCGGGAGGCCGGCGCCCGCGAGGAGCGGCCCGGTCGCGTCGAGCTCGTCGGCGATCTCGCGGCGGTCCTGCTCGATCCCGGCGGCCAGGGCGTCGAGGCGCGCGCTCTCGCCCGCGATCCGCTCGGCGAGCGTCGAGGCCAGGGTGATCAGGTCGCCGGTCTCGGCGTCGAAGGCCGAGAGGGCTGCGGACACCTCGGACCGTTCGGTGGCGGCCGCAGAGGACGCCGACACGAGCTCCTTGGCCGCGGCGAGCGCCGCCCGCGCCTGGTCGACCTCGACGCCTCCGGCCGCCCGCAGGAACCCGTCGAGGCGTTCGGCGAGGGTCGCGACCTCGGCGGACGCCGCCGCGACGATCTCCTCGGCGGCCCGACGGGCGGCCTCGGCGGCCTCCACACCGTCCCGGCCCACGTGCTCGTCACCCGTCCGGGCGGGCGCGGGGTGCTCGTGCGCGCCGCAGACAGGGCACGCGTCCCCGGGCTCCAGCCCTGCCGCGAGCTCGCCCGCGATCCCCCCGAGCCAGGCCGTGCGCAGTGCGTGCTCGGCGTCGGACGCGGCCCGTGCGGCGGCGACCGCCTGCTCCTGACCGGCTCGGGCGGCGTCGAGGGCGGCGCCGGTCTCGACGGCCTGGCGCGCGGCCCGCAGCACGGACTCGGCCGCGAGCACCTTCTCCTGCCGCTCGCCGAGGCGTCCGGCGACGTCGGCGAGCTCGTCGCGCCGCGCCTCCCGCTCGGCCCGTTCGGCCGGGCGCGCCTCGAGCTCGGCGAGGACCCGTGCACGCTCCTCGCGGTCGCGCTCGATCTCCTTGCGGCCGTCGACCAGGTCCCGCTCCCGGAGCGGCAGCGACTCCCCCACGGGCAGGAGCCGGACGAGGCGCGTGCTCGCGGCCGCGAGGCTCGACCGCAGGACGTCGAGGGCCGTGACGTCGGCCGACGCCAGCGACTCGGGCACCCCGGTGCGGGCGAGCAGGAGCCGCTCGAGCGCGGCAGCGTGCTCCGTCGCGGCGTGGCGGGCACCCGCGAGGACGGGCTCCACCACGGCCGCCCGCTGCGCGGCGGCGAGAGTCTCACGGTCGGCGGCCACCTGGTCCGCAGCGGCGTCGAGCGCCGCCTGCTCGGCGAGCAGCGCGTCGCGGCGCACGACGGCTGCGCTGAGCGAGCGCGCCGCCTCGAAGGCGTCACGGGCCGCGACGAGCACGCCGTTGGCCGAGATCTCGCTCGCGCCGAGCTCGTCGGCGGTCCGCTGCATCGCGGCGACGTGCCGGTGGACGAGGGTCCGGACCGACGGCAAGGCCGCGACCTCTGCGACAGCGCCGACCTCGCCACCGTCGACGTCGCTGTCACGGTCACCGTCGACGTCGACCGCCGGCTCCTTGGCCGCGTCGAGCGGCCCCGCGAGCCGGACGTCGTCGCGCGCGGCCTCTCGCAGGGTCGCTGTGGCCTCGCTCGTCAGCCCGGCGGCACCGACGAAGTTCTCGACGGCCCCCGTCGCGATGCCCTTGGCGGCCGACACCGCGCCCTGCGCCTCGCGGTTCAGGGCCGCGAGCTCGGTCTGCACGCGGTCGTAGATCTCGGTGCCGAAGACCTTCTGGAGCAGGCTGCGCCGGTGCTCCGGGTCCGCCCGGAGGAAGTTCGCGAACTCCCCCTGCGGCAGGACGATGGTCTGGACGAACTGTCGGCGGTCGAGCCCGACGGCCCGCTGGATCTCCAGCCCGGCCTCGTCGAGCCGCGTCGAGAGCAGCTCGCCGGGTACGTCGTCGGCGGCGGCCCCCGGCACCACCGCGGCCTGGTCCGCCCCGGCGAGCCGCCAGAGCTTCACCCCGGCCTGCTGGGTCGTGGTGCCCGTGCCGCGCTTCTTGGCGCGCTGGAACTCGGGGGTGCGTCGCACGCGGTAGACCCCGGACCCGGTCTCGAAGACGAGGTCCACGAACGACTCGACGTCGGGGGCGGCGTACGCCGAGCGGAGCCGGTCATCGCTCGCGGCCTCGGACGCGACCTTGCCGTACAGCGCGAAGACGACGGCGTCGATGATGGTCGACTTCCCCGCGCCCGTGGGGCCTTCGAGCAGGAAGATGCCCGAGGTCGCGAGCTGGGCGAAGTCCACGACGTGCCGTCCGGCGAACGGCCCGATCGCCTGGAGGGTCAGGGAGTGCAGGTGCATCAGGCGCTCCGCTCGCTCGCGAGGGCGCGTTCGAGCGCGGTGCGCAGCGCGGCCCCCTCGGCCTGGTCGGGGCCCGACCCGGTGACGTGCTGGACGAACTCGTGGGTCACCTCGAGCGGGTCGCTCCCCTGCCCGACGACGGAGATCACCTCGCGCTCCGCGGTCACCGGTGGGCGGTGCTGGACCTGGAGCGCGTGCGGGAACCGGGCGCGGACGCGCGCGTACATCTCGGTGGGCCGGGCGGGATCGGTGACGAACACGCGCAGCCAGTCGTCGGTGTGCGGGTCGCCGGCCGCGCCGAGGAGTTCGTCGAGCGTCCCGGTGACCTCCGCGAGACGCCGCGGGACCGGTGCCGGGAGCAGCTGCGTCCGGGCGTCCCCGGTCGCGTCGAGGTCCAGCAGGACGGTCGACTTCTTCTGGTGCATCTCCGAGAACGAGTACGCGAGGGGCGAGCCGGAGTAGCGGGCCACGGTCGCGACCTCGTCGCCCTGACCTGTGGTTTCACGTGAAACACCGGGCACCGTGACGGTCTGCGGGCCGTGCAGGTGACCCAGGGCCACGTAGTCCACGCCCGCTCCCCCGAACACCCCGGCGGGCACCGAGTCCACGCCGCCCACCCGGATGTCCCGCTCCGACTCCGAGGCCTGTCCGCCGACGACGAACGCGTGAGCCACGACCACGTTCCGCAGCCGGTCGCCGCCACCCTCGCGGCGGCGCGCGACGTCCGCCGCGACCCGCCGCACGGCCGCTGCGGTCACGGCCTCGTGCGACCGCGGCAGCGGGGCGCGCTCGTGCTCTCTCCCGGACAGGTCCCGCGCGTCACCACCGCATCCGCAGCCGTCCGCGAGCTCCCACCTCACGGCGTCCGGGTCGAGGTAGGGCATCGCGTACACCGCGACGCGGCCGCCCGAGCCACCGCGCGAGGCGGGGTCCAGGACGACGGGCGTGCCGACGTCGGGCACGCGCGTGCGGAAGTGGACGCCCGCCCGCATGAGCGACGCCCCGAAACCCAGCCGGATCGCCGAGTCGTGGTTGCCCGGCGTGAGCACGACGTCCGCATGCTCGGCGAGCCGTGCGACCGTGTCCGAGAGGAGGTTCACGGCGTCCACGGGCGGGATCGCGCGGTCGTACACGTCGCCCGCGACGAGGACCGCCCCGACCCCCTCCGAGCGGACGACGTCCACGAGGTGGTCCAGGTACGCAGCCTGATGGTCCAGCAGGTCGACGCCGTGCAGCGTGCGACCGAGGTGCCAGTCCGAGGTGTGCAGGATGCGCATGCCCCGAACGGTAGCGGGCGCCACCCACAGCCCTGTGCACCAGCCCCTCGGCCCCCGGGTCGACCTCGTCGTCACCCCGATCGAGCCGCGAGGACCCGACGGGCTACGACCCTGCGGTCGCGGTCCGCACGACGGGGATGGTCCCGGCCATGCCGATCATCTCGAGCAGGTCCTCGAGCGAGGTCGTCGGGTCCTGCAGGACCACGGCGCGCCCGTCCTCGGAGCCCAGCATGTAGACCTGGAGGATGAAGGCGATGCCGGACGAGTCGATGAACGTCACGCGTCCGACGTCGATCGTCACCGGTCCGGGATGCGTGAGCACCTGTGCCATGGCGTCGCTCGCGCGGTCCCTCAGCGCTGCGTCGATCTCTCCCCACAGGGTGATGAGCGACCCCTCGGGGGTCGCCTCGTAGCTGATGCCTGAGTCGTACGTACTGGGGATGGTCATGCTCTTCTCGTGCTCCGTCAGTCGGTGAGGGTGGCCTCGCGGACCGTCCTCCTGGTCAACGATCGGGCAATGAACGGTGTTCCCGTTGTCGGGATCCGTGGAGGTCAAACTCTGAGAGGTTAGACCGGCTCGGTCACGTCCGCGACCTGCGCGCCCAACGCCTTCGCAAGACTCGCGCCGTCGACGCTCGCCGCGACCCCGAAGGCGCCTGCGCCGATCGACACGAGCGGGGACGCCCCGTCGCGGTCCACGACCCGGGAGTCGGCGACCACGGGCCAGGCGGTCGTCGCGCCGAACGGGGTGATCGTCCCTCGCTCGTACCCCGTGACCTCGCGCGCGACCTCCTTGTCCGGCATGGACAGGCGCGAGACGCCCAGGAGGGTCCGCAGCCTGGGCCACGAGATGGTCCGGTCGCCCGGGACGAGGACGAACAGGTAGTCCTCGTCGCCGCGGCGCACCACGAGCGTCTTGACGATGTTGGCCGGGTCGATCCCACGCGCCTCGGCGGCTTCCTCGAGGGAACCGACGGGTCCGTGCCGGGTGATCGTGAAGTCGATCCCGGACGCTTCCAGCGCGGCGCGTGCCCGCTCTTCGCTCATGCCCTCGACCCTAGGCATCGCCGCCCACACTCACCACGCGAAGGGCCGATCAGCACGTGTCGTCCACGTCACCTCCCCGTGGTGTCCGCGCCGTCCCGGGTCGCGGACCTCGCGCCCCGGTGCTTGCATCGAGGGACGCCCGACCCGGACGAGCCCGAGGAGAGCCATGCGACCCGAACCGCCCCCGCTGCTGCGGCCCGAGCGTCGCGGACGCTTCGGCATGGACCGTGTGGGCTCGGTCGCGACGGCCGTCGTGCTGCTGGCCCTCGTGGCCCTGTGGCTCGTCCCGACAGCTGTCGACGAGGGCACCCCGCCCACCGAGACCGAGATCGCCGCAGGGCGGGTCGTGACCGTCTCCGACGGCGCCTCGACCGCGACGGTCCGGTTCCCGGCAGGGTGGTCCACCACGGCCGACATCGCGTCGGGGGACGCGAGCGAGTCGACGTTCGAGGGTGCCAGCCTCACGGTCGACCGCCGAGGCGTCGAGGTCCAGATCGAGGTCGTCTCGGGCGTCGAGAACCCGAACGTCTTCTTCACGCGGCGAGCCCGGCTCGCCGAGCTCTCGACGGGCACGACCCTGTACGACGCGCAGATCGTGTCCGACGGGGACCCCGCCGAGGTCTCAGGGGTCTTCCGGTCGAGCGGTCCCGAGGCGGCCACGCTCACGGTCAAGGTCACGGCGCAGCACGCACAGGGCGGGGTGTCGATCCTCGCGTACGGGACGGCGTCCGACCTCCAGGCGCAGGCCGAGGCCGTGGCGGACCTGGTGAAGGCCGTGACGATCTCATGACCGACCACGCCCCGCGCAACGTCCCGGTCGTCCTTCCGACGAGCGCGCCCGGGCGACGACGGCGCGCCCTCTTCCCCCACTACCAGTGGGCGACCTGGCTCTACTGGGTCTGCCTGGTCGTGACCGGCGTCGGGATGCTCCGGGTCGCCCGCCAGGACGCGTTCCTCACACCCGAGGGGCTCGCGATCGGGGTACTGCTCGCGGTCCTCGTCACGCTGCTCCTCACGGCGGTCGTCCGGCGGCTCGACCTGTTCGAGGACGAGCCCGTCGGCATGCTCCTCGCGGCCTACGCGTGGGGATTCGTGGCCGCCCCGACGATCGTCGTGGTCGCGAACGACCACCTGATCTCCGCGCTCGAGCGCGTCGGGCTGGCCTCCTGGTCGGCAGCCCTCGTCGGGCCGACCGACGAGGAGCTCGTCAAGCTCCTCGGCGTGGTCCTGGTCCTGTACGCGGGCCGCGCGCACGTGACCCGCCCGCTCAACGGCCTGGTCTACGGGGCGATGGTCGGCCTGGGCTTCGAGGTCAGCGAGAACATCAGCTACATCGTGCAGGGCGCGATCATGGACCCGAACGCCGACGCCGTAGGCGCTCTCCAGGTCGGCCTGAGCCGCGTGCTCGTCGGTCTGGGCGGCCACGCGATGTTCAGCGCGATCGCGGGCTTCGGCATCGCCTACGCCCTGGTGGCGTTCCAGGTCTCCACGGCGCGGCGCGTCACGGTCGCGGTCGCGGCCTCTGCGCTCGCCTGGGTGCTGCACTTCGCGTGGAACGCCCCCGAGATCTTCTTCCCGTCGTCGGAGGCCGGTGCGTTCGCGTCGGTCGTCGTCAAGTACGTCGTCCTGATCCTCGCGTTCGTGCTCGTCGTCCGCTACGCGCGGCACATCGACCACCGCTGGTTCGAGGCGGCGCTCGCCGGCCAGCCCGACGACGTCGTGACGCCCGGCGAGAGGGAGGCCCTGCGCTCCGTCCACGGACGCCGCGCGGCGCGCAAGGCGGCCCGGCGCGCGGGCGGGCGGGCCGAGAGCCGTCGGCTGGCCGACCTCCAGGAGGCGCAGCTCCGGCTCGCGACGCTGCTGGGCCTGCATCCCGACGGGTCACCGCCCGTCGAGGTCCAGAAGGAGGTCGTGCGGGAGATCCGCGCGCAGCTCCTCGTGCCGGTCCAGGCGTCACCGTCGCCGGCGCGGTCAGCTCCCTGAGCCGAGGTCCACCACGTCGCCCTTCCATGTCCGCCGCAGCCACCGGTCGTGCGACGCGACGACCACGGCACCTGGCCACGTCTCGACCGCGGCCATGAGCTCCTCCGCGAGCGTGAGCGAGACGTGGTTGGTCGGTTCGTCGAGCAGCAGCACGTCGGGCGCCTGCGTCACGAGCATCGCGAGGACCACCCGCCGTCGTTGGCCCACGCTCAGCGACGCCAGCGGTCGGTCCAGGTCGCGGGGCGCGACGAGGCCGTGCGCGTCGACGTGCGGGCGGTCCGCGGGGTCCTGCCCCGTGACGAGGGCGAGCAGGTCGCGCGGGGTGCGCGCGTCGTCGTGCAGGCGGACGTCCTGCTCCAGCAGGGCGACCTCGACGCCCCGCGCGCGGCCCACCGTGCCCGACGACGGCGCGAGGTCGCCCGCCAGCACGTGCAGCAGCGTGGACTTCCCGGACCCGTTGGCCCCGGTGACGAGCAGCTTGGCGCCCGGGGCGAGGTCGATCGACGGCACGCCGGCCGCCCGCAGGTCGAGGCGCGGACGACCGTCCGAGGCGGAGCCCGGCTCGGTCGCTCCTCCCTGCACGACGACGTCACGCGCCCACAGCGCCAGGCCGTCGGTCCCGTTCGACGCTCCCTGGGAGCCGCGCCGACCGCCCGAGCGTCCCGGGGACGAGCTCGCCGTACGCTCGCGCACGAGGTGCGGCGGCGCGAACCGCAACGGCGCCGGAGGCTTGCGCACCTGCTCGGCCTGGAGCGTGTCGAGACGCTGCTGGGCGTTGCGCACGCGCCGCGACACCTGCGACTGCACGCGCTCCCCCTTGGCGTCGTAGAGCAGCTTCGACTGGTTGCCGCGCTCACGGTTGTGCGAGACGTTGCGGGCCGTGGTGGCGACCGACCGGCGCAGCGCCTTGAGCTCGTCCTGCTCGGCCGCGAACTGCTGCTCCCACCGTGCGCGCTCGACGCGCTTGGCCCGCAGGTACTCGCGATAGCTGCCCGCGTACAGGGTGCCGCCCGTGCGACCCGCCGAGCTGGCCTCCTGCGAAGGGTCGAGGTCCAGGATCTCGGTGCAGACCTCGTCGAGGAACACGCGGTCGTGGCTCGCGAGCAGCACCGCGCCGGGCAGCGCGCGCAGGGCCGACGCGAGGAACTCGGCGGCCTCGTCGTCCAGGTGGTTGGTCGGCTCGTCGAGCAGGAGCGCGCCGGGCTGGCGGATGAGGAGAGCCGCGAGGCCCAGACGGGTGCGCTGCCCTCCCGAGAGCCGCGAGACCAGGCGGTCGCGGTGGATCACGTCGAGGCCCAGGCCTGCGAGAGCCCGGGACGCGCGAGCGTCCGCCCCCCACACGTCCGACTGCTCGGCGCGCGCGAGGGCCAGGTCGTAGGCCGCGGTGAGGGCGTCGACGTCAGCGCGCCGGTCGTCGGAAGCGGACCGGGCGACGTCCTGGTCCGGCTCGGACAGCGACGCGAGGGCAGCCCCGGCCGCCTCGAGCTCGCGCTCGATCTCCCGGACCCCCGCGAGGGCGTCCTCGACGACCTGGCCGACGGTCGTCGTCGGGCCGTACGGGAACTCCTGGTGCAGGTAGCCGAGGTCCGGGGGCCGCGTGACCGTCCCCGAGTCGGGGTCCTCGACCCCGGCGAGCAGGCGCAGCAGCGTCGACTTGCCGACGCCGTTCTCACCCACCAGCCCGGTCCGGTGGCCGGGGTCGACGGCGAGGCTCACCCCCGCGAGGACGGTGCGGTCACCGTAGGACTTGGTGAGGTCGAAGGCTGCGAGGAGGGCGGATGAGGGCTGGGGCACGGAATCACCTGACGAAGAGGGCGCCACGGCGGCACGAGAGGCTGCCGACCGACGTCGAGCGCAGCCAGGACACGACGAGGGCGTGTCGCGGGGCGACGTCGGGGCGCGAGAGGAAGGGGGTCTCGCGAGCAGGCTCAGATCCACATGAGGGCAACCCTACGGGGTCGGGCGGGCGGGCCGCGACCGGATTACCCCGACGTCGTGGCTCGACCGTCGTGCCTGCCGTGCCGTACGGGAGGCCGCCCTAGTGGTCGTCCACGCCCAGCAGGCGAGCGTGGAGCGCCCGGACCTCGTCCACGAGCGCCGGGTCGGGGCCCGACACCGGAGTCCCGGGGGCGACCGTGGCGATCGGCAGCGGCGCGACAGGTCCGGGGGGCACGCCCCATCCCGCACGCCACCCGACGAGCTGGGCGCTGCTCGCGGCGTACACGATCCGTCCCAGGCCGACCCACGCGTGAGCCGCGCTGCACATGGGGCAGTGCTCGCCCGACGTGTAGACCACGCTCGTCCGCCGCTGCTCGGCGTCCAGGTGCTCGGCAGCCCATCTGGCGAGAGCGAGCTCCGGGTGCTGGGTCGCGTCCCCGCCGCGGACCCGGTTGCGGTCCGAGCGCAGGATCGTCCCCTCGGCGTCGACGAGCAGCGACCCGAACGGCTCGTCGCCCGCGTCGAGCGCCTCCCGGGCGAGGTCGACGCACACCCGGAGAAACGCGTGGTCGCGCGCGTCCGGAGAGTCGGGGGCCGCGGCGGTCACTGGGCTCCGGACGTCGCGGTCGGCGCGGGGATGTTCGTCGGGGAGGTCGAGGGAGCCACGGAGGACTCGGTCGGCGACGGTGCCGGTGTCGTCGGCGGGTCCGTCGGGTCCGGCGTCGGGGCGGGGGTCGTCGGGGTGGGTTCGGGCGTCGTCGGGGTCGGGGTCGGCGTCGTCGGGGTGGGCTCCGGCGTCGTCGGCGTCGGCGTCGGGGTCGGCGGCGGGTCCGTCGGGACCGGGGTCGTCGGGGTCGGCGTCGGCACGGGGTTCGTCGGTGACGGCGCGGGCGGAGGAGTCGACGGCGAGGCGGGGGCCGTCGGCACGGGAGGTGCCGTCGGCGTCGTCTCCGCCCCTGGCTCGTACCGGTCCGGCATGGCCCCGGCCGCGTAGAACTCGAAGTGCCACGGCTCGGGCTTGCGCCCGTCAGGACGCGCCCAGGTGGGGTTGTCCCAGCCGTAGTCCGGGGCGTGCAGACGCATCCACTGGTACTCGGCGCTCGTCCCGGTCGAGACCGGGGAGCCGACGTCGATCGCGAGACCCCACCCGTGCTGGGACGTCCCGGGGACGGCGGCCAGGAACGGCTTCGCGGCCTTGACGGCCACCTGGTCGTCGTAGCTGCGGTAGGAGTCGGTGATGCGCAGCGGCTTGCCGAACGCCTTCTGGTACTCGGCCGCGAGCGCCTCGAGCTGCTCGGCGGCGTCGCACCGCAGGCTGTGCCCGGGGGCGAAGGCGAGCGTGCACAGCACCGCGTCGGGGAGCTGTCCGTTGGCGTACTGGGAGGTGCTGTCCGCGTACTTCGCGACCGCGGCGGCGAGCTGGTCGGCCAGGGTCATGTCGGCAGGGACCTGGCCGTCCGCCGGGACGACGCCCACGGCCGCGAGCGCGTACGCGGGCCCCATGAGCTCGGCGAGCCGGGTCGCGGCAGCGACGACGTCGTCGATCGTCACCAGGCCCTCGTGCGACGGGGCCTCGTCGTCGGTCGGGTCGGCGGGGTCGGGGGCAGGCGTTGCTGGCAGGCCTGTCTCGGGGTCGAACCCGTCCGCCGCGCCGTCGGCGGGGGGCGTGGGCGTCGTGGCTGTCGTGAGCGGGACGGGAAGTCCCGGCGTGACGGCCCCCGCCGCCCCGGGTGCGTACGGGTCGGGATCGGTCGCCAGGACGTCCGCGGCCCCGTACCCCTCGTCGGCCGTCGTGGGGGGCGGGACCACCGGGTTCGCGGCGGGCTGGACCCCCGGGCCGGCCGGTACGAGCGTCGACGGTGTGCCCGTCGACGGCGGCACGGTCGACGCCTGCCCGGCGCCCGCTTCCGGCGCCCCGGGCTCGCCCGGGGTCTCGGGGGGCGTCGGGGCGAGAGGGGTCGGTGCGGCGGGCGGCGTCGCGAGGTCCTCACCGGGCAGGGCGCCGGGCGAGACGGGCCCAGGAGCGTCGACCGACCCCCGGGCGCCTCCGCCGGCCGCGGCCTGCTGGGCCTGGTAGGTCGCGAGCAGCATCCCGAGCTCCGAGCGCGCCTGCAGCACGGGCTCCGAGACCGCGGCATCGGTGCCGAGGACCTCGTCGGACCGGTCGAGCATCTTGACCACGCGGTCGAGCTGGACGTCCTCGCTGGGTGGCTCGTAGGCGGGGGGCTGCACGCCGAACGCGGCGCCGGCCACGGGCTCGTCCGCCGCGTACTGCACCGACCACGCCTCGCGGTGCGTGATCGAGGACCCGACGAACCCGACCGTCATGGCCGACCCGAGGACCAGGGTCGACGAGAGGATCAGCGGGACCGCCCGCGCCGGGCGTCGCGCATGACGGGCATCGACGTGGTCGTGGGGCTCCGCCGGAGGACGGGCGGGCTCGTTCGGCCTGTCGGCCTGGTCGAGCACTGCAGGGGCGTCGTCGACAGCGGGCGCGCCAGTGGCGGCGGGCGCGGCGCGGTGCGCGCCATGCCTGCCCCCTGGGCCGCTGGAACGCACCCGGTGCGTCGGCAAGGTCACCACGAGACTCCCATGTCCGTTCTGCGACGTTCGACCGTGCGAGGGTATCTGCGAACACGGCCAGACTCCAGCCTGAGGGAGTTTCGGCGTGTGCGCCACCCTGGTCCGGGACGTTCATGGGTGACTTCTCATCCGACGTCGGCACAATGGGGAGATGGACACACACGCCACGCACACCGCCAGCGTCCGACGCACCCGCCGGAGCGCCGCCGTCGGGCTCGCGCTCGTCCTGTCCACGTCCGTGCTGGGCGCGTGCGGCGACGACGGGAGCATCACGATCCCCGAGATCTCCATCTCGAGCGACCAGCTCGACCAGCTCCTCGACGACGCCAAGGCGCAGGCCGAGACCATCGGCGGGGACGTCCAGTCGCTCGTCGACTCGCTCGGTTCGCTCCCTGCCGACCAGCGCGCACAGGTCGAGGAGGCCGTGACCTCGGCCAAGACCGCGACGGAGGACCTCCAGACCGCCCTCGACGAGGCCGCCACCGCGACGGAGGAGACCAAGGCGCAGGCCGAGCAGCGCGTCGCGGACGCCCGCGCGCGGCTCGACGAGGCCTCGGCCCAGCTCCAGTCGGCGTCCGAGGCCGTGAAGTCGGCCGACGAGGCCGTGAGCAGCTCTCTCGACGACCTGCGCGGCGAGGTCGAGAAGTTCTCGCAGGACGTCGAGGGCGCGACCTCCTGACAGTCCGTCACGGTTCCCGTTGACCCCACCTCGGGGCCCGGGGACACTGGGCCATGCCTTCTGCCTCCCCGACGCCGGAGCCCGCCAGGACCTCCCTCCCCGACCTCGACGAGACCCTGGCGCTCGCCGGCATCGCGCTGGGCGCCGCGCTCGCCGAACCCGAGGCCCTCGGCGGGTCGGAGCGGTCCCTGGTCGTCCGTGCCCGCGTCGTCGCGGGGCTCGCGGACGACCGCCTCGACACGACCCGAGCCGCGGCGCACGCACCGGGCAGCACGGTCGTGGTCAAGCGCTTCCTGGACGGTCCCGGCGTGCACGGCCTGCCGTTCGAGCACGAGGTCGCAGGGCTCCTGACCCTCGACCACACCCCCACCCTGCTGGCCGTCGACGAGGCGCACCGCCTGGTCGTCATGAGCGACGTCGGCGACGGCCCCACGCTCGCCGACCTCCTGCTCGGCACCGACCGCGACGCCGCCTGGCAGGGCGCGCACGACTGGGCGACCGCGCTCGGTGCGCTCGCCGGGGCGTCAGGGCGGCACGTCGAACGCTTCTCGGGCGAGCTCGCGGCCCGCGGCGTCGTCAAGGGGTGGGACCTCGACGCCGACGCCCGCGCCGGGGTGCACCGGCTCGTCGAGGCCCTGCCCACCCCGACGGACCTCGCACGCGAACCGCTCGACGCGATGCTCGCGTTCGTGCACGACGACCTCGAGGCGGTCGCGAGCCTGCGCGCGCCCGGGAGCTGCGCCGTCGTCTCCCCCGGCGACACGTGCCCCGACAACGCCGTGCGCACCGGGGCGGGCTGGGTGTTCCTCGACCTGGAGGACACCAACGTCCACCACCCCGCGCTCGACGCCGCGTACACGCTCATGCCGTTCTCGACGTGCTGGTGCGTGTTCGACCCGCCGCCGGGCCTGACCGACGGGCTCCTCGCCGCGTTCACCGCGGGCCTGGGCAAGCACCTGCCCGACGCCGTCGTCGAGCCTGCCTGGACCCGCGACGTCCTGCTCGCGTGCGCGGGCTGGATCCTCGCCATGACGGGCTGGCTCGTCGACGGCGCGGTCGCGGACCGCCCCCACGTGGGGCCCGAGGGGAGGTCGCCGTCGTACCGGCAGCTCGTGACGTCCCGCTGGCGGTGGGGAGCCGAGCACCTGCGAGACGTCACCCCGAGCATCGCGACCGTCCTGTCCGACGCCGTCGCGTGGGCCGAGCGCGAGTGGGGACCCACGCCGTCGGGCGGGTATCCCGCGTTCACGTGACCCACCCGCAGACGCTGTCCCGCTGGTCCCGGCACGAGGGGACCTAGGTCCCCCGCGTTCCTCGACCTTCGCCCCAGGTCCGGGCCCTCCCGCTCCGGTGGAATGGAGTCAACGCACCGGATGGGGATCCGGTCCTGGAGAGGAAGACAGACGACATGAGTGCAACGATCGAACGTCCGGCCAGCTCGGCCCGCTCGGCCCGAGCAGTACGTGCCGTCCCTCACGAGGTCTCGGGGGCCACCACGACCGCGAGCCTCGCGGTCCGCGGGACCCTCCCGACGCAGATCGTGCTCGGGGTCTTCCGGATCGTCATGGGCTTCTACTTCGTGTGGGCGTTCCTCGACAAGACCTTCGGGCTCGGGTTCTCGACCCCCTCGGAGCGTGCCTGGATCAACGGAGGCAGCCCCACGGCCGGCTTCCTCGGCGGCGTCCAGGGTCCGTTCGCGAGCTTCTTCAACGGGATGGCCGGTGCCGCCTGGGCCGACTGGCTCTTCATGGCAGGCCTCCTCGGCATCGGGCTCGCCCTGATGCTCGGGATCGGGATGCGGATCGCGGCGATCGCCGGCACCGTCCTCCTCGGCTTCATGTACCTGGCCTCCCTGCCCCTGACCACCAACCCGATCATCGACAGCCACGTCGTCGAGGCCCTCGCGATCATCTCGCTGGCCATGATCGGCGCCGGTGACACCCTCGGCCTCGGCCGACAGTGGAAGAGCCTCCCGCTCGTCCGCAAGAACTCCTGGTTGGTCTGATCCCGGTTCGGCGACGCGATCCGCTCGCCACGGCGATACACCCAGGAAGACGCGGGGAACACCAGGGAACGCGAGACCCTGCCCCGCCCGACGGCCCTCCCGGTCACCTCCCGGAGGGCCGTCGCTCTTTCCCCGGCCGGTCGGCCACCCGCCGACCGGCCGGGGACACACCCGGAGCTCACGGAGATCGAGGGGGTAGTCATGGAGTACCTGAAGACCTACCACGCACGAGAGAGCGACGTCCCGGTCCTGCCGAGACCGGTTCCGGTCCGAACGTCTGACAGACTCACGTGGGTGACCGAGTCTCTTCCCTCTGCCGTCGCGCACCGCGTGCTCGACGCCGTCGTCGCCATCACGAGCAACCTCGACCTCGACACCGTGCTCCGCCGCATCGTCGAGGCCGCGATGGACCTCACCGGCGCCCGGTACGGGGCGCTCGGCGTGCGCGACGGGGACCGGCTCGGCCGGTTCGTGCCGGTCGGCATGAAGGACTCCGAGGTCGAGGCGATCGACCACTGGCCCCACGGGCACGGCCTGCTGGGCGAGGTCATCCGCAACCCGCACCCCCTGCGCGTCGACAAGATCGAGGGCTACCCGGCCGCGTCCGGCTACCCCGCGGGGCACCCTCCCATGCACACGTTCCTCGGCGTCCCCATCCAGGTCCGCGACTCCGTCTACGGCAACCTCTACCTGACCGACAAGCGCGACGGGTCGCCCTTCACGCGCGACGACGAGGCCGCGGTCCGCGCCCTGGCCGCCGCCGCAGGGGTGGCCGTCGACAACGCCCGACTCTACGAGGACGGGCGCCGGGTCGCGGTGCTCGAGGACCGCGAGCGCATCGCGCGCGACCTGCACGACGTCGTCATCCAGCGCATCTTCGCGTCCGCGATGACGCTCATGAGCACGACCAAGCACATCGAGAACGAGCTCGTGCGCTCGCGCGTCGAGGAGGCCGTCAACGACCTCGACGACACGATCCGCGAGATCCGCTCGACGATCTTCGCGCTCCAGGCCACCACTCCCCCCGAGGCGAGCCTCCAGGAACGCCTGACCGCGGCCGCCGGTGCGGTGACGTCCGCGCTCGGGTTCGCGCCCTCGATCATCATCGAGAGCGACGACTCGTCGCTCGTGCCCGCAGAAGTCGCGGACCAGCTCGTGGTCGTGGTCGGCGAGGCCCTGACCAACGTGGCCCGCCACGCACGTGCGTCGCGCGTCGACGTGCGGCTGCGCGTGACCGACGACGCCATCACCCTGTCCGTGGTCGACGACGGGATCGGCTGCGCGGGCGTCGACGCGGGCGACCACCGCGGCGGCCTGCACAACCTCGCGACGCGCGCCGAGGCGCTGCGCGGGACCCTGTCCGTCGGACCGGCCGAGGCTGCGGCGCGCGAGCTCGCGGGCGCCGCCGGCGGGCCGGGGGACGCGTCGACGGCGGACGGGTCGACGGGTGTCGGTCCCACGGGCCGCGGTACCGCGCTCGTGTGGCGGATCCCGAACGCCTGACGGTCAGCCAGGAGCGCCCGCACGGCTGCGGAGCTCGATCACACCAGCCCGAGGTAGTGGATGACGGCCTGCTCCACCGTGGTGAGCTCGTCGTGGTTGAGGTGGTCGACGGGGTCTCCCACCAGGTAGGCGGTGTCCACGGTCCGGATCTGGTCGACCAGGAGCAGGGTCTGCTGCCCATCGATGACCAGCTCGGGCCGGAACGTCGCCGGTCGGGCGCTGGTCGAGGTCGGCACGATGGTCGCCACCGACCAGTTCATCTCCGAGGGCGAGAGGACGAGCCCGTACCGACGCCCGCCCTGTTCGTGCCCCCGCAGGGCACCGAGGTCGACCCGGTAGACGGCGCCGCGGATCACCAGGCGTCCGGCTCGTCGTTCAGGTTCTCCTCACGCAGCATCTCGGCATCGGCACGCGCCTGGTCGAGCCACTGCTCGTGGGCCACGAGGTGCAGGCCGCGGCGCAGGGCATCGCTCGTGGACATGCCCTTGCGTGCGATCTCCTCCAGGAGTCGGCGTTCCTCGGCGGTCGGTCGGAAGCCGACGGTGCTCTGCGACATGTTCCCACCCTAGGGGCGTGTCGAACATCTGTCGAACATCACGCGCCCAGCGCGACCCGCGCACCCACGTGCGCTCCGTCGTCGGGCATCTCCGTGCTGCTCGACGCCGCGGCACCGCCGCGGCACACCGCTCAGCCGCGCGGGCGGTCCTCCGTGCGCATCTCGGTCGCGAGGACCGCGACCTGCGTGCGGCGCTGCAGCCCGAGCGTCGAGAGGATGTGCGACACGTAGTTCTTGACCGTCTTCTCCGCGAGGAACAGGCGCTCGCCGATCTGCCGGTTCGTCATGCCCTCGCCGATGAGGTCGACGATCTGGCGCTCCTGCGGCGAGAGCCCCTCGAGGCGGTCGACCTCCTGGGCCTGCGGCGTGCGCAGCCGGTCGAGGATGCGCGCCGTGCTGACCGGGTCGAGCAGCGAGCCGCCGCCCGCGATGGTCCGTACGGCCCCCACGAGGTCCGAGCCGTGGATCTGCTTGAGGACGTAGCCCGAGGCGCCCGCGAGGACCGCCTGGAACAGCGCCTCGTCGTCCGCGAAGGACGTGAGCATGAGGCAGCCGATCTCCGGCATCTCGGAGCGCACGTCACGGCAGACCTCGACGCCCGAGCCGTCGGGCAGGCGCACGTCGAGCACGGCCACGTCGGGTCGGACGGCGCGGATGCGGGTCAGCGCGGAGGCGGCGGTGCCGGCCTCGCCGACGACCGTGATGTCGTCCTCGGCCTCGAGGAGGGCGGCGACGCCGCGGCGGACGACCTCGTGGTCGTCGAGCAGGAAGACCCGGATCGGGTCGGGGGTGGTGCCCATAGGGAGAACTTATCGGAGTTGTGTCAGAACGAGGGTGCCGGGCCGCGCGAAGAGGCCCGACGGCGCCGCTCCCCCGGGTGCGCGGGCGCCCTCGGGGCGGCGTGGGTGGGCGGACGGGGCGCGAGCGTCCTACCGTGGCTGGATGTCGTCCGCTCCCGTCCCGCCACCCCAGACCCCGCGACGGAAGCCGCGCTTCACGGGCCTCGTCAAGCCCCACGAGGCGTTCCCCGCCGTCGCCCGCCTCGACCGCCGCATGAACGACCGGACGTACCGGCGACAGCTCGGGCCCCGGGCGGACGCGGCCCTCGTGCGCCTGACGACCGCCGCGAACCACAGCGTCCTGTGGATGGGGCTCGGCGCGGGGCTGGCCGCGACCGGCGCGCGCGGCCGCCGCGCCGCGGTGCGGGGTCTCGTGAGCGTCGCCGCCGCGAGCGCGACCGCGAACCTGCTCGGCAAGGGGCTGTTCGGCGGCGACCGCCCTTCCGCCGACCCGCTGCCCCTCGTGCGGCGCCTGCGCCGCTACCCGACGACGCCGTCGTTCCCGTCGGGCCACTCGGCCACCGCGGGGGCGTTCGCCGCGGGCGTGGCCCTGGAGTGGCCCGCCGCCGGGCTGGTCGTCGCTCCTGTCGCGGGGGCCGTCATGTACTCGCGGCTGCACGTGGGCGCGCACTGGTTCTCGGACGTCGTCGGGGGCGCGGCGCTCGGGGTCGGGCTCGCGGTGCTCGGCCGGTGGCTCGTGCCCTCCCCACCGGGGCCCGAGCCGGACGTACCCGCCGGACCGCCCACGGACGTGCCCGCGCTCCCCGACGGCGAGGGCCTGTTCGTCGTCGTCAACACGGCCGCAGGGTCCGGGCGGATCCTCAAGGAGGACCCGCTCGAGGTCCTGCGCCGCGACCTCCCGAAGGCGCGGGTGCACGTGCTCGCCGAGGGCGACGACCTGCGCGAGATCTACGACCGGGCGGCGAAGGGCGAGGGTACCGGCGGGTCCGACGGCGACAGCGAGGCCCGCCCCGCCCGAGCCCTCGGGATCAGCGGTGGCGACGGGACCGTCGCGACCGCTGCCGCCGCAGCGCGCGAGCACGACCTCCCGCTCGTCGTCCTCCCCGGCGGCACGCTCAACCACTTCGCCAAGGCCGCCGACCTCACGTCGATGACCGCGACGGTCCGGGCCGTCCAGGCGGGGTCGGGCGTTCGCGTCGACGTCGCCGAGCTCCGCGTCGACGGGCAGGACCCGATGACGGTCCTCAACACGTTCTCGCTCGGCATCTACCCCGAGCTCGTGTCGCAGCGCGAACGCGCCGAGAAGCGCCTGGGGAAGTGGCCAGCGACGGTCTGGGCGACGTCGCGCGTGCTGCGTTCCGCGACCCCGCTCCGGGTGTCGGTCGACGGGGTCGTCGGGAGCTACTGGTCGTTCTTCGCGGGGGTCAACAAGTACGTCCCGCAGAACCTCGCGCCCGTCGAGCGCATCCGGCTCGACGACGGCGTGCTCGACGTCCGCACGGGGCGCGCCGAGCAGCGCTACAGCCGCGCACGCCTGTTCCTGGAGACGGTCGCGGGCGGGGCAGCGTCCTCGCTCGCCGGACGGGTCCGTCGACTCGAACGCCACCTCGCGCTCGACGCCTGGACCACGCCCGACCTGTCGCTCCGGTTCGGTGACGGCGCCCCGCACGACCCCGTGATCCTCGCGCACGACGGCGAGACGCTCGAGCTCGACGGTGACCAGGTCACCGGCGCGACGCTCACCATGGTCCCCGGCGGCCTGCGGATCTACGCGCCGACCGACCCGGCTGCGGGCTGAGCGCCCCGGCGAGGCGCGCTGGGTGCGCGCGGGGTGCGCGGCGCCGTCGGGCAGGCGAGCAGCGGGCCCGACGGCGTCGCCCGTCTCAGGCGGTCGAGCCGGCTTCTCCCGTGGCCGCGTCCGGCGCGGGACGGTCCTCCTCGCGCAGGCGCGGCTCGGTGCGACGCGACGGGTCGAACCCGGCCTTGTCCGCGTAGAACGCGCGGACCAGGTCCATGTCGGCGCGCACGTCACCCGTGAGCTCGAGCGTGGGGCCCAGGCCCGCGGTCATGGTCGTGCGGTCCACGTACCCGAGCGTCACGGGCATGCCCGCCTCGCGCGCGATCCGGTAGAAGCCCGACTTCCAGTACTCGCCCTTGCTGCGCGTCCCCTCGGGCGTGATGACGAGCGAGAACACCTCACCCCTGCGGACCCGCGACACGATGTCGTCGACGACGAGGCTCGGGTCGGTCCGGTCCACGGGGATCCCGCCGAGCGCTCGCGCGAACGGCCCCATGACACCCTTGAACAGGGTGTGCTTGCCGAGCCAGCGGACCCTCACGCCCACGCTCGTCGAGATCGCGAGCATGAGCACGAAGTCCCAGTTGGACGTGTGCGGGGCGCCGATGAGGATGCCGGGCCGGTCGGTCGGGGGCTGCTCGGTGCGCAGCGTCCACCTGCTCACGGCCCAGTAGGCGCGCGCCAGGGCGCGGCGGATCATCGGGGCGCCTCGGGGGCGGGGGCTACGGGGTGGGGCACGGCAGCAACGCTACCCGCGCGACCGGGCCGTCGTGGCCGAGGTGCCGCGCGCGGGCGTCCCCCGCGACTGTGGGCGAAATCTCCACCTCCTGTCCATGTCCTCCCTGTCTTTTCCCAGGTTCGCCGTGCAGACTTCTCGACATGACGTCGCCGAAGACATCAGGACCAGCCGCCCGGCTCGCCGCCGCCAGCTTCCTCGCCCTCGCGATGATGCTGCCGCTGAGCGCGACCGCATCGGCCGCCGAGGTCACCCAGTTCCTCGAGGACACCCAGTGTCAGGTCGACTCGATCGGCGAGGACCTCGAGAAGGCCGCGACCCAGCTCTCCTCCCTGCCGGCCGGCCTGCGCAGCGAGGTCGAGGACGCCGTCGGGAACGCCCAGGCCGCGACCGACGAGGCCAACGCCGCGCTCGCCCAGGCAGCCGCCGACCCGTTCGGCGACGGCCGCGCGGTCATCGCCCTCACCGACGCGCAGGTCGCGCTCGACGCCGCCTCGGCCCAGCTCCGCTACGTCGCGGACAAGACCGTGGCGCAGGGGGCCGACGTCGGCTCGACGCTGCGCGACGTGCAGAACACGATCGACCACCTCCGGGGCGAGACGAGCCGCGCCGCGTCCTGACCCGGCCCACGTTCCGGACCTGCTTCTCGTTTTTCACCCGCATGGGGAGAAATCCCCCTGTGCAGCGGTGCCTTTCTCCACCACAATGAGCACCGCACTTCGTGGCGCCCGTCGCCACGACCCCCACGCACCCGACTAAGGCTCGTGTGCGCGAGAGAAACGAGAAACCCCCATGACCACCCCTTACGGTTCCCCGCAGGCCCCGCAGTCCGCTCCCGCCCCGCAGTACTACGGCGCCCCCGTCGAGGACCCGGGCAAGACGCTCGGCATCGTCGGCTTCATCCTGGCCTTCCTCTTCGCACCCGTCGGCATCGTGCTGAGCGCGATCGGCAAGAAGAAGTCCCGCGAGGCCGGCTTCGACAACCAGCTCGCCAAGTGGGGCCTCATCCTCAGCATCGTGTTCACGGCGATCTACGTCGTCTACTTCGTGTTCGTCGTCATCGTGGCCGTCGCGGCCGTCTCCACGGGCAGCGTCAGCTCGTACTGACACGGGTCCGCCCACGAGGCCGGCCCCCCCCCCCCGG
>NZ_JACSQE010000004.1:311538-336821 GCF_014836745.1 Oerskovia gallyi
GGGGGGGGCGGCCTCGCTGCGTCTTCCCGAGGGTCCGCCCCCGGTGCGACACTCCGGTGATGACCGAGCACCGCGCGCACTTCGACGCCCACGTGACCTTCGCCAACGGCGGCAGCCTCCGCACCGAGGGGTTCCGTCTCGACGTCCCGTCGGGCGACCTCCTGCCCGACGACGTCGCTCGCCTCCTCGTCGGGCACCTGGGCCTCGCGCTGGTCGGGTCGGTCGAGGTCACGGGACTGACGTTCGTCGAGGAACCGCACGTGGGGAGCCGTGGGGCGAGCGGGGGTGACCGTGTCGCCACCGAGGGTGGCCGTGCGGACGCCGAGGGTGACGGCCCGGGCGCCGCTGCTCCGCGCACGACCCGGCTCGTCGACCTGAGCCACACCGTGCGCGAAGGCCTCGTGACCTACCCGGGGCTGCCCGCACCGACCATCACGCCCTTCTTGACCCGCGCCGACTCCGTCGCGAAGTACGCGCCCGGCACGCAGTTCGCGATGGACGTGCTGACGATGATCGGCAACACGGGCACCTACCTCGACAGCCCCTTCCACCGGTACGACGACGGGACCGACCTGTCCGGGCTCGGGCTCGAGACCCTCGTCCGGCTGCCCGCCGAGGTGTTCCGGCTGAGCGAGTCGGTCGACCCCTCGCGGGGTGGTCGTCGCGGGATCGGCGCCGAGGTCTTCTTCGACCGCGATCTCACCGGGAGCGCGGTCCTGCTGCAGACCGGCTGGGACCGACACTTCGGCACCCCGGCCTACGGCGAGCCCGCGCCGTTCCTCACCGAGGCGGGCGCGCAGCACCTCGTCGACGCGGGCGTGACGCTCGTCGGGATCGACTCGCTGAACATCGACGACACCGACCCCGTGACGTCCGGCGGGGCGCGCCCCGCCCACTCGCTGCTGCTCGCGGCGGGGATCCACGTCGTCGAGCACCTGACGAACCTGGGCGACGTGCCACCCCGCGGGGCCCGGTTCACAGCCGTGCCGCCCAAGGTCGAGGGGTTCGGGACGTTCCCGGTGCGGGCGTTCGCGGAGGTCCCCGCCCACCGAGGGTGACCGTGTCGGATGCCGACGGTGACCGCACCGTCACCCTGGGCGGTCCGGTCCGTCGCCCTCGTCGTAGGCTCGGCGCATGTCCGACGACCAGAGCCCCGCCCACGACGTCCTCCCGTTCGGCCGTGCCCCGCGCCCGGACAACGGCCCCGCGCTCGCCGAACGTCTGCGCGACGTCATGACCAAGAACCTGGGCGACCACGCCACGGGCCTGGACCGCGTCCGCATCGACGCCGCGACCGTCCCCGGCAGCCCCGACGTCCAGAGCCTCGACGTCGACGTGACCGGGCTCGTCGTCCGCGCCATGGGTGCCGCCGACGCCCCCGACCCGGCCGAGAACGTCGAGCACGTGACCGCGCGCGAGCAGGCCGTCGCCCGGGCGATTCGTGCCCAGGGCCACCCGGTCACGCTCGCCGGTGTCGCCGTCGACCTCGACGCCGAGATCCGCGACCTGCGCTTCTCCTGGGTCGAGGGGGCGGACGGGTCGCTCTCGATCGAGGAGGCCCCGCAGAGCACCGAGCACCCCGTGAGCGGTCACCTCCGCGCTGCGGCGAGCCGCGACGCGCTCGTCAGCACGGCCCGCGAGCTCGCGACGAAGGCCCTCGCCGACCAGGGCTTCACGCTCACGTCCCTCGACGTCGACCTCGCGTCCCGTGGCCCGCGCGCCGCGTCGATCGTGGCGTCGGCGAAGATCCGCAAGGGCTTCCTGTCCGCGAGCGCCCAGATCACGGCGACCGCGTCGATCGACCAGGCCATGGTCCTCACGCTGACCGACGTGGGCGCATCGAGCCGCAACCCGGTCGTCGCCGCGCTCCTCCTGGCGGTGCGCGGAAAGCTCGAGGAGGTCGACGGCAAGCGCATCGACCTCGCGTCGTCCCTGCCGCCCGGCGTGACGCTCTCGGACGTGCGGCTCGACGTCGGCGAGCAGCTCGTCCTGAGCGTCCGGGTGGGCTGAGGCCCGGGCAGAGGGCCCGTCGGGCGGTCTCGGTCAGCGCCGCCCGCGGGGGAAGAACAGGCTCTCGGGGCGCGGCACCTGGACGCCGTCGAGCGTGAGGTCGGTGCGCTCGCACCAGAAGGCGACGTACCCGCGCACCCTCTCGCCGTCCGACAGGGGGTCCTCGTAGCTCCAGCCGATGTCGGCGCCGTCGGGGTCGCCCGACGAGAGCGACCAGTAGCGGGCGTGCCCCTTGTAGGCGCAGTCGCTCGTCGTCGGGCTCGGCGTCAGGGCCTCCCACCGCACGTCCTCACGGGGGACGTACCAGCGCAGCGGCAGGTAGGTCTCGGTCAGCGCCATGGCCCGGTCGCTGTCGGCCAGCACCACCCCGCCCAGGGAGACGACGACGTGGCGTGCGCTGGGCACGACGTCGACCCACTTGAAGGGGTCGCGCGGGTGAGCGGCCAGGGGCTGCTCCTCGGCGAACCAGTCGAACGCCTGGAAGTCGACCAGGACGTGGCCCGCGAGGTCCTCGTCGTCGGGGCGGAAGAACGGGGCGGTCGCACCGTCCGCTCCCTCGAACCACACCTCGCTCCCCGGGCAGGTGTGTCGTTCGAAGTGCAGCGGGTGCGGGATCAGGCCGTGCCGCACCTGCCCGTCGCGATGCTCGCCCTCGACGAGGGACGCGCGCACGTCCGTCGCGGGGACCGCGTACACCGGCAGCAGCCGCCACGGCTCCCAGACGAGACGGGCGGACGTCGAGCGGAGCACGACGTCCTGGGGGTCCTCCCGCCGCACCGCTCGGATCTCCTGGGCCACGGGGTACCACCGCAGCCGATCGAGATCGAGCTGCCAGCGTTCGACCCAGGACGTGGCCATGTCCTCAGGGTGCGCCCGAGTCCGAGCGGCTGCAATCCCGGGAGCCGGCGGTGCGCACACCGCGCCCCAGCCCACGTACTGCCTTGCACCCTGTACGCCAGGATCATGAGGAGCACCTTCCCGCACGCCGAGCGGATCACTCAATCCTCGAGCGGCATCTCGAAAAGCACCCCGGCTCTGGGACCAGCTCGCAGTGCCTCTGGATACCTCGGCATGTGTCTGCTCTGGTCAAGAACTTGTGGGGCAAGGCACGCGTTGTGCGCCCCCGATGATCGCCTGCTCGATACCGTTGATCTGGTACTAAGCCCCTGCGGTTCTCTCTCGAATCGTCCAACGCTTGCGTGCCGCGAGAGCACTCCGTCGCGTGGAGGCCCTCGACAACAAGATCCAGGGACCGCGAACGGTGACTTCGTCTTGCATGGGAGCGAACACCTCACCTTCGGGGTTGGCCACCGCTCCAAAAACTGGGAGTAGGCTCGGGGCCCTCAGACGTGGGTAGTCCTGCGCTCTCATATCACGGCCTGTGCACCTACCTCCCGGGACCTGTGTTCGGTACGATCTGGGCTGCCACCTATGGAGGTCACTTCACCCGTGAATACGCCGCAGTCCGACGAAGAACGTCTGCTCGCACAACTCTGCCGAGAGCACGGCGAGTCTCCTTGGCTGGAGTTCAAGGAGAACAACGGCAACCCAGATGAGGTCGGGGAGTACGTCTCTGCGCTCGCCAACGGGGCAGCCGCCGAAGGTCGAGGAACCGCCTACCTCGTGTGGGGAGTTCGCGATTCCGACCATCACGTTGTTGGGACGACGTTCGACCCGTCAACAGCCAAGAAGGGGAACGAGGAGCTGGAATCCTGGCTCACGAGACTCCTCAGCCCGCAGGTGTCGCTACGCTTCCGCAGCGTCCCAAATACTGGAGTAGCGGTGTGGATCCTCGAGATCGGAGCGGCACGAAGCCGACCGGTCGCATTCAACGGCATCGAGTACATCCGCGTTGGCTCCTACAAGAAGCGGCTCAACGCACACCCCGAACTCGAACGACGACTCTGGAAGGCCTTCGAACGAGAGACCTTCGAAACTGGCATCGCAGAATCCCGGGTCACGGAACAAGAGATCTTCGACCTCCTTGACTACCCATCTTATTTCACGTTGCTCGACGCCAGGCTCCCGACGTCACAGCGCGGCATTCTTGAGTACCTGTCCGCAGACAAGCTTATCGTCGCCACGGACGTCGGTTGGGGCATAACAAACCTTGGCGCAGCATTGTTCGCTCGGCAGCTCGCGAACTTTCCCACTCTCGCCCGCAAGCGAGTCCGCGTCATCCAGTACTCAGGCGACAACCGTGTCGAGACGATCCACGAGCGGGAAGGCTCGCGCGGGTACGCGAGCGGCTTCGAAGGTCTGATCGACTACATCGACGGACGCCTCCCCCGCAACGAGGTCATCGGCAAGGCACTCCGGACGGAACGGTCTCTCTACCCGGAGATCGCGATCCGCGAGCTTGTGGCCAACATGCTCATCCATCAGGACTTCTCCTTGACGGGAACAGGTCCGATGATTGAGGTATTCAGATCCCGTATCGAGTTCACGAATCCTGGCGTTCCCATTGTCGATGCGCGCAGGTTTCTCGATCTTCCGCCTCAATCGCGTAACGAGGGGGTCGCGGCCATGATGCGACGTTCCCACATCGCCGAGGAACGCGGATCGGGATGGGACAAGGTAGCTTTCCAGGTTGAGTTCCACCAGCTCCCTGCGCCACGCGTCGAGGTGACTTCCGATCACACCCGCGCCGTCCTCCTCGCGCCTCGCCCTCTCACCAAGATGGACCGCGAGGACAAGACCCGCGCGGTCTATCTCCATGCCTGTCTCCGCCAGGTCTCGGACGAAAGCACTACCAACGCCAGCGTTCGCGAGCGGTTCAGCATCCCTGACCAGAGTTCAGCGCAGGCGTCCAAGCTCCTCAACGACGCCGTCTCAGACGGGCTCATCGCGGTCTTCGACCCCAGTGCCGGGTACCGGGCTCGCCGCTACATCCCCTTCTGGGCAGCCGACGACGCCGTTGTTTGACCGTTGCTTCACTCACGGCTCCCTTCGTCGCAACTTGGGCCGCGGCGCAGGGCCCTGACCTGCGCTAATGCACCACCAAGGCGACTCAGATTGCTTGTTGCTTGCTTCACTCGCCATGTCCGATGTGCCCTTGCACTCTCGGCGCAGGGCCCATGTCGCACTGTCAGGTCGCCGTTTCAGCGTGGGCTTCGTTCAGTACATGACGGTCTGTGAGACACCAGGCACGGGAACGGCGCTCGAGGCCCCTAGGGGCACGCAACCCCAAACCAGGCCCTACGGCTCCCCGATCGCGTTCCCCAGGACCGTGGCCCCGATCACGAGCAGGAACACGCCCATGACGAGCGACGTGTTCGCGGTCAGCCACTGGCGCAGGCGGTCGAGCCAGGGCACGACGCGGGCGGGGGCCACGAGCGTCGCGACGAGGGGGACCACGACCGACAGCCCGCCCACCAGGACGAACGCCAGCACGACCACGACCTCCTGCACGACCCCAAGCGCCGCACCGCCCACCGAGACGCCCGCGGCGAGCACGAACGCGAGCTCCTTGGGGTTGGCGACCGTGACCAGCACACCGAGGACGAGACCACGCGCAGGTGACGCGCCCGCGATCGAGGCCAGCCAGCCGGGGAGGCTCGTCGCCTCCCCCTCGGGCTTCGGGCGCCACTGCGTGAGGCCGAGCACCATGAGCGCGGTTCCCAGGACGATCCGCACCCAGGCGGGGAGCTCGCTCGACCCCAGGAGGTGCTCGACGACGTCCGACGCCGCGACGACGACACCGAGCAGGGCCGCGAGCGCGAGCAGCCGGCCGACGACGAAGGTCACGCCCGAGGACGATGATCGGCAGCGGGCTGAGCGCGACGGCCACTGCGAGGGGGAGTGCTGCGCCGACGACCTCGGCCGTGGAGTTCACGTCGTCACCGTAATGCCACGCCTTCCCACGGGCCGATGCGCCGGGCCGATCGTCCTCGCCACGGCACGTGCCCGACGGGCCCGGGGCAATTGAAGTTGCGACCGCTTGAGAGAATGGTTGGTCGTGAGCACCGAACCGCACGGCCCCGCACGGCCCGCCGTGGACAGCCCTGCGAGCGCCCCCACGGGCGAGGCGGGACGCGAGCCGCGCACGGGCGCGAGCCCACGCCGCCGACGCGGAGGGCGCGGACGGGCGAAGCCCCAGGTCAGCGAGCAGAACCCCGCCCCCGAGCAGGCCGAGCAGGCCGCCGGCCGCCAGGACTCGGCCCGCCTCAGCACGACCGACCGGGCCCGCGGCGAGAGAACTCCCGAAGGTGAGAAGAGAGGCCGTGGCGAGCGTCCGGCGTCGGGCACCTCGACGCGCGGCAACCAGCGCGGCGCCCGCCGCCAGCAGGTCGACCCGGCCCGGCTCGCCAAGGCCGCCGAGCGGCGCGCGCAGGTCGTCGTGCCGCCCATCACCTACCCCGAGCAGCTGCCCGTCTCGGCGCGGCGCGAGGACATCGCGAAGGCGATCGCGGAGAACCAGGTCGTGATCGTCGCGGGCGAGACGGGCTCGGGCAAGACGACGCAGCTCCCCAAGATCGCGCTCGAGCTCGGGCGAGGCCGGAAGGGCCAGATCGGCCACACGCAGCCCCGACGGATCGCGGCGCGCACGGTCGCAGAACGTATTGCCGAGGAGATCGGCACGCCGCTCGGCGAGATCGTCGGCTACCAGGTGCGGTTCACGGACCAGTCGAGCGACCAGACCCTCGTCAAGGTCATGACGGACGGCATCCTGCTCGCGCAGATCCAGCGCGACCCGCAGCTCCTCGCGTACGACACGCTCATCATCGACGAGGCGCACGAGCGCTCGCTCAACATCGACTTCCTGCTCGGGTACCTCACACGGCTCCTGCCGCAGCGGCCGGACCTCAAGGTCATCATCACGTCGGCGACGATCGACTCGCAGCGGTTCGCGCGGCACTTCGCGCCGGGCGGCCCGCTGCCGCCGCTCACCGCGGACGAGCTGGCCGCGGCCGAGCTGACGGGCACGGACGAGGGACCCGACGGCGCCGCGCACCTTCCCGAGACGGCTCCCATCATCGAGGTCACGGGCCGCACGTACCCCGTCGAGATCCGCTACCGCCCGCTGAGCCCTGACGTCGACCCCGAGACGGGCAAGGCCCAGCGGGGCGGCGGCTCCTCCAAGAGCCCTGCCAAGGCCCCCGCCAAGCAGGAGAAGGACCTCGTCACGGGCATCGTCGACGCGGTCACCGAGCTCATGGCCGAGGGACCGGGCGACGTCCTGGTGTTCCTGTCGGGCGAGCGCGAGATCCACGACACCGCCGACGCCCTCGAGTCCCGCCTGGGCGAGCGCACGCGAGACGCCAAGCGCCCCGACTTCGTCGAGATCCTGCCGCTCTACGCGCGCCTGTCCTCGGCCGAGCAGCACCGTGTGTTCCAGGCGCACTCCTCGCGCCGCGTCGTGCTCGCGACCAACGTCGCCGAGACGTCGCTGACGGTCCCGGGCATCCACTACGTCGTCGACCCCGGCACGGCCCGCATCTCGCGCTACTCCAAGGCGACCAAGGTGCAGCGCCTGCCGATCGAGCCCATCGCGCAGGCCAGCGCCAACCAGCGCTCGGGGCGCTCGGGCCGTGTCGCGGACGGCATCGCGATCCGCCTGTACGCCGAGGAGGACTTCCTCTCCCGCCCCGAGTTCACCGAGCCGGAGATCCTGCGCACCTCGCTCGCGTCGGTCCTGCTGCAGATGATCTCGGTGGGCGTCGTCTCCTCGCCCGACGACGTCGCGCGCTTCCCGTTCGTCGAGCCCCCGGACACGCGCTCGATCCGCGACGGCGTGCAGCTCCTGACCGAGCTCGGGGCGCTCGAGACCGTGCCGGAGGACGCCGGCCGCGACGCCCAGCCCGGCCGTGCCGTCACGCGCCTCACCGAGATCGGCCGCGTCCTCGCCCAGCTCCCCATGGACCCTCGCCTGGCCCGCATGATCTGGGAGGGCTCGCGCCGCGGCGTCGCGCGCGAGGTCGCGATCATCGCGGCCGTCATGTCCATCCAGGACCCGCGCGAACGCCCCGCCGAGTACCGTGCCCAGGCCGACCAGCTCCACGCCCGCTTCGCCGACCCCCGCTCCGACTTCCTCACGTACCTCAACCTGTGGGAGTACGTGCGCGAGCAGCAGCACGAGCTGTCGTCGTCAGCGTTCCGGCGGCTGTGCAAGGCCGAGTACATCAACTTCCTGCGCGTGCGCGAGTGGCAGGACGTCGTCGCGCAGCTCCGCGAGATGAGCAAGCCCCTCGGCATCGACATGTCCTACACGCCCCGCACCCGGGGCGACGCGGGCTCGGGAAAGGGAGCGCCGTCGTCGGGCACCACGATCGCCGAGGCGACCGACCAGCCCGTCGAGCGCCGCCTCACCTGGGACGACGACACCATCCACCAGTCGCTGCTCGCCGGGCTGCTCTCGCAGATCGGCATGCAGGAGGCGACCGAGGTCAAGGCGTCGTCCGTCGCGCACCTGCGCGGCCCGCAGAAGGAGCTCGCCATGAAGCGGGCCAAGAAGCAGGCCCGCAACGAGTACCTCGGCGCCCGCGGCGCCCGCTTCGCGATCTTCCCCGGCTCACCCCTGTCCAAGAAGCCCCCCGTGTGGGTCATGGCGGGCGAGCTCGTCGAGACCAGCCGCCTGTGGGGCCGCGACGTCGCGAAGATCCAGCCCGAGTGGGCCGAGGAGCTCGCGACGCACCTCGTCAAGCGCACCTACTCCGAGCCGCACTGGTCCACCAAGCAGGGCGCCGCGCAGGCCAAGGAGAAGGTCCTGCTCTACGGGGTTCCCATCGTCGCCGACCGCACCGTGCTCTACGGCAAGGTCGACCCCGAGGCCGCGCGCGAGATGTTCATCCGCCACGCCCTCGTCCAGGGCGAGTGGACCACGCACCACCAGTTCTTCCACGAGAACCGCCGCCTGCTCGAGGAGGCCGAGGAGCTCGAGGCGCGCTCGCGCCAGCGCGGCCTCGTCGTCGACGACGACGTGCTCTTCGCCTTCTACGACGAGCGCATCCCCGACGACGTCGTCTCGGCCCGCCACTTCGACACCTGGTGGAAGTCCGCCAAGCGCCGCGACCCCGACCTCCTCACGTTCACGCTCGAACAGCTCGTACCCGACGCCGAGTCCGTCGACACCTCGCTGTTCCCCGAGACCTGGGTCCAGGGCGACCTCACGCTCCCCCTGACCTACCAGTTCCAGCCCGGTACGGACGCGGACGGCGTGACCGTGCACATCCCCATCAGCGTCCTGAACCGCGTCGTGCCCGACGGCTTCGACTGGATGGTCCCCGGCCTCCTCGACGAGCTCGCGACCGCGACCATCCGCTCGCTGCCCAAGCCCGTGCGCGTCCAGCTCGTCCCCGCCCCCGACGTCGCGCGCGACATCGTCGCCTGGCTCCGCGACAACACCCCCGCGTGGGAGGACGTGACCCGCGCCGGGGACATGGCCGAGCCCTTCCACGTCGCCTTCACCCGAGCAGTCCGCGCGCTGCGCGACGTGCTCATCCCTGACGACGCCTGGGACGACGCCCGCACCGAACGCCTCCCCGCCCACCTGCGCATGACGTTCCGCGTCATCGAGGAACGCCGCGGCGGCGAGGTCGTGCTCGACGAGTCCAAGGACCTCGTCTCGCTCCAACGACGCCTCGCGCCCCAGGCGCAGGCGGCGGTGCGGGCGGCGGTCAAGGGGGCGGTCGGAGCGGCGTTGCGCGAGGCTGCTGGTTCTCGGTCGGGGGCGCGGGCCGGGGCGGAGGGAGAGGCGGGATCGGCGCTCGGTCTTCCCGGGTCTGCTCGTTCCTCACAGACCCCTGCCAGGCCCACCACGACTCTCGCCACCGATCCCGCCTCTCCCTCCTTCGCGTCCGGCTCACCTTCCGTCGGCTCGCCGTCGTCGGCCGAAGGTCGCCCTGGTGAGGGCTCAGGGGGTACTGGTGAGACGAGTGCGCCCGACGGCGGCGTGGCCTCCGTGGTCGTCGCCGAGGCGACCGGGCTCACCACGTGGCCCACGGGCCTTCCGGGCGGCGTGCTGCCCGAGGTCGTGTCGACGCCCGCCGGAGGCGGCATGGTCGTGCGCGGGTACCCCGCGCTCGTCGAGGAGGTCGACGCCAAGGGCAAGCCGTCCGTCGCGCTCCGCGTCCTCGCCGACCGTTCGACGCAGGACCGTGAGCACGCACGCGGCGTGCGGCGGCTGCTGCTCGGCGAGACCGCTCTGCAGACCGCGCGGGTCACGAGCCGCTGGAGCGGGACGCAGTCGCTGACCATGGCCGCGAGCCCGTACCGGAACACCGAGGCGCTCGTCGCCGACCTGCAGCTCGCGGCCGTCATCGCGCTCACGTCCGGCGCCAAGGCCTCGCAGTACGGGCCGCTGCCCGACGCTGTACAGATCCGGAGCGCGGAGTCGTACGTCGCCGCGCGGGACCTCGTGAAGCGACACCTCGAGAACGAGGTGCACCAGATCGTCGGGCACGTCGTCGCCGCGCTCACGGCCGCACGGGACCTGGACGGCCAGATCCGCTCGGCGAACAGCCTCGCGCTGCTCAACACGCTCCAGGACGTACGTGACCAGGTCGCCGGGCTCGTGGGCGTGGGCTTCGTGTCCCGTACCCCGGCCCACAGGCTGCCGCACCTGACCCGCTACCTGCGGGCGGCGTCGTACCGGATCGAGAAGGCCGCGACCAACCCGCACCGCGACGCCGAGCTCGCGTGGCGTGTGCACGACGTCGAGGAGGCCTACGCCAAGGCGCGTGCCTCCTACGCGGCCGGCCCCGCAGACCCGGGGCGCCTCGCCGAGCTCGACGAGGCGCGCTGGCTCATCGAGGAGTTCCGGGTCTCGCTGTTCGCGCAGCAGCTCGGGACCGACGGGCCCGTGAGCGAGAAGCGCATCCGGAAGGTCCTCGCGCCGGGCGGGTGGTAGGCGGTCGGCCGACAGCAGGACCACCGGTGGGACCTTCGTCACGATCACCGCGTCGGAGGTCCCGGGCGCCCGTTTTCCCCGGTTCTGCGGCCTAACCTGAAGGGGACGGCCAGGAAGGTCTGGCCGCACCAGCTGCTCTGGAGGGCATCATGCGCACCGTCGTCGTCACCGGAACCGCCTCGGGCATCGGCAAGGCCCTCAAGGGGATGCTGGAGGCCGACGGCCACCGCGTCATCGGCGTGGACCTGCGCGACGCCGACGTCACGGTCGACCTCACGACCGACGCCGGCCGGACCGGGCTCGTCGAGCAGGTCACCGCGCTCAGCGGTGGCACGGTCGACGCGATCGTCGCCAACGCGGGCCTGTCGAACGGCAGCCCGGCCACCCTGGCGGTCAACTACTTCGGCGCCCTCGCGACGCTCGAGGGCCTGCGCCCGCTCCTCGCCGGGTCGGACGCGCCGCGGGCTGCGGTCACGTGCTCGATGGCGAGCCTCCTGCCGGTCGACGACCAGCTCGTCGACCTCACGCTCGCGGGCGACGAGGCCGCCGCCCTGGCCCGCGCGGCCGAGCTCGCCGCGGCCGGCACGGGCGACATCATCTACGGCAGCAGCAAGGCCGCGGTCGCGCACTGGCTGCGCCGCGTCGCGCCGAGCGCCGACTGGGCCGGGGCCGGCATCCCCCTCAACGCGATCGGCCCGGGCATCGTCCAGACCGGCATGACCGCCGAGATGCTCGCGACCGAGGAGTCGACCAAGGCCGTCGAGTCCCACGTCCCCATGCCGCTCGGCGGGATCATGGGCCCCGAGGTTCCCGCGAACCTCCTGCGCTTCCTCGTCTCCCCGGAGAACAGCCACATGTGCGGTCAGGTCGTCTTCGTCGACGGCGGCTCGGACGTGGTCATCCGGGGCGACGAGGTCTGGTGACCTGACCGGCTCACCTCGAGGAGGCGGCGCCCCCCCGCGCCCCCCGCGAGTAGGCGGTCCGACGGCGTCACGCGCGTGACGTCGTCGGGCCGCCTTCTGCGTGTCCGCGCAGGGCAGCACGACCCACGCGAGGATGGACGGATGCACCTGTCCGCAGAGCTCGGAGACCTCACGACCGTCGACGTCGACGTGATCGTCAACGCCGCGAACTCGTCGCTGCTCGGGGGAGGCGGGGTCGACGGCGCGATCCACGCCGCGGCCGGTCCCCGGCTGCTCGACGCGTGCCGCGAGCTGCGACGGACGACGCTGCCGGAGGGGCTCCCGGTCGGCGAGGCGGTCGCCACGCCGGGCTTCGACCTGCCGGCGCGGTGGGTCGTCCACACGGTCGGGCCGAACCGTCACCGGGGCCAGACCGACCCCGCGCTGCTCGCGTCGTGCTTCACGCGCTCGCTCGACGTCGCCGCGGACCTCGGTGCGACGTCTGTCGCGTTCCCCGCGGTGAGCGCGGGCGTCTACGGCTGGGACGGGGACGAGGTCGCGCGGGTCGCGGTGGCCGCGGTCCGCGCGTGGGGTGCGGGCGGGGACCGGGGCGTGGTGGACGTGCGCTTCGTGCTGTTCGGCGAACCGCTGCTGGATGCGTTCGAGAGGGCTCTCGCCCAGGACTGACGTGTCCGTCCCGTTCACACGGCGTCACGTTCTCCCGGAGCGTGGACACCCTCTTGCCCCGGTCGGCGGTGACCGCCACCCTGTCGGCCATGCAGATCTTCCGTACGTCGCAGGTGTGTCCGTAGGGCGACGACGCCGCGCAGCCCTGCGCCGGTCGTCGCCCTCGCCGCACCCACCCCCGACGCCGGAACCCGAAGGACCTGCCATGCCCGCACGCGAGAACCCCGTCCCGCCCGCCAGGGCGGAACACGCCCCGACCGCCTCACCGCCCGTCGAGCCCGCCACGGCTCCCGCCCCCCGGTCCGTGACCGTGGACGCCGTCCGACGCGTCCACGTCTCCGAGGACTGGCTGGCGACCGTCGTCGGCCTCGCGATCGTCGCCGTCGGCCTGCTGGGCCTGATCCCCGAAGGGCTGGTGCCCTGATGAGCGCCACGACCCCTGACACGGGCACCAGCACGACACCCCGCCGCGAGGCGGCCGTGGATGGCGACCGCTCCCCCGAGGCGCCCGTCGGCGAGGCGCCCCGGGCGACGCTCGAGGACTCGGTCGTCCAGGACGGGCGCTCACCGGGCGCCCTCTACCTGGTGGCGGGCTTCGTCGTCCTCCTGGGCCTCGCCTGGTCCGCCCGCTTCCTCGAGCAGAGCGTCCCGGAGTGGCTGGCCGACACACCGCTCGGCGGCATCGCGAAGTCCGTGGAGTACCCGGTGTACGCGATCGCGCTCGGGCTGCTCGGCAACGCCGTGCTGTCGGCAACGGGCCTGCGCTCCCGGCTGGCAGCGGCGTTCCGGACCGAGTTCTTCATCAAGACCGGGCTCGTGCTGCTCGGGGCCACGGTCAACCTGTCGCTCGTCGTCTCGGCCGCCGGACCGGCGATCGCGCAGGCCGTGCTGCTCATCACGCTCGTCTTCGGGTTCACCTGGTGGCTCGGCGGGCGCCTCGGCATCGACGACAAGCTCCGGGCGCTGCTCGCGAGCGCGGTGTCGATCTGCGGGGTCAGCGCCGCGATCAGCGCCGCCGGGGCGGTCCAGGCGAAGAAGGAGCAGCTCGCGTACGCGGCGAGCCTCGTCATCCTCTTCGCCCTGCCCTCGATCTTCATCCTGCCTGCCCTGTCCGAGGCGCTGGGCCTGTCGCCCGCCGTCGCCGGGGCGTGGATCGGCGGGAACATCGACACCACGGCCGCCGTGACGGCCGCGGGAGCGCTGGCCGGGGACGAGGCCCTGCAGGTCGCCGCGATCGTCAAGACCACCCAGAACGCCCTGATCGGGGTCGTCGCGATCGCCCTCACGGCGTACTTCGCGTTCCGCGTCGACCGGGTCGCGGGGGCCGCCGCTCCCCGGTGGAGCGAGCTGTGGACGCGCTTCCCGAAGTTCGTGCTCGGGTTCCTGCTCGCCTCGGTCGTGGCGACGATCTACGTCAGCTCCGTCGGGGCGGATGCCGCCGCACCGGACATCGCGATCCTCAAGTCTCTGAGCACGGTGTTCTTCATCGTCGCGTTCGTGTCGATCGGGCTGGAGTTCAACGTGACGGCGGTCCGGGAGGCCGGGTGGAAGCCGGTCGTGGTGTTCGGGTCGGCCGCGGTGTTCAACCTCGTCGTGGGGCTCGCGCTCGCGAGCGTCCTGTTCGCGAACCTGGAGGTCTGAGCCGAGGCGCGCTCTGCCGCTCGTGCCGCTGCTGCGGCTGCTGCCGCTGGCGAAAGGCCCGTCGCGACGTCCGCGGCGGGCCTTTACCAACTTGTGATTTTCGAAGTATCAGATACTTGCTTTCTTTCCTCTTGTGGCCGTTGCTAGCGTCGACGGTGATTTATCTGATACTCGGAGTTGCATCAAGGTGATGGGCACTCCGGAGTCAGACCGGCAACGACGCCGGCCACGAGAGGACCCTCGCACATGACGAACCACGCCTTCCCGCGCCCTTCGCGCGCGCACTCAGCCCTGACCATCGGCGCCCTTGTCGTGCTGGCGCTCGCCGTCGTCGCGCTCGTCGCCTACCTGCTGATCTTCAACGGCAAGGTGGCCGACGGCGCCACGCGCCTCGACGACGGAGCCACCCGCCTCGAAGCGGGCGCGGCCGAGCTCGCCGACGGCGCCGAACGCGCCGAGGAGGGCGCAGGCAAGCTCGCCGACGGCTCGAAGGACCTCGAGGACGGGGCCAAGAAGCTCTCGACCGGGGCCACCCAGGCCTCCAGCGGGGCGACCCAGCTCGCGGACGGCAGCGTGACCGCGCTCGACGGTGCCGCACAGCTCGCGGCCGGGGCCGACGAGCTCAACGCCGGAGCGGCCAAGCTCGCGCCGGGGGCCGCGGACGCCTCGGCCGGTGCGAACAAGCTGGCCGCAGGCGCGAGCGACCTGCGGGCCGGCACCGCAGAGCTCGCGCCCGGGGCCGCCGCGGCGGCGGAAGGCTCCGCACAGCTCGCGGCGGGCTCCGCCGAGCTCAAGAACGGGGCAGCTTCCCTCGCCGACGGCGCATCACGGGCCGCCGCCGGCGCCGAGGCCATCCACTCCGCGTCGGGCGGTCTGGTCGCCGGGTCGGGTGAGCTCAGGGCGGGGGCCAAGCAGAAGCTCGGCGACGCCGTCACGGGTCTGCGTGGCGGCGTCGCCCAGCTCGACGTCGGTGCAGACCGCATCACGACGGGACTGTCGAACGCGGGGGCCGGCGCAGGTTCCCTGGCGGCCAACGCCGCGACACTTCGCGACGGGGCCACAGCCTCCAAGGCGCAGGCGGGCACGGCCGCCGCCACGCTGGGCGCTCTCGCCGCGTCGGCACAGGCCTCCGCGGACGCGACGACGGACCCGGTGGCCAAGAAGGCGTTCCAGGACCTGGCCACCGAGCTCACGTCCCTCAAGGGCGGCACGCCGGAGCAACCCGGCGTACTGGGACTGGCCGGAGCGTTCGACGCGCTGGCAACGGGGGCGACCAGGCTCGAGACGGGCGCCGCCGGACTCCAGTTCGCCCTGGGGACCGGGACAGAGGACAAGCCCCAGCTCCTCGCGGGCGCTCAAGCCCTCAAGGGTGGGATCGGCAAGCTGGGTGCGGGAGTCGACTCCCTCTCGGCCGGAGTCACGACGCTCGACGGCGAGATCGGGAAGGTCCAGGCCGGGGCCGCCCAGCTCCAGACGAAGCTCGGCGAGCTCAGCACCGGGACGCGGAGCGCCGCGACCGGCGCGACCCAGCTGTCCGCAGGGGCGGCGAAGGCCAACGGTGGAGCGCTCGCGCTCGCGGAGGGCACCACCCGGCTCGCGGAGGGCGCGACCGCGCTCGACGCCGGCGCAGGCAAGCTGCAGTCGGGTGCCAAGGACCTCGCCGCGGGCAACGCGAAGCTCGCCGCGGGCGCGCGCGACCTGTTCGCGGGCACCACGAAGCTCGAGAACGGGTCGCTCAGCCTCCACACGGGCATCAACGCCCTGTCGAGCGGCGCGACGACGCTCGCGGCGGGCAACACCGCGCTCGCCGAGGGGGCGGGCACCCTGCACGCGGGCACCACGACGCTCGCGGACGGCGCGGGCGAGCTCGCGAAGGGCAGCTCGACGCTGGCCGACGGTGCGGGCACGCTCGCCGACGGCACGGTCGAGATCTCGGACGGCACGACCAAGATGAAGTCGGACGTCGAGAACAGCCCGGCCGGAAAGCTCTCGCTCGGCATGTCGGCGATCGCGGGCGGGAGCCTGCTCGCCGGTGTCGTCGGGATCGGACTGGGGTTGCGCCGCCGGCTCACCATCTGACCGGCTGACCTGCGCGATCCCGCGCGGCGCCTCACAGTCGACGGTGACGCCGCGCTTCTCGAGGGTGGCGGGGCCGCGTCCACGACCTGGACGCGGCTCCCGCCGCCCTCGCTCTGCGTCCGGGACTCGGCCCCGCAAGGATGTCCGCCTGGCACTTACTTGCCAAGCAGGAAAGTAGATGCTTCGATGGACAGATGAGCAACGACGCACTCTCCCCCACCGCCCCGACTCCGCAGGACGCCGCCGCCGCGCTCGACCTCGCGAACCGGAGCGCCGCGGCGACAGCGGGCATCGGGCACCGCTGGCTCCAGAGCCTGCTCCTCGCCTGGGCCGCCATGACCATCGCCGTGGTGCTGCTCGTCGGCCTCGGGGGCGTTCCCGGCATCGTCGTCGGCTCCCTGATCGGCCCCCTCTTCGCCGGCACGGTCGCGATCTGGGCCGCCCGCCAGGGCATCCGGGCCCGCAGCCTGAACGGTCGCTACCTGCTCGCCGTCCTCCTCTGGGCCGTCCTCTACGGCGCGGCGCTCACCCTCGGCCTGCCGGGGCAGGCCGGCAACCTGGGCTACTGGCTCCCCGCCGCACTGGCCACCGCCCTCCCGATGCTCGTCGCCGCCCTGTGGCCCCGCCGCGAGGAGCTGGCGGCATGACCGAGACGCACCCCCGCCACCGGCTCGACGACGTCATCCACTCCCCCGTCCGGCTCTCGGTCGTCGCGGCGCTCGCCGGGGTCGAGAAGGCCGACTTCAGGTCGTTGCGCGACGCGATCGAGGTGTCCGACTCGGCACTCTCCAAGCAGCTCACGGTGCTCGAGGACGCGGGCTACGTCGCGATCACCAAGGACCGCGTGGGCCGCCGCCCGCGGACGTGGGCCGCCCTCACGCCTGCCGGGCGGGCCGCTCTCGCCGCGCACCTCCAGGCGTTGCGCGCGATCGCCGAGCAGCAGCTCCCGGCGGTCACCGACGCCTGATCCACAGGGCCTGTGGACGCAGGCCGTCCACAGGCGCCTGGATGCGCGCGGCCCCCACAGGGCGACCGCGCCGCACACCACGCGTGGGTGCCGTGCGGAAGAGTGGGCGCCATGACCACGACCGAGGCCACCGGCCAGCACGTCCCCGAGCCCACGGCACCGCTCGCCGCACCGGCCGACTCGCCCGCCTCTCCCCCCGCGGGCGCCCGCTGCTTCGGCGACGGCGACGCGCTCTACGAGGAGTACCACGACACCGAGTGGGGGGTCCCCGTCCACGGGGACGAGGCGCTGTTCGAGCGGCTGGCGCTCGAGGCCTTCCAGTCGGGCCTCGCGTGGATCACCGTGCTGCGCAAGCGCCCCGCGTTCCGCGAGGCGTTCGCGGGATTCGACCCGGAGGTCGTCGCACAGTTCTCCGAGGAGGACGTCGAGCGCCTGCTCCAGGACGCCTCGATCATCCGCAACCGGATGAAGATCGAGGCCACGATCTCCAACGCGCGCGCCCTGCTCGCGCTGCACGAGCAGGGTCGGACCCTCGACGAGCTCGTCTGGTCGTTCGCCCCGGGGGGTTCGCGCGCGCCCGACGACGGTACTCCCGTCGACCGTCCGCGTCCCGCGACCTTCGCGGACCTCGCGGCCAGCACTCCCGAGTCGGTCGCCCTGGCCAAGGCGCTCAAGAAGGAGGGTTTCCGCTTCATCGGCCCGACGACGGCCTACGCGGCGATGCAGGCGTGCGGGCTCGTGGACGACCACCTGGCGACGTGCCCGGTGGTGACCGGCGAGTCTTTGCTATAGCAGAACGGTTCCATCTTCTGAGACAGGATGCGATCATGAGGACCATGTCCTCGTACGTCAGCGTCCTCGACCTCTTCTCGGTCGGCATCGGACCCTCGAGCTCGCACACCGTCGGCCCCATGCGCGCAGGCACCACCTTCGCGCGCGCTCTCGACGAGCAGGGGGCCCTCGACCAGGTCACGGCGGTCAAGGTCGTGCTGTGCGGCTCGCTCGGCGCGACGGGGATCGGCCACGGGACACCGGACGCGGTCGTCGCGGGCCTGCGCGGGCTCGACCCGGAGACGTGCGACCCCGACGACGTCCCGGGGAGCTGGGAGCGCCTGGGCGAGGGGCACGAGGTCCGGCTGCTCGGCCGCCGGGTCGTGACCATGGCGACCGCGGACGTCCGCCTCGCACCGCTCACCCGGTTGCCCGGCCACCCCAACGGGATGCGCTTCACGGCCCTCGACGCAGCCGGTGACGTGGTCGCCGAGCAGGTGTACTACTCGGTCGGTGGGGGCTTCGTCCTCACCGAGCAGGAGCTCGAGGCCGCCGCGGCGAACGAGGAGGCCCAGCACGCGGCCGAGCTCGCGGGCGCACCGATCGACCCCGCGACCGAGCCCTCGGACGTCCCGCACCCGTTCGCCAACGCCGCCGAGCTCCTCGCGTCCTGCACGCTCGAAGGGCGCAGCATCGCCGAGACCGCGTGGGAGAACGAGGTGTCGCTGCGCCCCGCCGCGGAGGTCGGAGCGGGGCTCGACCGGATCTGGCGCACCATGAGCGAGTGCGTGGACGCGGGACTCGACCGCACCGGCATGCTTCCGGGGAGGCTCAAGGTCCGCCGTCGGGCGCGGGCGCAGCGCGAGAAGCTCGAGGCCGCGGAGGCCGACGGCGCCTCCGACCTGTCGATCGAGTGGCTCCAGGCCTACGCCATGGCGGTCAACGAGGAGAACGCCGACGCGCGCCGCGTCGTCACGGCGCCCACCAACGGCGCGGCCGGGATCATCCCGGCCGTCGGACGCCACTTCCTGCGCATCCACCCGGACCTCGCGGCCGACGAGGAGGCCACGCGCCAGGCCATGCGCACCTACCTGCTCACCGCTGGAGCGATCGGCGCCCTCTACAAGCGCAACGCCTCGATCTCCGGTGCGGAGGCCGGGTGCCAGGGCGAGGTCGGCTCGGCCTGCTCCATGGCGGCGGGAGCCATCTGCGCGGTGCTCGGCGGCACCCCGGCGCAGGTCGAGAACGCTGCGGAGATCGCGATGGAGCACAACCTCGGCCTCACGTGCGACCCGGTCGGCGGTCTGGTCCAGGTCCCGTGCATCGAGCGCAACGCGATCGCAGCGTGCACGGCGGTCTCGGCCGCCAAGCTCGCCCTGCAGGGCGACGGCGCGCACGTCGTCTCGCTCGACACCGTGATCGAGACCATGCGACAGACGGGCCTCGACATGTCGACCAAGTACAAGGAGACGTCGACGGGCGGCCTCGCGGTCAACGTCATCGAGTGCTGAAAGCGGTCCGGGTCATCGAGTGCTGACGAGCGGTCCGGGTCATCGAGTGCCGAGAGCGGTCCGTCCCGCCGCGACCAGACACAGCCGGCCGGGCCTGGTCCCCAGGAGCGGCGCGGACCCACGGCTGACATGATGTCGAGATGTCCGGCTCGTCCCCCGAGGCAGCGAGTGGCGCATCGAGACCACGTGTGTCGCTGCGCTCTCTCGTCGCGCCCCTGAGGTCGGGGGCCACGGTCAGGGCGGGAGTGTTCCTGGTCGTCGGTGGGCTCGTCGCCGGAGCGTACGGGCTGCTGATCGAGGGGTTCGTGCAGATGTTCGCAGACCCGCAGACCGCGACTCCTACGACGGCAGCGCTCGCCGTCGTGGCGACGACGCTCGCCGCGGCGCCACCCTTCCTCGCCCCGGTCCGGACGGTCGAGGTGCTCGCGGCGCGCACCCTGCTCGACGTCGACGTCCAGACCCCGTCGGACCGGCCGAGCCCCACCGCTCGGTGGCGGGGCGCGGCGTGGTTCACGCTCCACCTCGTGCTCGGTCTGGTCGTGGTCGTCTCGCTGCTGGTCGTCGTCCCGCTCGTGCTCGACCTTCTGCTCTCGCTGTTCGGGACGCGCCCCTTCCTCGAGCCTGGTTGGCTGCCGGCCTGGCTGGCGCACCCGCCCCTGCGTCTCCTGCTCGCGCTCCTCGTCCTCGTCGCCCTGCCCTACGTCGTGGTCGGGGCACGGGCGGTGCTGCGGTCGGCGGCGCCGGTGCTGCTGGGCCCGGACCAGAGCGAGCGGATCGCCGAGCTCGAGGCGCAGACCGCACGACTGGTCGCGCGCAACCGCCTTGCGCAGGACGTGCACGACGGCGTCGGTCACGCCCTGACGATCACCGTGCTGCAGGCCGCGGCTGCGGCGCGGACCCTGGAGTCCGACCCTGCGGCGGCTCGCCGTTCGCTGGCAGCCATCGAGGAGACGGGACGCCATGCCATGGCCGAGCTGGACGACCTGCTGCGGCGCTTGCGCAACCCCGGGTCGGCCCCTGCGCCGGGGCGCGAGAGGTCGCTCGAGCACGACGACCTCACGACCCTCGTCGAACGCGCCCGCCAGGCGGGGGCGGACGTCACGCTGGTCCTCGTGGGGGACGTGGCACGGGCGCCGGACGAGGTGGTCCGCGAGGTCTACCGGGTCGCCCAGGAGTCCCTCACCAACGCGCTGCGGCACGCTCCGGGGGCGCCGGTCACGGTCCGGGTCGTGCGCGCCACCGACCTCGGCATCGAGGTCCGCAACCCGTGGTCGCCCGGGCGTGGGGCGCCGGAGGAACGGCGTGGCCACGGCCTGGCGGGCATGCGCGAGCGTGTGACGGCGCTCGGCGGCACGCTCGTCGCGGGGCCCGACGGCGGAGCGTGGGTCGTGCGCGCGTCGTGGCCCGTCGTGGAGGACGAGCCGGAGAGCCGGGTGGCGACCTCGTGAGGCAGGGCGACCGTCCCCCCGCCGGAGGGCTCGACGTGGTGCGTGTCCTGGTCGTCGACGACGAGCCGCTCGTGCGGGCCGGGTTGCGCGTGATCCTCGACGCCGAGCCCGACATCGAGGTGGTCGGGGAGGCGGCGGACGGTGTCGAGGTACCGGGAGCCGTCACGGCGACCCGACCCGACGTCGTCCTCCTCGACGTCCGCATGCCGCAGGTCGACGGGATCGCTGCGACCCGCGCGATCGTGGCCCGCGACCCGGCTCCTCGGGTGCTCGTCATGACGACGTTCGAGCACGACGACCACGTCCTCGACGCGCTGCGCGCCGGCGCTCACGGCTTCCTGCTCAAACGGGCGCGCCCGCAGGACCTGGCCCAGGCGGTGCGCGTCGTGGCGCTCGGGGAGTCGCTGCTCTTCCCTGACGCGGTGCGCCGGCTGGCGACCGCTCATCCTGCTCGCGGGGACGCCTTGCGCTCGGCCCGGCTCTCCGAGCGCGAGGGCGAGGTCCTGCGCCTCATGGCCACCGGAAGGTCCAACCAGGAGATCGCGAGCGAGCTGTTCCTCGGGGTGGAGACGGTCCGCACCCACGTGGGGAACCTGCTGGGCAAGCTCGGGGTCCGCGACCGCACGCAAGCCGTGGTCGCGGCCTACGAGTCGGGCTTCGTCCGTCCCGCCCTCTAGCGAGCGGGTTCCCCCGCACGGGGGACCCCGTTCCCCGTCGCGGGTGATCCGAGCCCGGCCGTCACCGACGAGCCTGAAGGGACAGCTCGCCGGGCACAGCCGGCGACACTCCCCGAGGAGCGACCGTGGAAGACATCGACACGACCGACATCGCGACGACCACCGCCCGACCCGGCACGGATCTGCGTGGCGACCCTCGACCGGGTGGCACCGGGGCCGCACCTCCCCTGCCGGGAACGCGCCGGCCGACGGTCCCCCGCTGGCCGCGCTGGGTCCCTCCCGTGACGATCGCGTGGTGGCTCGCCGGGGCCCTCACCGCCCTCGTCGCCGTCCTCACGGGGCGGAACCTGCCCGTCGGGGCGTCGACGCCGGACGCGGCGGGGACGATCGTCGAGTCCGTCCCGAGCAGCAGCCTGACCGCGGCTCTCGCGATCCTGGGACTGGTCGGGGCGGCGCACGCCGCCTGGATGACGTCACGGTCCGACCGACCGACGACCGGCCGGGTGCGCGCCGTGGCGGTCTCGGTCTCCGTGCTCGCCGCATCCGCCGGCGTCCTGTTCGCCGACACCAGCCTTCTTGCCCGCATGGGGTACCTCCCCGTCGTCCTCGTCCGGGCCCCGTTCGACCCGGAGCTCGCGCAGGCCTTCGACCAGTACGTCGCACCGGCGTTCCTGCTCCAGCTCGGCGTGCTCGTCGCCCTGGTCCTCCTCGCGGTCACGACTACGCTCTTCGTCCGGCGCACCAGCGGGGCGTGCGAGGTCTGCGGACGCCTGGACCCTCCGGCTGACCACCACGCACCGGCACCGGCCGGTCAGGACTCCGCGCGACCGTCGGGCATCGTGGCCTGGGGTCGGCCCGCCGTGTTCGTCGCAGCGATCATCCCGTCCCTGTATGCCGTCACCCGGCTGATCTGGGTCCTGGGATATCCGCTCGGGCTCGACCCCGAGATGTACGAGCAGGACGCGGGCGAGCTGGTCGCCCCCGCAGTGGGGCTCTCGCTCTTCGCCCTGGTGGGTGCCGTGCTGACGCTCGGCCTCGTGCAACGGTGGGGTGAGGTCTTCCCTCGCTGGATCCCGGGCCTCGCGGGACGACGGGTCCCGGTCGCGCTCGCGGTCGTTCCCGCCTCGGTCGTCACGGTCGCGATCCTTCCGGCCGGCCTCTCCATGATCAAGGGTCTGCTGGAGATGTCCCCGTCAGAGGTCCTGGTCAACTGGGCTGCATTCGGTCCTGGCGTGCTCTGGCCCCTGTGGAGCGTGGCCCTCGGGGTCGCGACCTGGGCCTACGCGACCCGGCGCCGCGGCACGTGCCGCGTCTGCGGCCGCCGCACCTCCTGACCAGCGGGTTCTTCCCGGTTCAGCCGATGAAGCCGGCGTCCTTGTGCCAAGGTGGGAGACCAGCACCTTCGACGAGCGGATCCCATGCACCAGACGCACCTCCCCTCCCCGACTCCCCCGGTGGAGCGGCTGCACCTCTCGGCACGCCTCGAGGACCGCATCCGTGCGGCCGCGGTCAAGTTCCTGCGGGCCCGGGGCTGGACCCCGCGCATCGAGGCGTACGTCGGCTACGGCAACGAGGGCTCGGTGCGCGTGCTGGCGCGGGTGCTGCTGAGCCGCCCGCACCGCCGGACGGACCTGGTGTGGAACCGGCGCGGCTGGCGCAACTACCTCACGGTCTCCGCGCCGGGCGAGGTGGTCCGTGCGTCGGTCACGCGGACCGACGGGTCGGGCCAGGAGGAACGACTGGTGACGGACCTGCCCGCCGACCGCGACGGGTACGTGGACGGGATGCTGGACGTCGCGCTCTCCCCGGGGTGGCACGACGTCCAGCTCGCCACGGCGAGCGGTGCCGTCGCGACGGCGCGGGTCTTCGTGGTCGGGCCGGGGCGGCGACTGGGCGTCATCAGCGACATCGACGACACGGTCATGATCACCATGGTCCCCAGCCTGCTGCGCGCGGTGTGGAACACGTTCGGTCTGCACGCGAGCGAGCGGCGCCCGGTGCCCGGCATGGCCGACCTGTACCAGGGCATCGCCTCTGTCCACCCGGATGCCCCCTTCGTGTACCTGTCCAACGGCGCGTGGAACTCCGCGGGGAACCTGGAGCGCTTCCTCGACCGCAACGGCTTCCCGCCCGGGGCCCTCCTGCTGACCGACTGGGGTCCCACCGCGACAGGATGGTTCCGCAGCGGGCAGGAGCACAAGGGCAACGCGATCGACCGGCTCGTGCGCGAGCTGCCCGACGTCGGCTGGCTCCTGCTCGGCGACGACGGCCAGCACGACCCGGAGATCTACGACGCGGCCGCGACGCGCCACCCGACGCACGTGGCCGCGATCGGCATCCGCCAGCTCAGCCCCGCGCAGAAGATCCTCGCCCACGAGCCTCCCGCGCCGTCGTCGGGCCGCAGCGGCGGGGCCTTCCTCGGGACGGTCGCCGCGCCGGGATCGCGCCGCCCCCGGCGCCCGGCGCACGGCGTCCCCACGGCTGGCGGGCCCGACGGCGGAGCGCTCGCCCGGGCGCTCGGACGCGCCCTGCGCTGAGCCCGGCCCGTGCCCGCGACGCGCGAGACGTCCCGGATGCCCCGTGCGTCACGAGATGTTTCGCTGGAGGCATGACCGACGACAGGGAGCGACCAGGCCCAGCAGGCGACCAGGACCCCACCGAACCGATCAGGCCCGCCTTCCCGGCGGCGGGCGGCATCACCGGCGGCAGCGTCCCACCCGCCGAACCCATCCCGAACGCCCCGGACCCGTTCTCCGCCACGGGAGCCTCGACGCCGCCCGGGGGACCCGGCGAGCCGCCTCCCGGCGGACCGGCCGAACCGCCGGGCAACCGCGCGTGGTGGTGGGCTCTGGGCGGGCTCGTGCTCCTCGCGATCGTGGCGGTCGGCATCTGGCTCGCGACCCGCGGTGACGCGGACGGCGACGCCGCCGCCTCTCCCGCCCCGACGCCGTCGGCCACCGTGGGCTCGCAGGCCCCCTCCGACGAACCGACCCCGGAGACCACGACCACCACGGCCTCGCCCACCACGGGCTGCGCCGCGACCGGGACCGGCGTACCCGCGGGCGCGGACACGCACCAGATCGTCGACGTCGACGGCGACGGCCGCCCCGACACCGCCTGGCTCACCGGCGGCGCCGACCGGACGTTCGGCGTCACGACGGCCTCAGGGGCGACGTTCTCCGCCCCCGTCACGTCCGCGAGCCCCGTCCCGGCGAGCGCGATCGTCAACCTCGTCGCGGCCGGCGGCGGCGAGGCGCCGATCGCGCTCGTCGACGTGGGTCGCGAGGTGCTGTTGCTCTCGGTGGCGGACTGCGCCGTGACGGTCACGCAGAACGCGCAGGGCCAGCCGTACACGTTCGACAAGGGGTTCAGCGGCTTCGGGACCGGCGTCGGCTGCACGGCCGTGGACGGCGTGCTGCACCTGGCCGGGCTGGACGCGACCTCGTCCGACGGCTCGACGTACACCGTGGAACGCACGTTCATCGACCTCGACGCGGCGGCGCGGACCGCGACGAACGGCCAGGCAGAGACCGTCGCCGAGGGGGCCGCGGCGACCGACCCCGTCGTCGTCACGGCGCAGGAGACGAGCTGTGGCGACCTCGTCGCGGGCGGCACGGACCCGGGCGGACCGGTCGAGCCGCAGGGCTGAGGACGGGCGGCTCGCGGTCCTCAGGCCTGCGGGGCCAGGGCCGCGATCATCGGGTCGTCCTTCTCGATCATGCCCATCTTCGCCGCACCACCC
>NZ_JACSQE010000005.1:0-33034 GCF_014836745.1 Oerskovia gallyi
GGGAGAGTAGGTCGCCGCCGGACAACCATTCACCAAAGGCCCACCCCTCACGGGGTGGGCCTTTGGCATACCCGGACACACCACCTGTCGACCGGTGTCAGCTCCACCCGTATCCCGCGAGCCACCTCGTGATCTCGCGGTAGAAACGTCTCCGCGGCCCCGGTCCCGACAGCGTGAGGTCGTGGATCCCGCCTGGAATCCGGGCGATCGTCACCACGGGCCCGAGGTTCGTGGCTCGCCGGGCCAGCAGCTCGACGTCGAGCACGATGTCCGCCTGCCGCATGTCCTCGCTCCAGCGCGGGCTGATGATGGTCCGGTCGGACGTCAGGACGATGATGGGACACGTGACGGACAAGCCGGCAGCGACGGTCGCGTGACCCTCGATGATTCCCCGGAGCCAGCCGGCGCGGACAGGGAAGGACGGCACGGGGCGCCACTCGGGGTTGAACTCCCAGCCGCCGCTCTCGAGGTCGCGCAGCGTCCGCGCGTAGTACCCGGCGTCGATGTTCGGCAGTGGAGCCTTGGGCTGGAACCGGGCGAGCTGGCGGATCGCCGGCGAGGACACCGTTCTCACCGTGGACGAACCCTGCAGCTCCAGCCACGGGCTGTTCAGGACCAGCCCGTGCAGCCGACCCGGGTTCCGGTTCGCCCACAAGACACCGGTGAGCCCCCCTGTCGAGTGGCCGACCAGCATGATCGAGGCGTGCGCGCCGAGCTCGGTGTGGATCAGTGCGAGCGCGGTCTCGAGATCCTCGTCGTACTCGTGGAGGTGCTCGATGTACCCCGGGGTCTGGTGCGGCCGGAGGCTGCGGCCGTACTTGCGCAGGTCTACCGCGTAGAACGCCGCGCCCTGGGCGTGCCAGTACTCGGCGAGCTCGGTCTGGAAGAAGTAGTCGCTCCACCCGTGGACGTACAGCACGGCGCGTGCGGGGCGGACGGCCTCCTCGGTCGGAGGGTCGTAGCGGACGAGGGTCGCGACGACCTCCCCCTCGTCGTCGGGCGTGAGGTGGAGGGTCAGACGACGGTAGTCCGGTCCGAGGACGTCCTCCTCCCACCGGCCGCGCTGTGGTCTGACACGGGGCCGAGGAACCGGGCCTCGAGGCCCCGTCGGGACGAGCGCCGCTGCCTCGGCGAGCGGCGCCCGCAGCGACGCCAGGGTGAGCGTCCGGGGCGCGGCGGCCCGTGGGCGACGTCGGGAACCTGCGATGCGTGGCGAACCGGTCCACTCGTGCGAACCCGCCGAGCCGGCAGCCCGCGGCTCGGTGCCACGTGGCGAGGCGCCCCGCTCTGATCCGACAGGCCTCGCGTCGGGAGCAGCGCCGCCGGAGCTCTCCGCGCCCTCGGTGTCCTGGGAGCCTCCGGTCGTCTGGAACTCCCGGTCGCCGCCCCGGGGCGGGCCCCCGTCCGCACCCACACCGTCGGTCATGTCGTGAGCACGATCTTCCCGTAGTGCTCCCCGGCGTCGAGCCGTGCCAGGCCGGCCGCGGCCTGGGCGAGCGGGAGTACCTCGTCGATCGTCGGGCGGACGTCGGTGCGGGCGAGGAACCGCAGCAGGGCCGCGAGGTCTTCGCGTGAACCCATCGTCACGCCCCGGACGGTGATCTCCTGGAAGAAGATGCGCGAGAGCTCGGCGGGGCTCGCGTCCCCGGAAGTGGCCCCGGCGACGACGACCGTCCCGCCCGGCCGGACCGAACGCATCGAGTGCGACCACGTGGCCTGGCCGACGGTCTCGATCACGGCATCCACCCGTGCGGGGAGCCGGGCCCCGGGTTCGAAGACCGCAGACGCGCCGTTCTGCAGAGCGCGGGCTCGCTTGGCCGAGGACCGCGACGTCACGAACACCTCGATGCCCGCCGCGCTCGCGAGGCGGGTCGCGGCGCTCGCGACGCCACCCCCCGCACCCTGGACGAGCACGCGGTCGCCCGGGGCGAGCCCCGCCACGCTGAAGAGCATGCGGTACGCGGTGAGCCACGCCGTCGGGAGGCACGCCGCCTCGACGAACGTGAGCTCCGGCGGCTTGGGGATCAGGTTCTTCGTGGGCACGGCGACCTGCTCGGCGAGCGTCCCCGCGTACTTCTCGGACAGGAGCGTGCGCGACTCCGCGGGCCCTACCCCGTGCCCGTCGGCGCCGATCACGCCGTGGACGACGACCTCGGTCCCGTCGGGCGCGATGCCCGCGGCGTCGGTGCCGAGGATCATCGGGAGCTGCTCGGCGCGCAGACCGACCCCGCGCAGCGACCACAGGTCGTGGTGGTTCAGGCTCGCGGCCCGGACGTCCACCACCGACCAGTTCTCCCGGGGCTCCGGGGCGGGCAGGTCTCCCACGGTCAGGCCTGCGAGCGGGTCCTGCTGGTCGAAGTGCGTCACGTAGGCGGCAAGCATGTGTCCAACCTACGGTCTCCGGGCGCGGTGCGCGTCCGAGCCCGGGCGGGACACGATCGCCGTCCGGCCCGTGAGAACGCCAGACCCGCGGCGGCCTCGGATCGCGGCGGACGCGCAGGTCAGCGGTGGATGCCGCCAGCGACCGGGTGCCACTTCGGGCCGTAGCGGCGTGTGAAGACCGCACCGCTCACCTCGACGAGGGCGCCGGCCGCAGCCCGGACCGCGCGGGCGATCTCGGCGGCCTGGTCGTCGTCCTCGGCGAGGAAGCGCACCGTGACGCGGGCCTCGCCGCTCACGATCCCCAGGTCGTAGGACTCGACCTCGGTCACCTCGCGCGCCGCGGCGGCGGCCGCGGGCAGCACGGCTTCCGGGGACGCGCCAGGGCGCAGCATCCCGACGACGAGGCTCACCCGGTACGAAGTCACCGCTGCACCTTCGCACACGTCGGGCGCCCGAGCCCAACCCGCACCGCACCGGTGGCCGGGGTGCTTCACCCGGTATTCCTGCACGATCGGAAACATGCCGTCGGCATACTGGGCCCATGCGCATCACCGCCAAGATCGACTACGCCGTCCGCGCGTGCGTGGAGCTCGCCGTCGCCTACGACGAGGGGTTCGTGACCGCGGAGCGCGTCGGCAAGGCGCAGCGCATCCCGGGGTCGTTCCTCTTGGGCATCCTCAACCAGCTGCGCAGGTCGGGCCTGGTCGAGAGCCGCCGGGGCGCCGAGGGCGGGTTCCGCCTGGCGGCGGCACCCGCGCGGATCGCGGTCGCGGACGTCATCCGTGCGATCGACGGCCCGCTCGCGAGCATCGCGGGCGTCCAGCCCGAGGACACGTCGTACGCGGAGTCCGCGGCGGCCCTCCAGCAGACGTGGGTCGCGCTGCGGGTCGCGATGCGCTCGGTCCTGGAGAACGTGACGGTCGCGGACCTCGCGTCGGGCACGCTGCCCGACGACGTCGCTCACCTCGTCGGGGACTCGGAGGCCTGGGTGACCCGCCCGTTCGGCGACGAGGTGGAGCTGCGGGGCGGGGGAGAGAGCCCGCGAGGGTGACGACCGTGCCCGTCGAGGGTGACGGTCCGGTGCACGCGTTAACACTGCGAAACCTTGTCTCATCCGTCAACTCAATCTGGACCGTTTCGGTCTAGTTCAACTAGCGTCGCTCTCATGCACACCGAGCCGACGCACCGCGCGCTCCGCGCCATCGCGCCGGGCTGTTGCTGTCGACCCGTCTGACCCGACGAGACAGCCTCCCCCGCGCCGACCCCACCGGCGTCCCTGTGCACCCGCGACCAGGTCGCGGCCCCCCGGAAAGCGACCCCTCATGGTTGTGCCCTCTGCTTCCCCCCGCTCTCCTTCGGTCTCCCGCGCCTCGGCGGGTCCCGGAGCACACCGACGCACCTCGCAGCGTGCCCCCCGAGCTGCCCTCGTCGAGGACTCCGCGGAGCACCTGCTCCTGCACGCCGACGTCCTCGTGATCGGCGGCGGCCCGGCCGCGACCTGGTCCGCGATCGCCGCGACCGAGCAGGGCGCGAGCGTCGTCCTGGTCGACAAGGGCTACTGCGGCACGAGCGGTGTCGCGGCGACGGCAGGCGTCGGGCACTGGCTCGTCCCGCCGGACGCCGAGCGCCGCGACGAGGAGATCACGCCGCGCGAGGAGCAGGGCGGGTACCTCACCGACCGTGACTGGACCAACGACGTCCTCGACGAGGCCTGGTACCGCACCGCGCTCATCGAGGGCTGGGGGTACGAGCGCACGCGCCGCTCGCGTCCCGCAGGCACCGGCGCCCGCAGCGGAGCCGGCGGCCCCGCCCCGGTCGTGAACCCCTTCGCGCGCCGCCCCGGCGAGCGGTCGTTCTCCGGCTCGTCCCCGGACTACCTGCGCTTCCTGCGCGGCAAGGTCAAGAAGAACGGCGTCACGGTCCTCGACCACAGCCCCGCGCTCGAGCTCCTGGTCGACGGCGCGGGTGTCGTCTCGGGCGCCCAGGGCTACCAGCGCCAGACCGGGCGCGCGTGGCGGGTGGCGAGCGGCGCCGTCGTTCTCGCGACGGGCGGGACCACCTGGAAGTCGCACTCCCTGGGCGGCGACGTCAACACGGGCGAGGGCCACCTGATGGCCGCCGAGGTGGGCGCGCACCTGTCGAGCATGGAGTTCTCCAACTTCTACGGCATGGTCCCGTTCGGCACCTCGATGGACAAGAACGGCTTCTTCGTCACGGCCTCCTACTGGGACCACGAGGGCGTCCCCATCGCCTACGAGAACCTGCACAAGAGTCGCGCCGAGCTGCTCGGCGCGTCGCTGCGCGGCACGATCACGGCTCAGTTCACCCAGTTTCCGCCCGAGGTCCGACCGACCCTGCGCGCCGCCATGCCGAACTTCTTCATGGTCACGGACAAGCTGGGCGTCGACCCGTTCACCGAGCGCTTCCCCATGGACTGGGTGCAGGAGGGCACGGTCCGCGGTACCGGCGGCGTCCACGTGCTCGACCGTGACGCGTGGACCGGCGTCCCCGGGCTGTACGCGGCGGGCGACGTCGCGGCGCGAGACCGCGTGGTCGGCGCGGCGACCGGCGCGGGCGGCCCGAACCTGGCGTGGGCCGTGGCGTCCGGCACGTGGTCGGGCCGGGCGGCGTCCGCCTTGGCCGCGGACCGCGACCCGTCGTCCCGCGGGCAGCGCCTCGACCCCACGGGCACGCTCGGTCTCCGGCCCGACGGCGGCGCGCACCGCCTGCGTTCGGCCCCGGCCAGGGAGGGGGCGTGGCGCGAGATCACCGCCGCGGTCCGTGACGAGATGCTGCCCATCGACAAGTCGGCCTTCCGCCACCACCACGGCCTCGTGCGTTCCCTCGACACGCTCGACGAGCTGTGGGACCGCGCGGGGACCGAGCTCGTGCCGTCGGACGTGCGCGGCGCCGACGCGATCCGCACGCGCGAGACCGCGGGCATGCTCGCGATGGCCCGCTGGGCCGACCGGACCGCGCTCCACCGCACCGAGACCCGTGGCATGCACACCCGCACCGACTTCCCCGACACCGACCCCCAGCAGACCCGCCGCCTGCTCACGGGCGGGCTGCGCGACCTGTGGGTGCTGCCGGACCCGGAGCCGCCCGTGACCGGCGACGCCGGGGCGCCGTACGCCGCTCCCACCCCACCGACCCGGACCGAGGAGGCGTCATGATCGAGATCCTGAACGCCGCGCGCTGCACGTCGTGCGACATCTGCGTGCGGATCTGCCCGACCAACGTCTTCGAGCCCGCCGCCGACGGCGGCGTGCCGACCATCGCACGGCACTCCGACTGCCAGACCTGCTTCCAGTGCGAGGCGTACTGCCCCGAGGACGCGATCTTCGTGTCCCCGTCGCGCACGCCCGAACCCGCAGGCTCGCCGTTCCTCGACGAGGCCGACCTGCTCGACCGCGACCTCCTGGGCCTGTACCGGGACCGGGTCGGGTGGCGGCGGGCTCCGCGAGGCCAGGGCGACCCCGGGGACACGCGCGCCACCGGCGACGCCCGCGCAGGGGAGCCGGGCGCGGTCCTCGCGTCCGACGTCGACTACCACCGCGCGGACGTGCTCGCCCCGGCCGCACCCTCCGGTCCCGTTCCCCACGAGACCCCGCACCACGACAGCATCCCGACCACCCTCCAAGGAGCCCCCTCATGAGCCGGAACCGCACCTTCGCCGCCCTGGCGTCGCTCGTCCTCGTCACCGCGCTCGCGGCGTGCTCCACGTCGGAGGCCGCGACGCCGTCGGGCGACGGGTCGGACGCGGCCGCCGAGCTCACGCCCCTGACCACGGGCGGCCCCTGGAACGGCGTCGCGGGCAAGACGCCCGTGGCGACCGGGCCGTTCGGGTACGCGGTCGAGACCGGGATCGCCGACGCGATCCTCGCCGAGCACGGCTTCGAGTACGAGGGCTTCGTCGGGTTCAACAACGGGCCGCCCGTGGTCCAGGCCCTCCAGACGGGCGACATCCAGGTCGGTTTCATCGGCGACACCCCGGCCACGCAGGCCAAGGCGAGCGGCCTCGACGTCCCCGCGCTCGTCATCGCCAAGCCGTCCTCCGACATCTGGTTCCTCACCAAGACCGGTGGCGTGACGACCATCGACCAGCTCGCGGGCAAGAAGGTCGGGCTCCAGTTCGGCTCCAACTTCGACAAGTACGGCCGCGCGGTCCTCGAGCGCGCGGGGGTCCTGGGCGACGTCGAGCTCGTCAACCTCCTGTTCGCCGACGCCCTGCCCGCGCTCCAGCGCGGCGACATCGACGCCGTGCCCGTCCCCGCGACCACGGCCGGGATCTGGCGCCTGCAGAACGACTTCCCGGTCCTGTCCAAGGCGAGCGTCGACGACCCCGACCTGCTCGCGACGAGCGTCTCGCTCACCTCGCGCGAGACCCACGAGGCGAACCCCGAGCTCGCCGCGGCGGTCTGGGAGGTCACCGAGGCCGGCGTCGCCAAGATCGAGGCCGACCGCGACGCGTACGCCCAGTGGGTCTTCGACGCCACGGGCTCACCCGTCGAGGTCGTCAAGGAGGCCGAGCTCTGGCAGTACGGCACCCAGGCGATCGACCCCGACGGGCTGGCGACCGTGGAGTCGACCCTCGACTTCCTCGTCAGCTCCGGCGCCGCCCCGAAGGCGTTCGACGTCAGCACGTGGGGCGTCGAGTGACCGCCGGCACGACGACGTCGCGCGCCCGCGCGGAGGCGCCCCCGGTCGCTGCAGCGACAGCCGCCGGTACGGTGCCGGCCACCGCCACGTGTGCGACCGGGGCGCGGAGGGGCACGACGTCGTCGGGCAGGCGGAAGCGCTCACCGCGCGACGTGCTGCTGCGCGCCTCGGTGCCCACCGCGATCCTCGCGCTCTGGTTCCTGGGATCGGCGCAAGGGTGGATCGACGAGAAGCAGTTCCCCGCCCCCTGGCAGGTCGCCGACGCGTTCGTCGAGCTCGTCTCCACGGGCGTGCTGTGGGAGAACCTGTCGGTGTCGCTCGGGCGCGTGGCCGTGGGCTTCGCGATCGGCGGGCTGCTGGGGCTCACGCTCGGCGTCGTCGCGGGGCTGTTCCGCCTGGGCGACCAGCTCCTCGACCCCACGCTCCAGATGCTGCGCACCATCCCGTTCCTCGCGATCGCGCCGCTGCTCATCCTCTGGTTCGGGATCGACGAACGACCCAAGATCATCATCATCGCGGCCGCTGCGCTGTTCCCGCTCTACCTCAACACCCACAGCGGCGTGCGCAACGTCGACCGCAAGATCCTCGAGGCGGGCAAGGTGTTCGGGCTGCGGGGGCTGGGGCTCGTACGGCACGTGATCCTGCCCGAGGCCATCCCGTCGGTCCTCGTCGGCCTGCGGGTGTCCCTGTCGGTGTCGCTGCTCGCGCTGATCGTCGCGGAGATGTCCAACGCGCCGCGCGGCATCGGGTTCCTCATGGTCTCCGCGCAGCAGTACTTCCAGATGGACGTGCTCGTCGTGTGCGTCCTGATCTACGCGGTGTGGGGGCTGTCGGTCGACCTGGTCGTGCGGCTCCTCGAACGCGTCCTGCTGCCCTACAAGCGACTCGGGAGAAAGCCATGAGCGCACCGACCGTGCAGGACCTCGCCTCACCGACCGTCCGGGTCGAGAACGTCGGGAAGTCGTACGGCGACCGGACCATCCTCTCCGACTTCTCCCTGACGCTGCGTCCGGGCGAGTTCGTCGCGCTGCTCGGCGCCAGCGGCTCCGGCAAGACGACGCTGCTGCGCATCCTCGCCGGGCTCGAGGAGCACGACACCGGGACCGTCGAGGCCCCCGCCGAGCGGACCGTCGTGTTCCAGGAGCCGCGGCTCGTGGCGTCCAAGCGCGTCGGGTCCAACGTGATCCTCGGGCAGCGTTCCACGCGCGACCGGCGCGCGGCCGCCTCGGCAGCACTCGTGGAGGTCGGCCTCGGCGGGCGCGAGGCCGCGTGGCCCACGACCCTGTCCGGGGGCGAGGCGCAGCGCGTCGCGCTCGCCCGGGCGCTCGTGCGCAACCCCCGGCTGCTGCTGCTCGACGAGCCGTTCGCGGCGCTCGACGCCCTGACCCGCATCAGGATGCAGGCCCTCGTGGCCGAGCTGTGCCACGAGCACCAGCCCGCGGTGCTGCTCGTGACGCACGACGTCGACGAGGCGATCCTGCTCGCCGACCGCGTGGCCGTGCTCCAGGACGGGAAGGTCGGGGTCGAGCTCGAGGTGCCGTTCGACCGGCCGCGACGCCGCGGGGTGCCGGGGTTCGGGGACTTCCGGCGGCGGCTGCTGCTCGAGCTGGGGGTCGAGGAGGCGATCGGGGCGGCGTGACGGTGACGCGTGTGCCCGCCGAGGGTGACCGTCGGCGGGCACGACCTCAGCTCGTGAGCTCGTCCCGTCGCGGCGGGTTCGCGCCCGCGCGCGAGACCGTGATCGCGGCGGCCGCGACGCATCGTTCGAGCACCGCGGCCAGCACGTCGAGGTCGACGGCCCGGAGCGCGTCGCGCCGGTCGCCGCCCAGGAGATCCCGGTCCCACAGCCCGTCGATGAGCGCCCCCATGAAGGTATCGCCCGCGCCCACGGTGTCCACGACCTCGACCCGCGGTGCCGCGACCCGGACCTCGCCCGCCGCGCACACCGCGACGGCCCCCTCGCCGCCGAACGTCACGACGACGACCGCTGGTCCGCGATCTGCGCCGGAGACCCCTGCCCACCGGTGCGCGACCTCCACGGGGTCGGTGCCCGGGTAGAGCCACTCGACGTCCTCGTCGCTGACCTTGACCACGTCCGCAGCGGAGACGAGAGGTTCGATCCGGGTGAGCGCGGCCTCGGGGGTGCCCATGAGGCTGGGTCGGGCGTTCGGGTCGTAGGTGATGGTCGCGTGCTCGCGCGCGGCGAGGACGAGGTCGTGGACCGCGGTCGCACCGGGTTCCAGGACCGCGGCGATCGACCCGGTGTGGACGGCGAGCGTCGAGCCGGTCGCCCGGGTGCCGGGGGCCAGGTCCCACGTGATCGCGAAGTCGTACGTCGCGGCCCCCGACCCGTCGAGGACCGCGCGCGCGACGCTCGTGGCGGCTGCGCCGTCGGACCCGGGGGTGAGGGCGACGCCCGAGTCGGCGAGCCAGTCGCGGATCGTGTCGCCGTGCTCGTCGCGGCCGAGGTGGGCCGCGAGCCGGACGTCGCGCCCGAGGCGGCCGAGGGTCAGCGCGACGTTCGCGGGGCTGCCGCCGGGGTGCTCGGCGGTCGTGCCGTCGGCACGTCGGACCTCGTCGACGAGCGCCTCGCCGACGACGAGGACGTGCGGGGCGTGAGAGGGCATCAGGGCTCCAGGCCGGTCGGGGGCGGCGTCACCGTACGATCCTGCACCGATGACAGCGGTGTCAACCATGGAGAGCTCACCGCACCGACGCGAACGCCTCCAGGACCCGGTCCACGCTCGACCGCAGCCCCCACCGCGCGGCGAGCTCGTCGAGAGCCGCAGCGTCCGCGGGCGCGGACGGGACGCCGTCGGGCACCGGGGGGACGGGCGCGTCGCGCGCGACCTGGACCACGAGCGGCGCGACGGCCAGGTAGTCCGCGGCCTCGGTGAGCCGGCGCCGCTGCGTGGGGCTCAGGCCCTTGTCGCCCTCGTCGCGCGCGCGCAGGATGCCCGCGAGGTCGCCGTACCGGGCCAGCAGGCCCGCCGCGGTCTTCTCCCCGATGCCCGCGACGCCCGGCAGGCCGTCGCTCGGGTCGCCGCGCAGCGCGGCCATGTCCGCGTACGCCTGGCCCGACGACACGCCGTAGCGCTCGGCCAGGCGCTCGACGTCCACGACGTCGAGCTTCTTGAGGCCGCGCGCGGTGTACAGGACGCGCACGGGCACGTCGTCGTCGACGAGCTGGAACAGGTCGCGGTCGCCCGTGACGACCTCGACCGGCCCACCGTCGGGTGACGCGGGCCCGACGGCGCCGCCCGCCCCGGGCTCCCCGCCCGCCTCGCGCACGACGCGCCGCCGGACCGACTCGCGCTCGACGAGCGTGCCGATCACGTCGTCCGCCTCGTAGCCGGGGCACCCGACCCGCGCGACGCCGAGGGCCGCGAGGACGTCGACGATGATCGGGACCTGTGCGGTCAGGGCCTCGGGCACCTCCTCGATGCCCGTGGTGCCGGGGACCTCGGTCGCGACGCGGTGGGCCTTGTAGGACGGGATGGCGTCGACGCGGAACGCGGGCCGCCAGTCGTCGTCCCAGCAGGCCACGAGGCGCGCGGGCCGGCGCTCGGCCACGAGCACCGCGATGGTGTCGAGGAAGCCGCGCACCGCGTTGACGGGCGTGCCGTCCGGGGCCTTGACCGAGTCCGGGACGCCGAAGAACGCGCGGAAGTACTGCGACGCGGAGTCGAGGAGCAGCAGGCCGCCGCTGCCGGGGAGCTGGGTGTCGCGCAGGGGAGCGGGCGTCGCCGGGTCCGTCATGGTCCCCAACGTACCGGCGGCCTCCCACGCCAGCCGCTCGGGCGGTACGCCGCTTCCGCGCGTCGCCGCCCGGACGGTGCGTCGCCGGCCCGCGCACCGCCTCGATCTGACGCCCTGACGAGGGCCATGTCACATCCGATTCGGGACCTTTGGCGGGGTTTTCGCGCAGGTCACGTGCCTATGGTGGCAAGTGCCCCGGGCACCTGGGCGGCCCGAACGACGCCGCCTGTCAGGAACCCAGCGACCAACGAGAGAAGGCGTGGCGAGGACATGAAGGCTGCACGTTTCCACGGACGACAAGACATCCGCATCGAGGAGGTCCCGGCCCCCGAGCTGCGCCCCGGCGCGGTCGCGATCGACATCGCGTGGTGCGGGATCTGCGGTTCCGACCTGCACGAGTACCTCGAAGGCCCCATCTTCATCCCCGCGGCGGGCCACCCCCACCCGCTCTCGCACGAGGAGATGCCCGTCACGATGGGGCACGAGTTCTCCGGGACCGTGACCGCGCTGGGCGAGGGCGTCGACGACCTGACGATCGGCGAGTCGGTCGTCGTCGAGCCCTACTTCGTGTGCGGCGAGTGCGCGCAGTGCGAGGCCGGCAACTACCACCTGTGCGTCAAGATGGGCTTCATCGGCCTGGCCGGTGGTGGTGGCGGCCTCTCGGAGAAGGTCGTCGTCGACCGACGCTGGGTCCACCCCGTGGGCGACATCCCGCTCGACCAGGCCGCGCTCATCGAGCCCCTGTCGGTCGGGCACCACGCGGTCGTGCGCTCAGGCGCCAAGGCCGGAGACGTCGCGCTCGTCGGCGGTGCGGGCCCCATCGGGCTGCTCACGGCAGCGGTCCTCAAGGCCCAGGGCGTCACGGTCATCATGTCCGAGGTCTCCGAGGCCCGGAAGACCAAGGCCCGTGAGACGGGCGTCGCCGACCACGTCGTCGACCCCACGCAGGACAACCTCATCTCCCGCGTCCGCGAGATCACGGGCGGCAAGGGCGTCGACGTGGCCTTCGAGTGCACGAGCGTCAACGCGGTCCTCGACCAGCTCTTCGACGCGGTCCGCCCCGCGGGAGTGATCGTGGTCGTGTCGATCTGGGGCAAGCCCGCGGCGGTCGACATGCACAAGCTCGTCCTCAAGGAGATCGACCTGCGCGGCACGATCGCCTACGTGCGCGACCACGCCGAGACGATCCGGCTCGTCCAGGAGGGCAAGGTCGACCTCGCGCCCTTCATCACGGCGAAGATCCCGCTCGAGGACCTCGTGAGCAAGGGCTTCGACACCCTGGTCCGCCGTAACGAGACCGCGGTGAAGATCCTCGTCCACCCGTGACGGGTCCCGGCCTGACGCCGGGGCTCACCTTCGACGCGGAAGGTGCGCTCCGCCGTCGGGCCGGCTTCTCGGAGCGTTGAGTGCATGATTGCGCTGCGACACGCCCGGCGAGTCGCAGCCGAATCACGCACTCAGCGGGGGAGGGCGCCGGCTCAGCGGGGCGACGTCGCCCGGTCCGGGACCAGGCCCGCCTCCCGGGCCGCCACGATCGCCGCGGCCCGGTCACGCAGCGACAGCTTCGCGAGCACGCCCGCGACGTAGTTGCGGACCGTCTTGGTGCTCAGGGTCAGCCGCCGCGAGATCGCGGTGTTGTCGAGCCCTGCGGCGACGAGCGCGAGCACCTCGCGCTCGCGGTCGGTGAGCTGCGGGAACGGCACCGCAGCCCGCGACCCGCCGCCGAGCACGTTCGCCACGGCCCGCGCCGCGACCCCCGGCGCCAGGATCAGCTCGCCGTTCGCCACGGCCCGCACGGCCCGCTCGACCTCGTGCGGCGACGCGGACTTCACGAGGTACCCGCGGGCCCCGGCGCGCAGGCAGGCGGCGACGGAGTCGTCGTCCTCGTGCATCGTCATGACGAGGACCGGCACGTCCGGCCGGGAACGCACCAGGTCCCGCGTGAGCTCGACGCCCGACCCGTCGCCCAGGTCGAGGTCCATGACGACGAGGTCCAGGTCGTCGGGAGCGCCCAGGACGTCACGCGCCTCCGCGGCGCTCGCGGCCTGCGCCACGACGCGGACGCCCTCGAGCGAGTCGAGCAGCGCCGCCATCCCGATGCGGAACACGGGATGGTCGTCGACGAGGGCCACGCGGATGAGGCTCACAGCACGACCTTCCGGGGGAGGACGGCCCGCACGCGCGTTCCCGGTGCGAGCGAGGTGATGTCCAGCGTCCCACCCAGCTCCTCGGCGCGCTCCCGCATGGACCGCGTCCCGACGCCGGTGCGCGCGTCCTGCCCGACGCCGGAGCCCGCGTCGTCGCACGTCACGACCAGGTGCGTCCACCCGTCGAGCGTCCCGGGCAGGCCCGGCGGGTGGGCGGAGACCTCGATGCGGCAGCCCGCGGCCCCGCTGTGCCGGGACGCGTTGATGACGGCCTCGCTCGCGATCGCGTAGGCCGCGGCGGCGACGCGCGTGTCGAGGTCGTCCCACGGCCCGCACAGCAGCTCGACCGCGAAGCCGTTCGCGTCGTGGTGGTCGGCGAGGTCGTGCAGCGCGGCCTCGAGCCCGGCCTCGTCGAGCGCGGGCGGCAGCAGGCTGCGCGAGAGCGTGCGCACGTCCCCGACCCGCTGCTCGACCTCGCGTTGGAGCGCCTCGAGCACGGCGGCCGCTGCGGCCGGGTCGGTCGCGAGGGTGTTGCGCGCGCCCTGCAGCCCGAGCCGCAGCCCGCTCAACCACGGCCCGACGCCGTCGTGCAGCTCGCGGCGGACGAGTCGCCGTTCGGCCAGGCGCGCCCGGGTCACGGCGTCCTTGGCCTGTTCGAGGTCGCGCGCGCCGCTCGCGAGCGCGAGGCCCGCGGCCACGACGGGCGCGAGCTGGGCGAGCGCGTCCCGGGTCCGGGTGTCGAGGCGCTCGCCCGCGCGGGGGGTGACGGTGAGGTCCCCGAGGACCCGGCCGCCGTGCTCGACCGGCACGTGCGTGACGTGCGTGCTCGTCGGGCGACCCCAGGTCGCCTCGACGGTCGGGGCAGGTCCGCCGCTCGTGAGCGTGACCGACTCCAGCTTGAGCGACTCGCCCGTCGAGGCGACGAGCCCGTGCAGCAGCTCCTCGGCCGTCGCCGCGACACCGAGCTGGCGGCCCATGCGCAGCACGGCCCGCCCGGGGTCGGTCGTCTCGCCGTAGACCAGGGCGCGCACGCGTCGCTGGAGCCACGTGCGGGCGGGCTGGACCGCGAGCACGACCCCGACGGCCGCGAGGACCTGGGCGAGCGGCCGGCTGCCGACGAGCGCGGTCACCGTGACCACGAGCGCGACGTAGACCGCGACCAGGGCGAGCGTCAGGAGGGCGCCGATCGTGGCGCGGCTCAGCGCGAGGTCGAGCCCCCACAGCCGGTTGCGCAGGACCGAGACGAGCAGCGCCGCGGGGAACAGCGCCTGGCACGCGAGATGGGTCAGGGGCAGCGCGAGGATCACGTCGGGCGAGCTCCACGTCCCGAGCAGCGGGAGGAACGACAGGGCCATGACCGCCGTGCCGAGGGCCAGGAGGCCCAGGCCGCGACGTTCCTCGGGCGGTCCGTGCCGGTGGCGCCACCACGTCGCGGCCGCGGTCACGAGACCCATGACGACGACGCCGAGGATGGCCGGGCGCGGGTCGTCGACCGGGGCGAGCAGGAAGAACAGGATCGACCCGGCGCCGCCCGCGACCCCCAGCCAGGCACCCGGCGACAACGGCCGGTCGCGGACGAACCACGGCACGAGCACGAACAGCCCGACCGTCCCCGGCACCCACGCGAGCCCGTACGCCGCGGCGAGCGGTTCGAGCGGTGGCAGGCCGGGGTGCGTGCTCGCGAAGCTCCGCCAGCCCCCGCCCAGCGCGGCCAGCCCGCCGCCGATGCCCGCGATCGAGACGAGCCACCCGACGACGTGCCGTCGCCGCGACAGGATGATCGCACCCACCGAGCCGTACACGAGCGCCACCATGGCGTCGACGACGACGAACAGCAGGTCGCCGAGCAGCACGTCCACGCCCGACGTGAGCTGCAGGACGAGCGCCGAGACGCCGAGGAACCACGAGGCGACGGCGATGGCGAGGGCGGTCCGGGGCAGCCCGCCGGGCGCGACGGGGTCGCCGGAGGACTCCGGTGGCTCGTCCCCTGCGACAGCGCCCACAGCGCCACCGTAGGGCGCACGACCACCCGGACGACAGAGGTCGGGAGCGATTCCACCCCCACGTGGTGCGGCACGGTCACGACCGGCCCCGCCCCTGGAGACAGGAGCGGGACCGGTCGCGCGGCCCGAGGCGGGCCCTGGGGGTGGTGACAGGTCCACGGTGGTGGGCTGCGCCGTCGGGCGGGTCAGCGACGGTCGCCCAGCGCGAAGCCGAGCGCCGCGACCGTGAGCCACAGCGGACCCACGAAGCCCGCCATGTACTGCAGCGGCGAGACGCCCACGAGCAGCGTGATCCCGCCCAGCAGCAGGCTCACGACGCCGATCCACCGCGGCGCGGCGCCGTGCCGCAGCGAGGCCACCGCGACCGCGACCGCGGTCAGTCCGGCGCCGACCCACAGCCACGGGATCGTCGCGGTCCAGTCGGCGTAGAACGCGCCCGACTCGGGGACGATCTTGTCGAGCTCGGCGAACCCGAACATGAACTGGGTGTCGAGCCCCGATCCCATGAGCGCCGCGACCGACGTCAGGACCAGGCCCGAGCCGGCGACCGTCGGCAGGAGGCTGCCCGCCGGGGCCTGGACGTCGAGGCGACGCTTGAGACCCGCCGCGAAGATCAGGACGAGGACCGCGACCAGGACGGTCGCGGTGTGGAAGACGAGGAGCGTGGACGTCTTGCCCGCGAGGTCGGCGACGACCGCGTCGGCGTCACCTGCGGTCTGCTCCCAGTTCGCGCCGAGCGCCATCGAGGCCTGGATCGAGACGATGCCCAGGACGCCGGCCGCGACGCCGGTCCACGCCCAGGCGCGGGAGGCGCGGGCGGGATGCCCGTGGGCGAGGTCGGTCCCGGGCGTGACGGAGGTTGTCGGTCGTGCGGTCATGGTGGACCCCTGCGTGTCGTGGGGCCGGGCCCGGGCGGGCGGCGGCCGTGGGTGGTTGACACGAGGAGCGTGGGGCGGGACGTGTCCCGGGCGGCAGGGGCGGATGTCCCGGGAGGCCGGGCGGTTCTCTCGGGCGGGCGGTCAGTCCTCGTCCGGCTCGCCCTCGGAGGGCGCGGGCAGCACGGGCAGCACGACGACGGGCCGGTGCTGCAGGTGCGACAGCCTGCCCGCGACCGAGCCGCCCAGGGCTTCGTTGCGCCACCCGTCGGCGCCCGCACGGTGCGCGCCGACCACGACGATCGCGGCGTCGTGGCTCACCGCGGCCTCGTCGAGCTGGCGCGCGACGTCGCCGTCACCCGCCACGACGAGGGTCCAGCCGACGCCCGTGCCGTGCAGCGCACCGTCGAGCTCGGCCTTGAGCCGCTGCTCCGCGCGGCCGTCGTCGGGCACCGGTCCGACGTCCACCCACACGCACACGATGGCCGTCCCCAGGGCGTGCGCGAAACCGGCGGCGCGTTGCACGATGTCCGGGTGCTGGCCCGGGTGCACTCCGACGAGCAGGGGTCGGATCATCTGTCCATCGTGCCACGGGCGCGGGAGGAGGGCCCGCCGCGGGCCTACCCTGTGCGGCATGGACCGCACCTCCTTCCTCGCGACCGCCCGCAGCGCCCTCGACCTCGCGTCCCGGCCCGAGGTCGCCGCCGCCTGGTCCGCCGAGAGCGCGTGCGCCGGGATGAGCGTCGGCGGGCTGGCCCACCACCTGCTCCAGCAGGTCGTCCACACGCGCCTCGTGCTCGAGTCGCCCGTGGCGCGACGTGAGGTCGTCGGCGTGCACGACCACTACGCGCGCGCCGAGTGGGTCGGGGCCGACCTCGACTCCCCGGCCAACGTCGGCGTGCGGGAACGCAGCGACGCGCTGGCCGACGACGGTCCGGACGCGGTCCTGGGCCGTGGACGGGCCGCGCTCGACCGGGTCGCCGTGCTGCTCGCGGACCCGGATGCCCCTGCCGTCGTCTCGCCCTCGTGGTTGTCCTGGTCCTTGACGACCGACGACTACCTGCTCACGCGGCTCGTCGAGCTCACGGTCCACAGCGACGATCTCGCGGCGAGCGTGGCCCTGCCGACCCCGCTGTTCGGGGACGACGTCGTGGCGGACGTGCTCGGCGTCCTGACCACGGTGTCGGTGCGCCGCCACGGGCAGACGGCCGTGCTGCGCGCCCTGAGCAGGCCGCAGCGTGCGCCGGGAGACGTCTCGGCGTTCTGAACGGCCCAGGCCCGACGGCGTCGCGTGGCCCGGGCGGGCGGCCTCTCCCGCGGCGTCAGCCCAGCGAGCGCTGGAGCAGCACGGTGTCGAGCCAGCGGCCGTGCTTGAACCCGACGCGTTCGAGACGCCCGACCCGCCGGAAGCCCAGCTTCTCGTGCAGCACCACGGACGCGGAGGAGTCGGCGTCGCTCACGACCGCGACGAGCTCGCGCACGCCCGCCTCTGCGGCAGCGTCCAGGAGGGCGGCCAGGAGCGTCCGGCCCAGGCCGCGTCCCTCGCGGCCGGGGGCGAGGTAGATGGTGTCCTCGCCCGTCGCCGCGTAGGCGGGGCGCTCGCGCCAGGAGCCCACGTACGCGAACCCGGCGACGTCGTCGGGCAGGCCGGGGGCGCCCGGCACGGTGACGACCAGGAACGGGCGGCCCGCCTCCCGCAGCGACTCCCACCGCTCCTCCCACCCCGCGAGGGGGAGCGGTTCGGTCTGGAACGTCGAGACCGTGTGCAGGACGTAGTGCGCCGCGATCTCCGCGACCACGGGCAGGTCGTCGCGGGACGCGGGACGGACGGTCACGGCAAGGGCGTCGGTCATCCGGGCACCCTAGCGCCGCCGGTCACACGGGGGTGATGTCGCCCAGCTTCCAGCTGCGGTCGAAGTAGGACTCGAGCGGGCCGTAGAACCGGAAGTAGGAGAACCAGTGCTTGCCCGGGACGGTCTGCACCCAGTTCGACTCGCCGCTCGGCGGTGGCGTGGGACCGAAGTGCAGGGTGACGGAGCCGTCGTCGTCCGGGACGAGGTCCGCGTCCCGCGAGCCACGGTCGCCGCGCTGCTGCTCGTTGTCGATCAGGCAGCGGGTCGCGGCGTCGTAGATCGTCGCGGACCAGAACAGCTTGGCGGGGACCTTCGCGGGCACGTGCAGGGTGTAGTGGCGCGCGCCGTCGAGCCACTCGCCGTCGGCGCCCGTGTACGCGCTGAGGTACGCCTGTCCGAGCCCGGGGGTGTGGCTCTTCATGGCCGCGGAGAAGCTCACGGCCTCGTAGAACCACGACGCGCGCTCCAGGAGCTCGTCGTAGAACGGCGCTCGCTGGTCGGAGGTCGAGAGCGCGATCGTCAGGTCCCACCGGCGGTCCTCCCAGTACCGAGAGCCGGCGAAGCGCTTGTCGAACGAGTTGGCCTGCGCGATGAGCTCACCGGCCGCCGCTCCCTCCTCGAGGATCGCGCGGAGGCGGGCGTCGGGCTCGAACGGTCGCTCCTTCTCGATCCCGAGCTGCTTGAGCATCGCGAGGTAGAAGCGGTCGCGCTCGTCGACGACCTCGTTCTGGTAGACGTCGTGCAGGCGCTCCCAGAACTCCAGCCCCGTGGGCTGGTCGCCCGACCACGGGCGCCCGTCCGGCGAGACGACCCGGGTCGCGGGCGGGTCCTCGCGCAGCGCGAACGGGTAGATCCGCACGGCCTCGACCAGGGCTCGTGCCCGTGCGTGGTCCGGGTCGAGGGTGCGGAAGCCGAACATGACGTTGACGCCCGTCGAGCGCAGGACGATGTGGTCCTCGGCCCCGGCCGGGACGTCGTGCCCGGGCGGGAGGACCAGGTGCTTGCCGCCCTGGTCTCCCGTGGGCCCCATCTCTCCCATGACGCCGAACTCCCGCTGCCAGAAGTCCGAGACCCCGCCCGCCGTGGGGCCGGCGGGGAGCTCGATGACGAGCGGACCCGTCTGCGACAGGTCGAAGAAGTTGAGGATGTACGGCGTGGTCGCGTTCGCCGTGATGAGGCCCAGCCGGTCGCGGTAGGTCACGTAGTGGACCAGGTCGGAGCCCGTCGCCCCGAACACCTCGTAGTGGACCTTCCTCCACTGCGCGTACGACACGATCGGCAACGCCCACAGGTACGCCTGGGTCGCGAGCTGGCGGTCCAGCTCGTCGAAGACCAGCGGCAGGTCCTCGCGTCGAGGGAGCTCGCCGTCCCGGCGGACGGACCCCAGACGACCTGGAAGCTCGTGGTGCGACATCTGCTCTCCTCGACCTCGTGCACGGACCCCGCGGACGTCCGCGGGGCGGGACCTCTCGGCCACGATGGCACGGCCGTCGTGGTGACGCGCGCCAACGGTTGCGGTCGCCGGACGCTGCGGGTGATGTCACGCTGAAAATCGGGCGACGCCACCGACGACGCGGCCCGCAGCGATGATCTCAGCCAACAAGGGGACGGCAATGGGACGTGCAACGCTCAGCAGGTCGACGGGTTCGAAGGCTCTCAGGAGGCGGCTGCTGCCGGGGATCACGGCGTCTCTCGCCCTGGCCTCGCTGGTGATCACCGGCTTCGTGGCTCCTGCCGGGGCGGAGGGCGAACCGTCGCCAGCCGTGACGAGCGCGGTGACCCAGGAGGTCGCCGATCCCACGGTGCAGACCCCGCAGAGCCCGGCGGCCGCCGAGCCCTCGTCACCCGTCGACGCCCCCGCGGAGAGCGTTCCGCCGCCGAGCGACGGCCCGACCGGTGGCGAGGAACCCTCGGCCCCGACGGACCCGCCAGCCACCGAGGAACCGTCGGGCGGTGAGATCTTGGGACCACCGGTCCCCGAGACGGACCCGGCCCCCGAGCCGGAGCCGGCAACGCCCGACGACGCCGTGGAGGGTCCCGGCGTGACGCCCTTCCTGGTCCCTCCGGCCACGGGGAACAATGCGGTCATCACCGTCAAGGTGGGCGGTGACCGCACCAGCCTGGTCGCGGTCGGTCCGCTGGCCGAGGTCACCCTCCAGCTCTACGACGGCACGGGCGTTCCCACGACACCGGTCGCCGACGCGTGGGCCACGTGCGTGTCCGACGCCGACGGCGACTGCTCGTTCGTCGTGCCGAACACGCAGGTCGGTGGGGCCAACCGCGAACGCCGGTTCTGGGTCGTCCAGACCGAAGATCCCGCGGGCTGGTACGAGAACCCCGACCTCGGGACGGGGGGCAGCGGTGCGACGATCACCCCGTACGAGTTCCGTACCGGTACCCAGCTCCGGGCGGGCACGACCTACACCTCGCAGGGCTCGTTCATGCTCGGGACCGGCAACGCGAACGCCGTGGCGTCAGGTGGCATCTGGCAGACCTCGCGAGTCAATCCGACGTTCCCTGCGCAGTGCGGGATCGACGTCGCGCTCGTGCTCGACCTCTCCGGGTCCGTCGCGGGTGACCTGCCGCAGCTCAAGGCCGCCGCCAACCAGTTCGTGGACTCGCTGACCGGCACGCCGTCCAACATGGGCCTGTTCACGTTCAGCTCGCTCGCCCCCGCAGCGGGCAACCCCAACCTGGCCCTGACCCCGGTCTCCACGGAGGACAGCGCCCAGCTCGTGAAGGACCGGATCGACAGCTACACGGCCGGTGGCGGCACCAACTGGGACCGCGGCATCTACCAGGTTGCGGCGAGCGCGGCCGACTACGACGTCGCGATCGTCCTCACCGACGGGAACCCGACCTTCTACGGCAACCAGGAGGGCCCGGGGAACTTCACCCGTCTGCGTGAGGTCGAGAACGGGGTGTTCAGCGCGAACGCCGTCAAGGCCGAGGGGACCCACATGGTCGCGTTCGGCGTCGGGGACGGGATCGAGAACGCGGGGAGCGGGCTCAACCTGCGGGCCATCTCCGGAGAGCTCGCCGGGACGGACTACTTCCAGACCGAGGACTACGCGGAGGCGGGCAACCAGCTCCGCGCGCTCGCCCTCGGCAACTGCGAAGGATCGGTCTCCGTCATCAAGCAGGTCGTCCCCTCGGGCGCGCCGGTCGGGTCGATCGAGGGCGCAGAGCCTGCGGGTGGGTGGGAGTTCACCGCCGAGACCCAGTCCGGGGACGTCACGGTCGAGGACCCGTCCACGGTCACGACGGCGGCGGGGACGGGGGCCGCGAACTTCGAGCTCTCGTACCCCTCGTCGACGTCGTCCGGGGTCGTCGGCGTCATGGAGACGCAGCAGTCCGGCTTCACCCTGCAGCAGGTGGACGGTGCGAACGCGGTCTGCACCGACATCGTGACGGGCGACACCGTGACCGCGACGAACAGCGGTGCGACCGGTTTCACGGTGCCCGTGGACCCGACCACCGCGGTGACCTGCACGGTCTACAACCGGGCACCCAACCCGGTCGCGTCCCTGACGCTCTCCAAGCAGTGGGTCGTGAACGGCCAGACCTACGCCGACGGTGCGCAGCCCGAGGGGCTCTCGGCCTCGGCCTCCATCGCCGGCACGCCCCAGGCGTGGGGCGTCCCGCGCACCGGCCTGCAGGCGGGGCAGACGCCTGCGATCGGCGAGTCGACGACCGTGGTCCTGACCCAGTGCACGCTCGTCGGGACCGCGGTGACCGCCTTCAACGGCACTGAGATCTCCGAGACGTTGCCGTACTCCCCGACCCTCGGCGTCGGGAGCAACACCGCCACGGTCACGAACACCGTGACGTGCACGAGCCGGCTCACGCTCGCCAAGACGGTCCAGGGCGGCGACGGGGACGATGACCCGGCGCCCACGGACTGGACGCTCGATGCCGTCGCGCCCACGGGGGCGCTCCCCGGTCCTAGCGGGGTCACGGGAGCACCGGGAGCAACCGCCGAGGTCACCCCGGGCGTGATCTACCCGCTGAACGAGTCCGGCGGTGACCTCAACTACGCCCAGGCGACCGGACCCAACGCGGTCCCGATCCCCGGCTCGACCGTGAGCTGGCTGTGCGTCGAGCTCGCCGCGGACGGCACCACGGTCATCCCCGGCTTCTCCGACGGCCTCAACGGCGGCGTCAACGTGCCGTTCGGTCGCTGGATCCGCTGCACCGCGGTCAACCAGACCGCGACGCTCGACCTGCGGAAGGTCGTCGAGAACGAGTACGGCGGGGAAGCGGTGCCGGCCGACTGGACTCTGACGGCGACGCCGACCGGGGACTTCCCCGCCGGTCTTGAGCCGCAGACGGTCACGGGAAGCGACGTGGGCACGGGCGACACCTCCATCAACGTCCGGCCCGGCGTGGCGTACCAGCTCACGGAGTCGGGGGGCCCAGCCGGCTACACCGAGCGCTCCGTCGAGTGCGTGACCGAGGCCGGTGTGCCGGTGAACGGCACGGTCGTCACGCTCCTGCCGCTGGACACGGCGACCTGCACGTTCGTCAACGGGGACACGCCGGCCCGTCTCACCTTGACCAAGGTCGTGGACGTCGGGTCGACGCGCGCGCAGGAGGTCCCGCGGGACTGGACGCTCACCGCGACGCCGGTCGACGTCACCGGGCAGGACCCGGTGTCCGGGAACGGCGACCCCGCGACCCCGGGGGGCGTGTCGCAGGTCGAGGTCTTCGCGGGGGACTACGACCTGACGGAGTCCGAGATCCAAGGCTTCGAGTCCGGCCAGTGGAGCTGCACGGGCGCCACGGTGACCGGAGCGAGGGTCGCGATCCCGGTCGGTGGCGACGTGAGCTGCCGGATCGTGAACACCGCGCTGCAGCCGACGCTGACGCTCGTCAAGGAGGTCGACAACGGGACCACCGGGGGGACCGCCGCACCCGAGGACTGGGTCCTGACCGCCGCAGGCCCGGTCACGGTGAGCGGTCCGTCCGGGGCTCCCGAGGTGACGAGCGTTCCCGTGGCGATCGGTGAGTACGCGCTCTCGGAGTCTGGCCCCGCCGGGTACGAGGCTGGTGACTGGGTCTGCGGCGGGGTCCCGGTTCCTGACGGTGCCATCACGATCGCGCTCGCGGTCGACGTGACCTGCGTCATCACCAACACGGCGCAGCCGTCGACGCTGACGTTGGTCAAGGAGGTCGTCAACGACAGTGGCGGATCGGCGGAGCCCGCCGACTGGACGCTCGAGGCCGACGGCCCGACTCCGCTCAGCGGCGTGAGCGGTGACCCTGCAGTCACGGGGGCGGACGTCGTGGCGGGCGACTACGCGCTCTCCGAGACGGGTGGTCCGGCCGGATACGAGGCGTCCGACTGGACGTGCGAGATCCCCGGCGTCGACGGCGGTGCCGCCACGCCCGTGGCCGTGACCGACGGGACGGTCCAGGTCGACGTCGGGCAGGCGGTCGTCTGCACCGTCGTGAACGACGACATCCCGGCGCCCTTCACGGTCGTGAAGTCGAGCGATCCGGGCAGCGGGGCGACGGTCCTGCCGGGCGACGTCATCACGTACACGGTGACCGTGGCGACGGTCGGCGAGGGGTTCGACCCGGACGTCGTCGTCACGGACGACCTGGCCGCAGTGCTGGACAACGCGACGTTCGTCGAGGGCAGCATCGAGGCCTCGACGGGCGGTGCCGTGCTCACGGGGACCACGCTCGTCTGGGCCATCGGGAACCTGGTCGACACCGAGACGATCACCTACCAGGTGCGCGTCAACGACGGCGCGTACGGCGTCACGCTCACCAACGTGGTCACGGCTCCTGGTGCAGAGCCGTGCGTCGAGCCCGAGGAACCAGCAGGGTCCACACCGACCGAGGAGACGTCGTCGACGTCGGGAGCCGAGCCCGAGGCGGCTGCGGTCGCCGTCGTCGCCCGGGCGGCCGCCGAACCTGCTGGCACCACCGCACCTGAGGTGGCCGCCGCAGCGGCCGTGGCCCTCGCGGTCGTCGACCCGGCGGAGGCGTGCCGGACGACGTCGCACGTGACCCCGGCCTGGACGCTCACCAAGTCGAGCGATCCCGCCTCGGGGACCAAGGTGGCGCCGGGCAGCACCATCACCTACACCTTGACGGTGACGAGCACGACCGGTGCCCTCGTCACGGGGGCGGTCGTGACGGACGACCTGTCCAAGGTCCTCGCGTACGGTGCGCTCGTCGCGACGCCCGAGGGGGCGACGATCTCCGGGTCGACGCTCACGTGGGCGGTCCCGGACCTCACCGCGGCCGGGCAGACCGCGACGCTGACGTACCAGGTGCGGCTCGCCGTGAATGCCTGGGGCGTCACGGTCACCAACCTCGCGACCCCTGGGCCTGGCGGCGGCTGCGTCGTCTGCACGACGACGCACGAGGTGCCGCTGGTCACCGGCTCCCCGAGCTCGGGCGGGCTCGCGTTCACCGGTGCGAACGTCGCCGCGCTCGTCGCGGGGGCCGCGCTCCTGACGCTCCTCGGGACGGTTCTGGTGAGGGTCCGCCGTCGGGCTCGCGAGTAGGAGAACAGCGTGGGCCGCCCCCGGGGCGGGAGGGCGGCCCACGCCGCAGAGCGGCTGCGGGCGCTACTCGATGCCGTCGGCGTGGCGCTCGTCGACGGTCTTCGCGGCGTCGCGGCCGGCCTTGCGGTTCGCCCGACGGCGTCGCGCGACCCCGCCGTCCTTCTCGCCCGGGTCGTCGTCGGGGTCGTCGTCCTTCTCGTGGCCCGGGTCGTGCAGCATGTGCGAGTCCACCAGCTCGTGCCGCTGGATGTACGTGTTCGCGACGGCCTGGATGGTCGCGGCGATCGGGAGCGACAGGAACGCGCCGAGCGCACCGAACACCGCCCCGAAGGCGAGCACGACCACGAACGACACCGCAGGGTTCATCTCGAGGGCCCGCGCCGAGACCTTGGGCGAGAAGTACAGGTTCTCGAGCTGCTGGTAGGCGACGATGAAGATGAGGACCGCGAGGGCCTGCGGGAGCCCCTGCGAGGTCAGTGCCACGATCACGGGCAGCGCGCCGCCGATGTACGTACCGATCGTCGGCACGAACTGCGACACGACGCCGACGAACACCGACAGCGGCAGGGCGTAGTCCGTGCCGAGGATCAGCAGGAAGACGAACGTGAAGACGCTCGACAGTGCCGCGAGGACGATGCGGGAGTTGATGAAGTCGGAGACCTTGACCTGCGTGATCTCCCACAGGCGCAGGACCTCCTGCTGGCGGTTCGGCGTGAGCCAGCGGCAGATCGCGACGCGGAACTTGGGGCCAGCCGCGAGCAGGTAGTACGTCACGAGCATGATCGTCAGGAACGCGAAGATCACGCCCACGATCGTCGTCCCCACGACCAGGGCACCGGACGCGACGTCCTCGCCGAACTCGTTGAAGCCCTGCTTGAGGAGCTCGTCGGAGCTCGGTATGTCGACGTCGAACCTCGTCGAGAGGAACTCCTGGATGTCGGTGTAGAGGGCAGGGATCGACTGGACGAGCTGGACGAGCTGCTGCACGAACAGGTTGCCGAAGAGAGCGAAGATGCCGACGACCACCACGAGCCCGCCCAGCAGCGCCGTCGCCGCAGCCGCACCGCGCCGCCACCCGTGCCGGACCAGCCACACCACGATCGGCTCGAGCGCGAGGGCGATGAAGAACGCGATGAGGATGTTGACGCCGAGGCTCTCCAGGGTGCCGATCGCGTACCAGGCGAAGATCCCGACGAAGACCGCGACGACGGTCATGAAGAGAGCGCGCGGCAGCCAGCGGGGTGGCTTGCGCGGGTCGTCGGGGGAGAGGGCCAGGAAGTCTCGGGGCCGGTCGGGGTCGGTGACCGGGGCGGCCGACGCCCCAGGGGCCGGCTCCGGAGTGGTGCTCGCGTCGCTCGTCATGGGGCGAACGTAGCGAACGCGTGCGCGCGCGTGGTGCGCCCACGCCGTCGGGCGGGAAGGTCCGGCGTCAGCCGGGCGCGCGTTCCTCCGCGACCGGGACACCGTCGTCGTCGAGGTCCTCCGGGCCGGGTGAGCGCACGCCCAGGCGCGCCGCGACCCACGGCCCCGTGAGGCCGTACACGACCGCCGTCAGGAGGATCACCCCGAAGACCACGGGGACGAGCTGCTCGAACGGCTGGCCGTCGTCCTCGAAGCGCAGGGCGAAGACCGACGCGGTCGACGCCGCGACGATCCCGCGCGGCGCCATCCAGCCGACCATGACGCGTTCTCGGCTCGTCAGGACGCTGCCCGTCGTCGCGATCGACGCGACGAGCGGGCGCAGGACCAGGACGAGGAGCGCGACGATCCCGAGCGTCGGCAGGGCGTACGCCACGAGTGCGTCGAGGTCGACCCGTGCCGAGAGCAGGATGAAGAGCGTCCCGATGAGCAGCAGGCCGACGTGGCTGCCGAACTCGTGCAGCGGCTCGATGCGCGCCCAGCGCTGGTTCGCGAGCACGATGCCCAGCGTCGTGGTCGCGAACAGGCCGGCCTCCTCGTGGAACGCCTCGGCCACGGCGTACGTCGCGAGCGCCGTGGCGAACGCGAGCGACACCTCGGTCGCGGCCGGCACCCTGCCCCACCGGACCGCCGCGACGTAGACCGCCGCGGCGACGGCCCCCGTGAGCACCCCGGAGAGCGCGGTCGCGCCCAGGTGCTCGGGGGCCGCGTGGAGCGCGATGTTGGCCATCGCGAGCGCGACCGTCGCGCCGATCGGGTCGATGAAGATGCCCTCGAACGCGAGCACCGACTCGAGCGGCTGCTTGGGCCGGATCACCGCGAGCAGCGGCCCGACGACGGTCGGACCCGACACGATGAGGATGGCCCCGATCACCGCGGCCCGGGAGAACGGGAGGTCGAGCACCCACCAGCAGATCAGCGTCGCCCCGACCCCCGTCAGGACCGCGCCGAGCGTCACGAGCAGCGCGACCGGTCGCCGCGCCCCGCCCTGGAGCCGTTTCATGTCGAGCTTGAGCGACTCCTCGAACAGCAGGAGACCGACCGCCATCGACACGAGCGGGAACAGCTCGTCGCCCAGCAGGACGTCGGGGTCGACCAGCCCCGACACCGGACCGGCCAGCAGCCCCAGCACGAGCAGCAGCAGGATCGAGGGCACCTTGAGCGCCTTGGCAGCGACCTGACCCACGACCCCGAGCACGACGACCAGCGCGATCCCGCCCGTGAACCCGAGTTCCATGGACCCATAGTGGTGGTGGACGGCCGTCCGCGCAGCGGATGCCGACGCGGGAGTCCGGTGCCACGATCAGGGGGAGCGAGACTTCCGGGGTGACGCCGGGCCGGTCACGGCCAGGACGACGTCACCCGTTCTACGCGTGCGAGGAGGCACCATGGCACGGTCGTCACAGGTCACGGGATGGGTCGGCTGGGTGTGGTTCGCGGGCATCGTCCTGGTCACGCTCGGGCTGTTCAACGCGATCAGCGGCATGGTCGCCGCGTTCTCCCCCGAGAAGCTCGTCGGGCTGGGGGAGCAGGGCATCGTGGTGCTCGACGTGTCGACGTGGGGATGGGTCCACCTGGTCGTCGGGGTGCTCCTCGTGATCGTCGGCTTCGCGCTCCTCGCGGGGCGTGGCTGGGCACGGCTCGTCGCGATCGTGCTCGTCGTGCTCAACGTGCTGACCCAGTTCGTCGCGCTCCCGGCGAGCCCGTGGTGGTCCGTCGTCACGATCGTGCTCGGGATCTTCGTGCTGTGGGCGCTCGTCGTGCACGGTGACGAGGCCGAGCGGGCGTCGCAGTCGTCGCTGCCGTGACGACGGCCTGACCGTCACCCGTCCGCCCTCCCGAGACCAACCCCCACGCTTCTGGCACGCGCAACCCCGAAGAACGGAGCACCACCCATGGCCACGACACAGTTCGGTCCGGTCGAGTTCGTCGCGATCGCCTTCCCTTCCGAACGGGTCCCCGACGCGGTGAAGATCGCGATCGCCGACCTCCTCGGGTCCGACGTCGTCCGGCTCCTCGACCTCACCGTCATCCGCAAGGGGGTCGGGGGCGAGATCGACGTGGTCGAGGTCGAGGACCTCGGCGACGAGCTCGACATCACCGAGACCCAGCTCGGCAGCTCGGGTCTCGCGGGGCAGGAGGACATCGACGACGTCGCATCGAACCTCGAGCCCGGGACGTCCGCCCTCGTCCTGATCGTCGAGCACTCCTGGGCACGGCAGTTCGTCGGTGCCGTGCACGACGCCGGGGCAGCGGTGATCGCGCAGGAACGCATCCCCGCCGACGTCGTCAACGAGATCGTCGAGCTCGCCGAGACCGAGGTCGGCTGAACCCCGACCACCCTGACCACCCTGACGGGCTGACGGGGGACCACCGCCGCACAGACATCGCACGAGAAACGGAGCACACCATGCCACTACGACGCGTCGGACGCCCAGGTCTGCTGGGCACCATGGCCCGTACCGCCGTCATCGCCGGGACGGCTTCCGCCACGGCCGGAGCCGTGAACCGGCACCAGCAGAGCAAGGCCGAGCAGCAGGCCGAGCAGCAGCAGTACGAGGCGCAGCAGCAGGCTCAGCAGCAGCAGCTCTACGCGCAGCAGGCCGCGGCTGCCCAGGCGGCACAGGCCGCGCCGACGGCACCTGCTGCGGGTGGGAACGACCTCCTGGCCCAGATCGAGCAGCTCGGCCAGCTCCACGCGAGCGGTGTCCTCAGCGACGCCGAGTTCGTGGCCGCCAAGGCCAAGCTGCTCGGCTGACGCAACGACGCCCCCATACCCCCGTATCAACCCACGAACTCGACCCACCCGCTCATGACCCGGCTCGGCCCGAGAGGACAACGATGGCTACCTTCACCGTCTGGTCGTTCGACACCCCCGGAGGCGCGGAGGTCGCGTCCCGTGTCCTGAAGGACGCGGCGTCCGAAGGGCTGATCAAGATCGTCGACCGTGCGATCGTGACCTGGCCCGAGGGCGCGAGCAAGCCCACGACGCGCCACACGCACGAGGACGAGTGGCGCGGTACAGGTTGGGGCGCCTTCTGGGGCCTGCTGTTCGGCGCGCTCTTCTTCGTGCCCGTGATCGGGGTCGCCGCGGGCGCGGCCCTGGGCGCGATCCACAAGTCGATGGAGGCCGTGGGACTGAACAAGGACCAGCTCGACCGCATCCGCGCCCAGGTCACGGAGGGCACGTCCGCCCTGTTCGCCGTGACCGAGGACGGCAACCTGGACCGCGTGGGTGAACGGTTCCACGGTCTGCACGGCGACCTCATCGCGACCAACCTCACCGACGAGGAGCGCCACCTGCTGCTCGAGACCTTCGACTGACCGCGACCAGCGCGACGTAGAGCGTGAGGGTGGGGCGGCGTTACGGGCCCCCCCCCCCCCCCCCGCTCTACGCGTCGAGATGGAGCGGCAGGCCGAAGAGCGGGTACCAGGCCTCGACGTCGAGGAACGCGTTGATGCCCGTCACCTTGCCGTCCGCGGTGTCGATCACCTGCAGCGCCCAGGCGTCGTACCCGCCGTCGGGCGCGACCCGGTACTGACCGAAGCCGAACGTGCCGTTGGCCCGGACCGGCACCATGCGCGAGCCGCGGCACTCCGCCCCCGGGCCGACCATCCACCGCTCGATCTGGACCGGCCCCTGCATCCACAGCGCGTAGGGCGGCATCGAGAGCGTGGCCTCGTCGTGGAGGAGCGCCACCAGGGCGGGCATGTCGTAGCGCTCGAACGCGTCGAGGTACTTCTCCAGGAGCTCGTTCTTGTCCTCGTCCACGGGGACGGTCGGCAGGTTGGCGCCGTCGGCCCCGGGACCCGAGCCGTAGTGCGCCTGGGCGGACAGGGTGGCCCGCGCCCGCTGGAGCGCGCTGTTGACCGACGGCACCGAGGTCTCCAGGAGCTCGGCGACCTCGCTGGCCTGCCAGCGCAGGACCTCGCGCAGGATGAGGACGGCGCGCTGCTTGGGAGGCAGGTACTGCAGGGCCGCGACGAACGCGAGGCGGATGGACTCGCGCCCGACCGCGACGTCTGCCGGGTCGCCGTCCCGGGGCAGCACGCGGTCGTCGGGGACGGGCTCGACCCACGTCTCCTCCGAGAGCTGCTCGCCGAGGTTCCTCTCCTCGGCCGTCTGCGCCGCGCCGAGGCCCATGGGTCTTTCGCGGCGCTTGCGCTGGGCGATGTGGTCGAAGCAGACGTTGGTCGCGATGCGGTAGAGCCAGGAGCGCAGCGCGGAGCGTCCCTCGAAGCGGTCGTAAGATCGCCAGGCGCGGACCATGGTGTCCTGGACCGCGTCGTCGGCCTCGAAGGAGGAGCCGAGCAGGCGGTAGCAGTAGCCCGTGAGCTGCGACCGGTACTGGTCCAGCAGCTCCCCGAGGTCCTCGTCCGCGACGGTCGCTGTGCGTTCGGTCATGGTGTCCTCTCGTGGGCGCGCGGCGATGTGCGCCACCTCACACGGTAGCGCGCACCACCCACACCGTCAGCGGGAGAGGGCGTCTTCCCGGGCGAGCTCGAACCAGACGGTCTTGCCCGGACCGTCCGACGTCTTGTGCTCGACGAACCAGCGGTCGGCGAACCGGTCGAGGAACTGGATGCCGCGGCCGCCCGTCTCGTGCGGTTCGGGGTCGTGCAGGGTCGGCTCGTCGGGGGACGCGTCCCGGACACCGACCCGGACGGTCGCGGGCCACACCTCGACGACCGCCTCGAGCGGTCCCTGCGCGTGCTGGACCGCGTTGGTCAGGGTCTCGCTCGCGAGCAGCATGATGGTGCGCCGCTGGTCGCGGTTGATCCCGCAGCTCTCCAGGATGTCGTCGACCCAGCGCCGCGCCGGTGAGATCGCCGCGGTCGAGTGCTCGACGTCGCGCGTCATCCGGGTGGGGCACGCGGGCGTCGGGTGGGAGTCGACGGCGGCCCGGACACGGACCGCGAGGACCGCGATGTCGTCGCGCTGGTCGCTGCCGACCAGGCGTTGGACCAGCGCGTTCGGGAGCGCGAGCGTCGAGCCGTGCCGCAGCGACGCGAGGGCCTGTGCCAGCCCCGACAGGCGTGCGCTCTGCGGGACCCCGCGTCGCTCGATGAGCCCGTCCGTGTAGAGCAGGAGCGTGTCTCCCGGGCCGAGGTGGGTCACGTGGTCGCTGCGCGCGGCGTTGGGGACGAACCCGAGCATCATGTCCGGCCGGGTGTCGAGGAGCTCGACCTTCCCGTCGGACCTCAGGATGAGCGGCGGCGGGTGGCCCGCGTTGGACCAGGACAGGTCGTAGAAGTCGCCGCGCCGGTCGAGCCGCACGACGACGGCGGTCCCGCTCGCGTGGAGCGAGAGCCCCGTGTTCGCACGGTCGAGGAGACGGAGCAGGGCCGAGGGCGACTCGTCGTGGCTCCAGGCGAACGTGCGGAGCATCGACCTGAGCTGCCCCATCTCGGCTGCGGCCCGCATGTCGTGACCCGTCACGTCGCCGATCATGAGGACCGAGGCGTCCTCGTCGTGCACCACGGCGTCGTACCAGTCGCCCCCGACCTGGTCCGTGAGCGTCGCGGGCGAGTAGGTCGAGGCCAGCTCGAGGTGGGGGATGTCGGGCAGGGCCGTGAGCATCGCGGCCTGGAGGGTCGTGGCGGCGTCGCGCCGTTCCTCGAGCAGCTTGACGCGTTCGAGGGCGTGCGCCACGAAGCCCGCGAGGCCCGCACGGGACAGGGACTCGTCGTCGGCGGTCTTGCCCTGCTCCCACCCGAGGAAGATGACCGCGAGCAGGGTCGTGCCGGAGAGCACGGGCAGCAGGGCCCGCGCGCCGACGCTCTCGTCGAGCGACTCGGAGACGTTCGGGAACGCCGCGAGGATCTCGCCCTCGTCCCGGAAGAACAGGGCCTCCTGGGTGCGGGCGACGAACGACAGGACGCGGTCCGGGTCGTCGAGGCGGGCGTACCGGTACGAGGGCGCGAGCGCCGGCTCCAGGTGGTCCATGCTCGTGTACGTCAGGCTCTTGCGCGACGGGTCGACGACCGCGAGCCCGGCGTACCGGGCCCCGATCGCCGACGACGCCACGTACGCGAGGGTCTCGCCCACGTCCTGCACGGAGGTCGCGTCGGCGAAGGCCTCGCTGAGCATGAGCAGCAGGCGGTTGCGCCGGGTCGCCTGGATGGCGAGGTTCTGCATCCGGGTCGCCCGCTCGTGCGCGATGCGCAGCTGGAGCTCGGACGTGCACGCGGCCGTCAGGTCGGCGAGGGTCGCGAGGTCGGTGTCGGTCCAGTCGTGGGGCTCGTCGTCCATCGCGCACAGCGTCCCGACGACGCGGCCGCGCTGGTCGAAGATCGGGAAGCCCGCGTACGCGAGGACGCCGAACTCCGGGATGGACGGGTTGTCCCAGACCCGGGCGTCCTTGCGGGTGTCCGGCACGACGAGCGGCTCGCGGTCGTTCGTCACGTGCTGGCAGAACGAATGGGTGAGCGGCATGCGCCGGCTGAGCTGGATGTCCTCGGGCATGCCGTGGGCCCCGGGATACACCTGCTCGTCGGACAGGACGAGGGACACGGCGGCCGTCGGGACGCCGAGCTGGCGCATGGCCAGGCGGGCGAAGCGGTCGAAGGACTCGTCCGCGGTCGGGGTCCCGAGACCTGCCTCGACCAGCTCGAAGATCGCCTGGGCCTCGGTCACCGCCTCAGTATGGCGTGCGGGCCGCGGTCCGTCATCGGGAAGCGCGGGGTGAATCGATCCTCCCCGGCGCGACGGGGGCCGCCGAGGTCGACGACGGGTCACCGTCGGCAGGCAAGGTGCGTCACCCTCGGCGTGCCCGCGAGACTTCGCATCAGGGGCGCTTCCCCCGGAACCCGCCCGTTTCGCCGCGCGCATCGTGACGCCCGTCACTAACCTGACGTCAGCGCCTCGCGCTCGCGAGCGCCGGAGATCGTCGAACGGGGCTTCACCATGGAATTCTGGGACTTCTTCTGGCTTCTGATCTGGTGGTTCGTCTTCATCGCGTACCTGATGGTGCTCTTCCAGATCCTCACCGACCTGTTCCGTGACCACACGCTCAGCGGCTGGTGGAAGGCGCTGTGGATCGTCGGTCTGGTCTTCATCCCGTTCCTCACGGCGCTGATCTACATCATCGCCCGCGGCCGGGGGATGACGGAGCGGCACCTCGCGGCCGCCAACGCGGCCAAGGCGCAGGCCGACTCCTACATCCGCGAGGTCGCGACGGGTGGTCAGTCCGCGACCGACCAGATCGCCACGGCCAAGGCTCTCCTGGACGCGGGCACCATCACGCCCGACGAGTTCGCGTCGCTCAAGGCCAAGGCGCTCGCCTGAGCCTGGTCCGTCCCCACGGCCCGACGACGGAGCTCGCCGCCCCCGCCGGCGCACCTCCCGGGCACGCGAGCGGCTGACGGGTCCACGGACCGGTCGTCGGAGGTGGCCCGGGCGCACGCCCGGGC